>NZ_DOTK01000026.1:0-140652 GCF_003521185.1 Brevibacillus sp.
ATGACGCCATCTGTTGCCTGCATTTGCTATGCTCCCTCCTTTCTCTCCTATTCCCAAACGACTATGTTTAACAGATGCACGTTTTTGTAACTTCATTTTTAAATCGACATATATGTTAAAATATTCCATGATGCTAAAGTCCCTCTTTTCCGGGTCTCATCCTTTGCTTTTCCACCTTTTCTACCAGGGAGGGAGGAGGGATTTGCTCAGGGTGTAGCAAGAGATATCGCATATATAATGAAACAGGACATTCCCTCCAGCAGCTCTTGGAAGAATGTCCTGTTTTTATGCGCATTTATGCAGCTTCGGCCGCCTTGGTTTTTCGCTTCTGCTGAAAATACACTTTCGCTTGCTTGTTGTTGAGCAGCACCAATAAAATAACCAAATAGACGATGGCAACCAAAAACGTTCCTTTACTTACATCCAGCAACATGATCAAAATGATGCACCCGATTGACGTTTTCAACATTCGCAGTTTGATAAAAAGCGCGAGCAGAGACGTGAAAAATAACGGAAACATCAACATGCCTTTTAACCTGCCCAATACATAGCTTTGCTCCAGCATGTCCTGTGGCATATCGACCATTCGAAAGACGATTTTGCTCGCCCAATGGCTGAGGTTCATCGGATCGGCCAGTTCCACGATTACGTACAGGCTTACCAGGACAAAAATTTGCAAGAGCATAAATCCCTGGATGATTTTAATCGAGAGTGGTGCTTTCATCAATCAATTCCCTTTCTTTGGATATTTTTACACACTCTATAAAAATCGACAAATATAGAAACCACATTCATAGGACATTAGACCTTAAAAGTGCACTCGTTCCGGTTCTTTTTTCTCAAAATGAAAAGCCAAAAACGGCAACCCGTCTCCCGAGTTGCCGCTTTCCTTCCTATTTATTGCCAGAGCGAATTTATTGCCGGAGCGAATTTATTGCCCTACCGACACGCCGACTTGCTCAGGCTCCTTTTTTTTCGGTGCTTTTGCTTTTTGTTCGCTCTTCTTTTGGTTCATTTCGAATGCGGCCAAGATCGCTTCCTGGCGCTTCATTCCGGATTTCTCCAGCTCTTCCATCGTCGAGACGATTTGCTTGTAGTCCTTTGGAATTACTTTGACGAACTTGGCGACGGTTTGCTGCCATTGATCCAAGAGTGCTTTTGCCAGCGGACTTCCTGTGAAAGCAACGTGATTTTCCAGCAGTTTTTTGACAGCGGCAATCTCGCTCTGGTCGTCCAGCTTTTCCAAAAGAACCATTTCCTGATTGCAAGTTGCCGCAAAAGCCGCTTTGTCTTCTGCCAGCACGTAGGCGGTTCCGCCCGACATGCCCGCCGCAAAGTTTTTGCCGACCTGACCGAGCACCACGACACGTCCTCCGGTCATATACTCGCAGCCATGGTCGCCGACACCTTCGACAACGGCGGTGACACCACTGTTTCTCACGCAGAAGCGCTCGCCTGCCAGGCCGTTGATGTACGCTTCGCCAGAGGTCGCGCCGTAGAAGGCGACGTTTCCGATGATCATGTTGCGCTCAGGGGCAAAAAGGCTCTTTTTCGCTGGCGCGACGACGATTTTTCCGCCAGACAGCCCTTTGCCGACGTAGTCGTTCGCATCGCCTTCCAGCTGCAACGTAATGCCGCGCGGAACGAATGCGCCGAAGCTTTGACCAGCCGAACCGTAGAAGTCCAGGCGAATCGTATCTTCCGGCAAGCCGTGCAGACCGTATCTTCTCGTCACTTCACTGCCAAGGATCGTCCCGACGACGCGGTTTGTGTTGCTGATCGGCAGTCTTGCCTGGATGTGTTTTTGTTTTTCTAGCGCTGGCTTGCACAATGCGAGCAAGCTTTGGCGATCCAGCGTCTCCTCCAGCTTGTGATCTTGGTTGCGCCGATGGTATCTGCCGACCTCGGCGGAGACGGCTGGCTGGAACAAAAGTGCGGACAGGTCGATATGTTTCGCTTTCCAGTGCGCTTTCGTTCTTTCGCTTACGGTGAGAATCTGGCTCTGGCCGATCATCGCTTCGATGGAGCGGAAACCGAGCTGGGCCATGATTTCGCGCACTTCGCGAGCGACGAGGCGCATGAAGTTGACGGCGTGCTGCGGATCGCCCTTGAAACGTTTGCGCAGCTCGGGGTTTTGCGTGGCAACCCCGACCGGGCACGTATCCAGATGGCAAACACGGGCCATGACGCAACCGATGGAGACGAGCGGAGCCGTCGCGAAACCGAACTCTTCCGCTCCGAGCAAGGCAGCGATGACGACGTCGCGGCCGGTCATGAGCTTGCCGTCTGTCTCCAGCACGACGCGATCTCGCAGCTGGTTGAGCAACAGCGTCTGATGCGTTTCCGCCAAGCCCAGCTCCCACGGCAAGCCAGCGTGCTTGATGCTCGATTTCGGCGAGGCACCCGTCCCTCCGTCGTGACCGCTGATGACAATGACGTCTGCCAAGCCTTTTGCCACCCCGGCGGCAATCGTTCCAACGCCTGCCTTGGACACGAGCTTCACGCTGATGCGAGCGCGCGGATTGGCGTTTTTCAAGTCGAAAATCAGTTGCGCGAGATCCTCAATCGAGTAAATGTCGTGGTGAGGCGGCGGCGAAATCAGTCCGACACCTGGCGTCGAGCCGCGCACTTCGGCAATCCACGGGTACACCTTGCTGCCTGGAAGCTGTCCGCCTTCCCCTGGCTTCGCTCCTTGCGCCATTTTGATCTGGATTTCGGAAGCATTGACCAAATAGTGGCTGGATACGCCAAATCGTCCGGAAGCGACCTGCTTGATGGCGCTGCGGCGCAAGTCTCCGTTTTCATCCGTCGTGTAACGGGTCGGGTCTTCTCCCCCTTCACCGCTGTTGCTTTTCGCTCCCAGACGGTTCATGGCAATCGCCAGCGTCTCGTGCGCTTCCTTGCTCAGCGAGCCGTAGGACATCGCGCCCGTTTTGAAGCGGTGGACAATCGAGTCTACCGATTCGACTTCATTCAACGGAATCGGCTTGCGATCCGATTGGAAATCGAGCAGGTGGCGCAAAGCGGAAAACGGCTGCTCCCCCGCCATTTCGGCGTAAATTTTGTACTGCTCGTAGCTGCCTTCGCGGCATGCTTTTTGCAAAGCGTGCACGGTTTTCGGATTGAACAGATGATACTCGCCGTCGCGCCGGAATTGGAAGTCGCTGCCTGCGTCGAGCTTTTCTTCGGAATGTTCTGGCGAAAAGGCTTGCGCGTGGCGGAGCAGCGTCTCCTGGGCGATCACATCGAGCGAGATGCCCGAGATTTGCGAAGGCGTGCGGGTAAAGTAACGGTCGATGACAGCGGAATGAATGCCGACCGCTTCAAAAATTTGCGCGCCGCGATAGCTTTGGATCGTGGAAATGCCCATTTTCGACATGACCTTGACGACGCCTTCGATCGCCGTTTGCAAGTAAGCCTCAATCGCTTCCTCGGCCGTCACTTCTTTCAGCTTGCCAGCAGTGATCAGGTCGAGTACGGAGGCAATCGCAACGTACGGGTTGACAGCATCCGCGCCGTAGCCGATCAGCATGGCGAATTGATGCACGTCGCGCGGTTCGCCCGATTCGACGATCAGGCTGGCTTTCGTGCGGGTTCCCTGGCGTACCAGATGGTGATGCAAGCCGCTTGCAGCAAGCAAAGCCGGAATCGCCGCCCAGTCGGCGTTCAAGCCGCGGTCAGACAAGATCAACAAGGTGTATCCAGCTGCAATCGCCTCGTCCGCTTCGGCAAACAAGCCTTCCAGCGCTTCCTCCAGCGCGCGATCTCCGCCGTCTGCCTTGAAAAGAATCGGCAACGTCCTCGCCTTGAACTCCTGGTACGGATTGGCGCGAAGCTGTGCCAGCTGCTGATTGGACAAAAGCGGATTGGTCAAACGGATTCTGCGGCAATTGGCTGCGGTCGGTGCCAGCAGATTGCCTTCCGCCCCGAGAACCGTATGGGTCGATGTGACACAAGCCTCGCGCAGCGAATCGATTGGCGGATTCGTAACTTGCGCGAACGATTGTTTAAAGTAATGATACAGCAGCTGCGGACGGTCTGACAGCACAGCGAGCGGCGTGTCGACGCCCATCGAGCCGATCGGGTCTTTTTGTTCTGCGACCATCGGCGCCAGCATTTTGTCCAGCTCTTCCTGCGTGTAGCCAAATGCCTTTTGGCGCGCCAGCAGTTCTTGACCTGCCAGATCGTCGGGAGTGCCTGCTGCCGGCAGTTGTTCCAACGGCTGCAATTGCGTTTTTACCCAGTCGCGGTACGGCTGTTCGCTGGCGATTTGCCGCTTGATCTCTTCATCCGAGACGATGCGGCCTTCCTCCAGATCGACGAGCAGCATGCGGCCAGGGCTGAGGCGTCCTTTTTGCACGATTTTTTCTTCCGGTACTTCGAGTACGCCTACTTCCGACGAGAAAATGATCGTGTCATCTGTCGTTACGTAGTATCTCGCCGGGCGCAAGCCGTTCCGGTCGAGGATCGCCCCGATTTGTCTGCCATCGGTAAAGGAAATGGCGGTCGGGCCGTCCCACGGTTCCATCAGGCAGCTGTGGTATTCGTAAAAAGCTTTTTTATGTTCATCCATCTGCTCATCCTGATCCCACGGTTCGGGAATCATCATCATCGCGACGTGCGGCAACGATCTGCCAGCCAGCGAGAAAAATTCCACGCAGTTGTCGAGGATAGCCGAGTCGCTTCCTTGCATATCAATGACGGGAACCACTTTTTCCAGATCGCGTCCAAACAGAGCCGACTCGAACATTTTTTCGCGGGCCATCATCCAGTTCACATTGCCCTGCAACGTGTTGATTTCCCCGTTGTGGATCAGATAGCGGTTCGGGTGCGCTCTCTCCCACGTCGGAAAGGTGTTCGTGCTGAATCGCGAGTGCACCACGGAAAAGGTGGAAGTGTACGAATCTTCTTGCAAATCAAGGTAAAATGCGTCAAGCTGTCCTGGAGTCAACAGTCCTTTGTAGACGATGGTGCGGGAAGACATGGACGCTGCGTAGAAGCCTTCGCCTGCCGCTTGCTCCATCTGCTTGCGAATGACGTACAGCTTCCGTTCAAACGCCATCTGGTCAGCTAAATCAGCACTCGCTCCGATAAACACCTGGCGGACAAAAGGCTGGCTGGCTGCGGCCGTTTTGCCGATCTTCGTCCCATCGACGGGCACCGTGCGGAAGCCAAGCAGCTTTTGACCTTCTGCCGCAATAATGGCGGCCAGTTTCGCTTCGTATTGCTCGCGCAGCTGTTCATCCATCGGCATAAACAGCATGCCCACGCCGTATTTGCCTTGCGCCGGAAGCTGGAAGCCCAACTCCTTACAGGCTTTTTTGAAAAAGGCGTGCGGAATTTGCGTCAAAATTCCGGCTCCGTCACCCGTTTCCGGATCGCTGCCTTGCCCGCCGCGATGCTCCAGCTGGCAAAGAATTTTCAAGCCGTTTTGCACCATCTCATGTGTGGCTTTTGCTTTCAAATTGGCAATAAAACCGATTCCACAAGCGTCGTGCTCGAACATCGGATCGTATAAACCTTGCTTCGCAGGCATTCCATTTCTCGTCATTTGTCTCCACTCCCTTGCTCTCTCTGTTAACTCAATTTTAGATTGAGTGAACCGATACAAACAATATATAATTTACTCAATATTAATCTCAAAACGAGATTGATCGGGAATGGGGGGTCTTCATGGAGCTTCGACAGATTCAATACTTCATTGAAGTAGCCAAACGCGAGCATTTCACCGAAGCTTCGCACAACTTGCACGTGGCCCAATCTGCGCTGAGCCGGCAGATCGCCAATCTGGAGGAAGAGCTTGGCGTCTCCCTGTTTATCCGCGAAGGCCGCAACGTCAAGCTGACAGCCGTAGGCAGAATCTTTTTGCAACACATGGAAATGGCTGTGAGCGAAATCGAAAAAGCCAAGCAAAAAATTGACGAATTTCTCGATCCGGAGCGCGGGACGATCCGCGTCGGGTTTACGAGCAGTCTCGCTGCCAATCCGCTGCCAACGGTCATTTCCGGCTTTCGGGCAAGGTACCCGGATATCGGCTTTCAGTTGAAGCAAGGCTCTTATCAGGGGCTGATCGACTCCGTCATCAACGGCGAGATCGACCTGGCTTTTCTCGGCCCGGTTCCGACCCAGGAAAAAAACGTGCGCAGCCATATTTTTTTCGCCGAAAACATCGTCGCGCTGCTGCCCGCGAGACATCCGCTCGCCAAACAGCCGAATTTGCGACTGAATCAGCTTCAGGAAGATACGTTCGTCCTGTTCCCGCCCGGTTTTATTTTGCGAAATATCGCGGTCAACGCCTGTTCGCAAATGGGCTTCGCTCCCAAAGTCGCCTTCGAAGGGGAGGATATTGACGCGATCAAGGGACTCGTCGCTGCAGGGCTTGGCGTCACGCTTTTGCCTGAGCTGACCTTGACGGATAACGTGCCGCGCGAGACTGTCAAAATTCCGATCAGCGAGCCGCTCGTCCAGCGTACGGTCGGCATCATCATCCCGAACAACCGGGAGCTGCCCCCTTCGGAAAAGCTGTTTTACCACTTTTTAAAGGAATTTTTCGATGTGCTGAGCAAGTACAGCTGACCCACGTAATGAGACAGGCAAAAAAACAACCCTGATGACGACTTGCTCTCATCAGGGCTTTCATATGTGCGGGATGGGGGATAATCGCAGCTTCGCGCTATTTGGTGTTGGCTGGGAGTAAGACTCCTTGGCACGCTATTTGGTGCCGGATACGAAGCACTCGCTCCCTAACACGCTATGTTGGTTGCTCAGCTTGCCTGCGTCACCCCACCCTCGCCTCATCCAGCCGCAGCCAGTAGCTTTTGACGTGTGTTTCCCCGTTGAAAAAGTCTTTCTCGACCGCACGAGCGAATCCGAGTCGCTCGTACAGCTTGACGGCCGCTGCCATCATGTCTGTCGTGTGCAGGTGCAAGGTCGCAGCTCCCAGGTCGCGGGAGCGCCGGACGACTTCCTCGATCAGCCGTTCGGCGATTCTGTTTCCTCGCGCTTTTGGCGATACGGCCAGAAACCGGATGATCGGCGTATGAATTTCCAGCTCAGGCCGATTGTACGCCGACTGCGCCGAAGCGAACAACTGGACGCTGCCGACGATTTCATCGCCCCAGTCTGCAACAAGAAAAGCAATCGTCTGGCGTCCTTGCGCGGATTCTTCGATCTCCTGCTTGTAGCGCGTCCATCGCTCTACCGACAGCAGCTGCTCGTACTGCGTGTACGCTTCGAGCAAATGCTGTTTGATCTGCTCCTGATCCTCGCCTCGTGCATCGCGGATGCGAATGGCTTTTGCTCGCTGATTTTCCGTCATGGTCGACTTGCTCCCTTCTCCCCGTTAAAAAGCGGGAACGACAGCGACACCGTATTTGTCTTCGATGAACTTTTTGACCTCAGGTGAAGTAAGAACGGCATCCAGCTTTTTGATCTCGTCCCGGTTTTCGTCGCCTTTGCGAACCGTAATCACGTTGGCGTATGGCGAGTTCGCCCCTTCCCGGAACAGAGCGCTCTTCGGATCGATTTTCGCTTCCAGCACGACGTTTGTATTGATCACCGCGCCAGCGAGGTCGGGCAAAACTCGCGGCAATGTGGACGCTTCCGCTTCGATGAACTCCAGTTTTTTCGGATTCTCCGCGATATCCTTTGGCGTCGCCTGATAGGTTGTCAGACCGTCTTTCAGCTTGATCCAGCCTTGTTCCTGCAACAAGATCAACGCGCGGTATTCGTTGGACGGGTTGTTCGGAATGCCGATCTTCGCCCCTTCCTGAATCTCGTCCTTGGATTTGAGCTTGTCAGAGTAAAATCCGATCGGTTCTACGTGAACTTTTGTCGTCACCGCAAAGTCATAGCCTTTTTCGGTTTTGATCGAATCCAAATACGGGACGTGCTGGAAAAAGTTCGCGTCAATCTGCTTGTCTTGCAAAGCCGGATTCAGCTGTCCCTCGTCATCGAGAACGACGACTTCCAAATTCACGCCCTGCTCTTTCAGCTTTGGCTTCACGAACTCCAAAATTTCCGCGTGCGGGACAGGGGCTGCGCCAACCTTCAAGGTGACTTCTTTGGCTGGTTCTGCCGCCTGCCCGGAGCCGGACTGGGCTGGTGCTGCGGGAGCCGAACTGGACGACTGGCTGCCCGATGCGCCGGAACCGGAACCTGAGCCGCACCCTGCTGCTACCATGCTGAATGCGACAAGTACACTAAAAATGACCCCAAGACCTTTTTTTCTCATACGTTCCACTCCTCTAGTGATGAATCTCTGATTTTTTTCGCTCACGCTGGCTTTATTCGAATTTGTACCGCTTCTTGTTGATCGATTTGACGAGCAAATCGCCCGACCATTGAATGATTTGCACGAGCAAAATAATGAGCAGGACCGTGGCGATCAGCACATCCTCGCGAAAGCGCTGATAGCCGAAACGGATCGCCAGGCTGCCAAGCCCGCCTGCCCCAATCGCCCCTGCTACGGCCGTAAACTCGGTGATCCCGATAATTCCGATCGTAATTCCGCGCACGAGGGCTGGCATCGCCTCGGGAATCAGCACGCGAAAAATGATCGTGAACGGAGTAGCCCCGACCGCCTTGGCGGCCTCAATCTTCCCGGCGCTCACTTCTTTCAACGCGCTTTCGATAATTCGTCCGAGAAAAGGAGCGGCACCGATCGACAAGGAGACAATCGCCGCCGTTGGCCCAAGCGTCGTACCGACGATCAGGCGCGACAAAGGCAACAGCAGGACGATCAAAATGATCAATGGAAGAGAGCGGACACCGTTAATTACGGTACTGATGACCTTGTTCAGCTTCGGCGCTTCGAGAATGCCTCCTTTGTCGGTAACAACCAGCGTGACCCCAAGCACGACGCCCATCGCGAGCGCAAACAAAGACGACCAAAAAACCATGTAAAGCGTCTCCAATAGCCCTTCCCAGAGCAAGTCAATCAGATCGTTGTTCATATGCCTGCCCCGACTCCTTCCATTACGCTCCGCTTCTCCCGGTAATGATCGATAATATGGACGAAGCGCTTCGCCGTGTCGCTATCCGGGTTGAGGAAAAATTTCTCCACCGTCCCGGTTTCGACGATCTGGCCATTTTCAATTACCGCCATGTTGTTGCACACATGCTGGAGTACGTCCAGCTCGTGGGTAATGAGCACGATCGTCAGCTTGAGCTGGCGGTTGATCTCGCGCAAAAGCTCCAGGATGGAATAAGTCGTCTGCGGATCGAGAGCGGATGTCGCTTCGTCGCTGAGCAACAGATCAGGCTGGTTGACGAGCGCGCGGGCGATGCCGACGCGCTGCTTTTGCCCGCCGCTCAACTGAAACGGATAGACGTTCTCCTTATCGCCAAGCTGCACCAGGTCGAGAATTTCTCGGACCCGGGCGCGGATGAACGGCTTCGGATGCCCCGCCACCTCCAGCGGAAAAGCGACATTTTGAAAAACGGTGCGCGCGTCAAGCAGGTTGAATTGCTGAAAAATCATGCCGATTTTTTGCCGCGCCTGCCGCAGCTCCTTTTCCGGCAAATCGGTAATCACTTTTCCCCCGATCTCGATGGTGCCCGAATCCGGCTCTTCCAGCCGATTCAAGCAACGGATCAAGGTCGATTTGCCCGCCCCGGAAAAGCCGATGATTCCGAAGATGTCGCCCTTGGGGATGAACAGATCGATGTTTTGCAAAACGGGAATGACGCCTTTGGCGGTTTTGTATGATTTGCTCAAGTTGCTAATGTGGATCATCTGCTACTCTCACCCGCCTTTCAGAGCACGCCAGGCCAGCTCGGCAAAATAGTTCGCGCTGATCGCAATCGCCCGTTCATCTACGGTAAATCCGGGATGATGCCATTCGTTTGTCCCGGATGTTCCGACGAAAACGAACACGCCGGGAATTTTTTGCTGATAA
This sequence comes from Brevibacillus sp., assembly GCF_003521185.1. Taxonomy (NCBI): domain Bacteria; kingdom Bacillati; phylum Bacillota; class Bacilli; order Caryophanales; family Paenibacillaceae; genus Brevibacillus; species Brevibacillus sp. The sequence goes on from NZ_DOTK01000026.1 coordinate 9,900, forward strand.
TAGGCGAAATCTTCCCCTGCGGCGGACGGCTCAGGCGTGACGACTTGCAAGCCGAGCTTCTCCGCTGTTTCGGCGGCCAGTTTGGTCAAAGGGCCGTCGTTTTGCACGGAAGGCGGGCCTTTGAACCAGCGCAGGCTCACTTTCGCCCCGTATGCCGCAGCGACTCCCTCGATGATCGCCCGAATGCGCCCCGGGATTTTCTGCCGGACTTCCTCCTGAAACGTGCGGACTGTGCCGCCGAGAGCGACCTTATCCGGGATCACGTTCCAGGTCGTCCCTCCGTGGATCGTCGTCACGCTGACGACCGCATTTTCCAGCGGGCTGACGTTGCGGCTGACAATCGTTTGCAGCGCGGTCACGATCTGCGATGCGGCGACAATCGGATCGATTCCGGCGTGAGGAATTGCCGCATGCGTACCAAGCCCTTCCACCTCGATATCGAAGCCATCGACACTCGCCATCAACGCTCCCGGCTTGATCCCGACGCTCCCGACTTCCAGATCAGGCTTGTTGTGCAGCCCGAAAATCGCCGTCACGCCGTCCAAAGCGCCCTTTTCTATCAAAAGCGCCGCTCCCGTACCTTTTTCTTCTGCCGGCTGAAACAGCAGACGCACCGTTCCGGGCAACTTTTCCTCCTGCTGCTTTAGCAAAAAAGCAGCGCCCAGGATGACGGCGGTGTGAAAGTCGTGCCCGCAAGCGTGCATGTTTCCGACGATGGTCGAGGCATAGGGCAGCCCCGTCTCCTCCTGAATCGGCAACGCGTCGATGTCGGCGCGCAAGGCGATCACAGGGCCAGCGTTTTTGCCCCCGATTTCCGCCACGACACCTGTTGCCAGCGGCAGCTCGATCAGGCGAATCCCCGCTTCTGTCAGCCACTCCCGAATCGAACGGGTCGTTTCAAATTCTTCGTAGGCCACTTCCGGGTATTGATGCAACTGTCTGCGAATCGCGATCAGCTTCTGCTCCCAATCGGTTCGTGTCAGCTCCTGCGTTTCTGTGCTCATCCTGAACCTCTCCTTTCTTCTGTCACCTGACCTGCTGCTACGTTCAGGACTCGACTTCGCTTAATGCCCGGCTGCGCACGGCCAAGCGGTTGTACGGTTTTTCCAGCCCGAGATGCTCCCGCAGCGTATCGCCCTCGTAATCGTGGCGATACAAGCCTCTTTCCTGCAACAGCGGGATGACTTTGTCCACGAAAGCTTCCAAACCTTGCGGCAAAACTGGAGCGATGAACATGAAGCCGTCTGCCGCCCCTTGGGTAAACCACTTTTCCAGCACGTCGGCAATTTGTTCCGGCGTGCCGATCAGCTCGCGATTGGGGCCGCCTTCGAGCAGGGCGTACAGCTCGCGCAAAGTCGGATTTTTTTGGCGGATCAAATCTGTCATCCACTCAAAATGACTTTGAATCCCGTTGTCTTGCGGGAACTCCACTTCTTTTGCCGGGGTGTCCAGCGAGTATTTGCTGAAATCGACCTTGCCCAAGTAGCCGGACAAAAAGCGCAGCCCTTGCTCCGGCAAAAGCAAGTCGTGCAGACGGCGATGGATCGCTTCCGCTTCTTCCTTCGTATCCGCGACGATCGGCGAAATGCCTTGCAAAATATGCAGCTGGTCAGGCGTGCGACCGTAATCGGCCAGCTTGCTTTTCAAGCTGCGGTAAAATGCTTTGGCGCGTTCAAAATCTTTGACATGCGAGAAGACCACTTCGGCGGTACGCGCTGCCAGCCTTTGTCCTGGCTCAGACGCGCCTGCCTGCACGATAACGGGTTGCCCCTGTCTCGATCGGCCGATATTCAGCGGCCCCTGGACCGAATAGTACGTTCCTTTGTAATGGAGTCGATGCAGCTTATTCGGGTCGAAAAAGACGCCCGTTTCCTTGTCCTGGACAAAAGCGTCGTCTTCCCAGGAATCCCACAAGCCTTGAACGACATCGATGAACTCCTCAGCCCACTCGTAACGGTGATCGTGCTCCAGGTGGTTATTGCGGCTGAAATTGCGTCCCGTTTCCCCGGTAGCGTCTCCGGTCGTCACCATGTTCCAGCCCGCGCGGCCGTTGCTGATGTGGTCGACGGAGGCGAACAGGCGCGCGAGATTGTACGGTTCGTAATACGTGGTCGACGCTGTGGCGACCAAGCCGATTTTACTGGTCGCGCCAGCGAGGGCAGCGAGCAATGTCGTCGGCTCGAAACGGTTCAAAATATTCGGGTGCGAGTCTTCGTTCACCGCCAGGCTATCCGCGATGAATGCGATGTCGAACTTGCCCCGCTCGGCTGTCTGCGCCAAATATTTGTAGTATTCAATGTCAATGCTGGCATTTTTTCGCGCTTCCGGCAGACGCCAGGAGGCGACGTGAATCCCGGTCCCTACCAGATAGGCGGACAAGTGAATCTGTCTTTTTTGCGGCATGGCACTGCTCCCCTTCCTCCTGAAATAAAATTTGCTGCCTTGCTGTTCAAACGGCTTTACGGCTTGCTTTTAAACGCGTCTTTGAAGTTTTTCAGCTCCTCGACCGTCACTTGTGTCGGAATGTAGTTTCCTTTATAAGTCTGGGTGATAAAATCCGATACTTCTTTCGATTGGTACACGGCGACCAGCTTTTTCAACTCTTCGCGGTTCTCGTTTTGCTTGGTGGTCGCGATCACGTTAATGTACGGCTTGGCGGTTTTGCTTTCGTGAAAAATGGAGTCTTTGAGCAAAAAGCCCGCTTCGACCGCCGTCCCGTTGTTGATGATCGAAGCGGCCACGTCTTTCATGACGCGCGGCGTAGTCGCCGGATCGACCGGAACGATTTCCAGCTTTTTCGGATTTTCTTTGATTTTGTCTTGGCCGCCGAAGCCGTCAAAGTTGTCAACGACTTTGATCAAGCCCGCTTCCTGGAGTAAAAGCAGCGAGCGGCCCCAGTTGGAATCGTCGTTCGGCAGGGCGATTTTTGCCCCGTCCGGAATTTCTTCGATTTTTTTGTACTTGTCGGAGTAAATGCCCAGCGGCGCGATGATCGTCGAGCCGACGGGAACGATTTCCGAGTTGTTTTTCGTATTGAACTGATCGAGAAAAGCGACGTGCTGGAAAGCGTTGGCGTCGATCTCGCCTTCCAACAGCACCGTATTCGGGTTGACGTTGGCATTGAATTGCACCAGTTCGATGGCAAGCCCCTGTTTGGCAGCCTGCTCCTTCACGAACTCCCACGTCCGCGATTCCGAGCCGCGAATCCCGATTTTCAAGCTTTTTTGGTCTGCTGCGCTTCCGCACCCTGCGGCGACAATCGTCACGAGGGTCAGCAGTATGGAAATGGCGAGCTTTTTCATCGTTGGTTTCTCTCCTGTCTTTTGCGAGGTTTCGATTAATTTCGGCGGATTTTCCGGGCGAACACGTTGCCCAATGATTGAATGCCCTGGACGAGCACGACCAAAATGATGACCGTTGCCACAATCGTGATCGTGCTGAAGCGTTGGTACCCGTATGTAATCGCCAGGTCGCCAATTCCTCCGCCGCCAACCGCTCCGGCCATCGCCGTTGCACCAATCAGTCCGATCGTTGCAGTCGTAATGCTGAGGATCAAAGACCCGAGCGTCTCGGGAATGAGGAAGCGGAAAATGATTTGCAGCGGAGTCGCTCCCATCGCCTCGGCTGCTTCAATAATGCCGGGGTTGATTTCCAGCAGCGAGTTTTCCACCAGTCGGGCGATGTACGGCCCCGTGTAGATCACGAGCGGAACAATCGCCGCAGTCGTCCCGATGGACGTTCCCACCACCAGACGTGTGAACGGAATAATCGCCACCAGCAAAATAATGAACGGCACAGAACGCAGCACGTTGATCACCGGATTCAAGGCCGAGAAGATCGCCGAATTTTCCAAAATGTGCCCTTTTCTGGTGACGACGAGCAAAATGCCGAGCGGCAAACCGATCACGGTCGCAAACACCAGTGACACACTTACCATGTAGACCGTTTCATACAGCGCCTGAAAAACTTGCTCAGAACTGACTTCCATCACGAAACAATCTCCTTCACCGTCACATTTTGTTGCTGAATGTAGTGATACGCGCGGGCTATGTCCGCCTCGTTGCCAGCAAGCTCCACGATCAGATTGCCAAAAGGCACGCCCGCAAGCTCTGTGATGCTGCCAAACAGTACATTCACGTCGCTGTTGAAGCGTTTCGCCACCTGGGAGAGCATCGGCTGTCCCGTACTTTCGCCGATGAAGTGAATCTTGATAATTTTCGACTTGCCCCGTTTGGCTGCGAGCAGCTTGTGCACGCTTGGCGGAATATCATCGCGCACGACTGATTTGACAAAATTGCGTGCCACTTCCGTCTGCGGATTGGCAAAAACATCGAGGACGCTGCCTTGCTCGACAACCGCCCCATGCTCCATGACGGCCACGCGATTGCAAATCTCCTTGATGACGTTCATTTCATGCGTGATCATCAAGATCGTGATGTTGTACTCTTTGTTCACGCGCTGCAACAGTTGCAAGATCGATTCGGTCGTCTGCGGGTCGAGTGCGGATGTCGCCTCGTCGCTCAACAAAATCGACGGGTTGGTCGCAAGGGCACGGGCGATCCCGACACGCTGCTTCTGGCCGCCGGAGAGCTGGTTCGGGTAACTGCCCGCTTTGTCCGTCAAACCGACGAAAGACAGCAGCTCGTCGACTCGCTCGCGAATCTGTTTTTTCGGCGTGTCGCCGAGCACCAGCGGCATCGCTACATTGTCAAACACGGTTTTGGTCTCCAGCAGATTGAATTGCTGAAAAATCATGCCGATGTTTTTCTTGACGCTTCTCAGCTCTTTGACCGAAAGCTTGCTCAAGTCTTTTCCGTCGACAATGACGGAGCCAGCTGTGGGACGCTCCAGCAAATTGACGGTGCGCAGCAAGGTGCTTTTTCCTGCCCCGCTAAAGCCGATGACGCCAAAAATGTCGCCTTTTTCCACCGTGAGCGTGACGTCTTTCAACGCTTCGACGGTTTTGCCGCCGCTTTCAAACGTTTTGCTTACTTGCTGAAAAGCGATCATGCCCTCTTTCGCCTCGCTCGGGCTGCCAGCCGGCGACTGCTCCTTCCAAACCGCCGCTCCGATTCCCATCCAATCTCCTCCTAGCCAAGCTGACTTTTTCTTTGGAAACACGTCGGGACTTTTTCCTGAAAAGGAATGTGACCGCAAGCGGTCTGTCGCCTTATCGATCCGGTTATGGGAAGTTGCTTCCGCTGCCTTTTGTCTTTTGTGCGGTTGTTCGGGCCGGGAAGCAACTAACGAACTAACGATCCAGGAGTGACTCCAGCCGATCCAGCTGGTTGTAGAGCAAGGCTTCATATTTCCCCTCGCCGCCAATCTCCACCAGCGGAATCAAGCGCGTGCCGTACTTGACTTCCAAAACGTCGCGCAACACGTCTTTTCCTGCTACATTGATCCATTCGTACGGCTGGTTGTTCGTTTCCAAAATAGCTTTCACATTTTCACAATAGGAGCAACCTTCTCGCCCCCACACGACGACTTTTTTCTCCTGTCCATCAGACACTTCCATTCCCTCCCTATCTTCTCGCTGCTTTTTCTCTCCGTCTCCGGTAAACAAAAAGACTTCCTGCTGTATGATGCCAAGCAGGAAGCCTCTCCAGTGGTCTGGTCGATGACTTTTTAAATTCTTATCGGATTACTAGGGATATTATCATTCCCAATCTGTTTCGTCAACGGATTTTTTCTGCGTAAATTCAACGTACGGTCTGCAGGCATTTTTCACGATTGCATTGACAGCGGCATACGTTATCGTTAAAATCCGAGTAAACAACTAAGGAAATAAGCTGACTGGACCACCAGAAGCCCCTTCGCGATTTTTACTTGCAAGGGGCTTTTTGTGTTTGCTTGACCTTAGAATCGCATCGTTAGGGGAGAGAAACCGTGGCACTTACTTTGAGCATTCTCGATCAAAGTCCGATTCAAGAAGGAGAAACAGCAACAGAAGCCCTCCAGCACACGATTGAACTGGTGCAAAAGGCGGAAGCGTGGGGCTACCATCGGTTCTGGGTGGCGGAGCATCACGACCTCGATCATGTCGTCGGCTCATCGCCAGAGGTGCTGATCGCTCATCTGTTGGCCAAAACAAGCCGCATCCGCATCGGCTCAGGCGGCGTCATGCTCCAGCATTACAGTCCTTATAAAGTAGCGGAAAATTTTCACGTCCTCGCTTCTCTCGCTCCGGGGCGGATCGATCTCGGGATCGGCCGCGCGCCGGGTGGACTGCCGCTCTCGACCAAGGCGTTGCAGCAGCCGGGAACATCCGGCTCCTCTCTCGAAGAAAAGTTGGCGGAGCTTGAGCTGTTCCTGCACGACGAGCTTCATCCGGCACACCCGCTGTACGGCTTGAAGGCAGTGCCGATTCCGGATGAGCCAGTCGGGATCTACTTGCTGGGCACGAGCGTAGCCAGCGCACAGCTTGCCGCAGAGCGCGGAGTCCCGTATGTGTTCGCGCTGTTTATCAACCAGGACGAGACGGTTTGCCAAGCCGCCTTTGCCGCGTACCGCCAGCAGTTTCGACCAGGCAAACGGGCCACTCCGCTTGCGATCCTGGCTGTTTCCGTCATTGTCGCGCCAAGCGAGGCAGAAGCCGCCCAGCTTTCCGCCGATACGAAAGTGGCCAAAATTCATCTGAAAAGCGGGAAAATCGTCACGGTCACGAGTTTGAAAAAGGCGGAAGAGTATGGGCAGCAATCCGACGAGGACTACACGATTGAAGTAAAGGAAGCGAATGTCATTGCCGGCACAAAAGAGTCGGTGCGCGAAAAGCTGTTGGCCATCGCTTCCAAGCATCAGGTAGAGGAATTGATCATCCATACCCCGATCAAGCCATTCCAGAAGCGCTTGCTGTCTTACGAACTGTTGCAGGAAGCCTTTCTCGAATTAACGGTCAAGTAATAGGAATACGCCTTGCCTTGCCTTATCTCCATCGATGAAAAAGCTCCTTCTGATGCCTTTGGCGCGAGAAGGAGCTTTTTTTGCCATGAAAAAAGCCTGCGGGGCTGAATGAAATGCTCCCGCAGACTCGTGTCTTGATTAGCTCTTTTCCATCGGCAGATGCTTTGTGCTTTACGAATGGACGTCTGCTGCATCCGGCTTTTTGCCTTGTTCCAGCGCATAGCGATTGGCGGGAACAGAAATCCCGAGATGACCGCGCAGCGTGTCCGCCTCATATTCGGTGCGGAACAAGCCTCGCTCTTGCAAAATCGGGACGACCAGCTCGACGAAATCGTCCAAGGCACGCGGGACATTCGCCTGAACAATGAATCCGTCTGCCGCTTTTTGCAAAAACCAATGCTCAATCAGATTGGCAATATGCTCGGGAGTGCCGATGAACTCGCCTTCCGGTGTCGCCGTGTAGAGCGCGGTTTGGCGCAGCGTCCAGTTTTCTTCCCTCGCCTTTTGCTTAATTTTGTCTGTCGTGCTGCGGAAGCTGTTGCTGCCTACCTCGCCCAGCTCTGGAAACGGTTCGTCCAGCGGATATTGGGAGAAATCATGGTGGTCAAAAAATCGGCCCAAATAATACAGCGCCTGCTCAATGCCGATCAGACTGGCAAGCTCCGCATGCTTGCGCCTGGCTTCCTCTGGCGTTTTGCCGATGATCGGGTTGATCCCGGGGAAAATCAGGATGTCGTCTTCGCTTCGGCCATAGGCTGCCGCCCGCTCTTTTACTTCCCGATAAAAACGCCGGGCGTCCTCAAGCGTTTCCTGCCCGGTAAAGACGGCGTCCGCAGACTTGGCTGCCAGCTCTTTGCCGCTTTCTGAGGAGCCTGCCTGAAAAATAACGGGTTGCCCTTGACTGGACCTGGCGATATTGAGCGGGCCTTGCACAGCAAAAAACTCCCCTTGATGATCCAGGCGATGCATTTTCGCCGGATCGAAAAAGACGCCTGTTTGTTTGTCCCGCACGAAGGCGTCGTCCTCCCACGAATCCCACAGTCCTTTTGCCACCGTCAAGTACTCCTCGGCGATCCGGTAGCGCAAGGCGTGGTCCGGGTGCGGTTTGTTGCCGTAATTTTTCGCTGACCCTTCCAAGGGAGAAGTGACTACGTTCCAGCCTGCGCGGCCGCCGCTGATCAGATCGAGCGAGGCGAATTGCCGGGCTACCGTAAACGGCTCGCTGTAGGAAGTCGACACCGTGCCCACCAATCCGATCTTTCCCGTGACCCCGGCCAAAGCCGACAAAATCGAAATCGGCTCAAAGCGGTTCAAAAAATGCGGCAGCGATTTTTCGTTAATATACAAGCCATCCGCGACGAAGACGAGATCAAACTTCCCCGCCTCTGCCTTTTGCGCTTGTTGGCTGTAAAAAGCGAAGCTGACACTCGCATCCGCCTGCACATCCGGGTGCCTCCATGCTCCCATATGGCCGCCGATCCCGTGGATCATGGCTCCGAGCTTTAGCTGTCTTTTTTGTCCCATCGTCTCTCCTCCTCAATCCTACACCGTCGGCATTGGTGTTACCCGCTTTTTTTGGACGCAAAAAGGCCCCTGTAGCGAACAGGAGCCTTTGGTTGACCAATCGGCGGTAACAGATTTTCTCCGTTTAGATTATTACTATTATTCCGATGTGTCAATGAGGTTTTGGAAATCCAGACAAGACAAGAGCCTTTTATTCACTTGGCGCTCCGGAAACGTCAGCCAGCCGCCCTTTTGTCGCTTGGAGCAAACCAGCCACATCCAGCTCAATCTGCATGCCGATCTGTCCGCCGCTGACGATGATCCGCCCCATCTGTTCGGCGCTGCTGTCGACGATCGTCGTGAACAGTTTTTTCATCCCCACGGGCGAACAGCCGCCGCGCACGTACCCGGTTACAGCGGTAATGTCCTTCACCGGGATCATTTCGATTTTTTTCTCGCCAACCGCTTTTGCCGCCTTTTTCAAGTCCAGCTCGGCTTCCACGGGAATGACGAATACGTAGTAAGCACGGCTCGTCCCTTGGGAAACTAATGTTTTGTAGACGACACCCGCTTCCCTGCCGATTTTTTGCGCCACGGAAATTCCGTCAATTTTTCCGTCGTCCGTCTGGTAGGTCAGCATGGCATATTCGATCTTTTCTTTCTCCAAGATTCGCATCGCATTCGTTTTTCCTTGCTTGGCCACGGCTCGTTCCACTCCATTTCCAGTCCAGTTGAATTAAAACAAGTGTACCGAATATAGGCGAAAAGCAAAAGCCAAAAACGAAAACGCCACTGCCTAGGCAATAGCGTTTTCGCTGGTTCACGTCGAGAGCGGACGCGATTCGGTCAGGAGATTACTGGCCCATCGCCTGCATGATGTCTTCGATCCCCTGGATTTTGGCAAGCGCCATCGGGCCAGGCAAAGACGGGTCTTTCAGCTCGTACACATGATTGTTTTTCACCGCGTTCAGGCTGTTCCACACTTTGTTGTCTTTCAGAGCGGCTTTGACCCCTCCGGCGATCGGCGTTTGCCAGTTGTTGATCACAAACAGATGATTCGGGTTCAAAGCAGCCAGACTTTCAATGGAAAGCTGTCCTTGCGCCTGGTTGCCATCCACGCGTTTCAGACCGAGGCCGACGTAAAACGGGTCAAACCGTCCGTCGTTCCATGTCGTGAACGTATCTTTTTCATTGTACATCACAAACATGACCGACTCCTGACTGCGAAACGCCAGCTTCTCCTTGTATTCCGCCGATTTGCGGTCGAAATCCGCCAAGACGCTCTTCGCCTTGTCTTCCTTGCCGATGACCTGTGCGATTTGTTCCAATGTCTCGCGCCAATCGCCAGCCTGGGGAAGGATGACGGTCGGTGCGATCCGCGACAAGCTTTCGTATTGATCTGTCATGTCATTCGCCGCGATAATTACGTCCGGCGTCATCGCCAGCAGCTTTTCCAGATCGACCTCCATGCCGAGATCCGCGATGTCTTTGTTTTCCAACCGCTTGCTCAGGACGGGAAAATTGCGCTGGATCGTCGCCACGCCTTGTGCGGCGATCGGATACTCGTCCAAAACCGCGAGATAATCCACGAAGGCAATGTACGGCGTGGCGATTTTCAACGGCTTTTGCGGAATGACCGTTTCGCCAGCCAAATGCTTGATTGTTTTCGGATAGGCGACTGCGGTTGCGGTGTTATCCTGCGTGGTCGCGGCCGCAGTAGTGGCTGTCTGGTTGCTTTGCTCCCCTAGCGTTGCTTTCTCGCTGCTTCCGTTGCTGCTGCATCCTGTCACGAGCAAAGCCGCGAGGAACACGAGTTTGAACCAAAATGAGGCATTTTTTGCCATGCGCTTGTCTCTCTCCTTTTTGTGTCGATCCTTCATCTGGCAGGAAATACACACGATAATATGTGAATGAATATCATTATCACTAAAAGGTAAGATACTAAACATCGCCAGTCCGTTCCACCACCAGACGGACTACTTTGCTGGTTGTACGGATATCCTTTTCACAAAAAAACCGAGACGAGCCTCGCTGCACGAAAAAAAACCGCCCGACGCCCACATGTTAGGCATCGAACGGCTTCTCATCCCTATCCTTTTTACTGCTTCGCCCAAGCGGCTGTCTGTCTGACAAAAGCTCCCGGATTCACTCCGTACTTCTCCCGAAACGCTTCGGCGAAGTAGCTCGTGTTCGAGTAACCGACAGCGCTTGCCGTCTCGGTGACGTTCATGTCGCCCGACTGGAGCAGCTGCCACGCCTTCTCCAGCCGTTTTTCGCGCAAAAAGCCGAACACTGTGTTGTTGTACATAGCCTTGAAGCCGACCTTCAGCTTGTAATCGTTCAAGCCGATCATGCGGGACAAGGCAAGCAGCGACGGCGGCTCTGCCATGTTTTCCACGACAATGTCTCTCGCCAGCCGGATTTTTTCCCGATCGCTTTTGGAGAGACTGTCCGCCTCCGGGTTTGATTCCGTCAAAAAAGAACGAAAAGCCATCGAGAAAAGCTCCAAAGCCCCGCATTGCAGCTCCAGATTCCTCGTTCGCGGCTGCAACGCTCCCTGAATCAAGCGCTCGGCGACAACCGTAGCCGCCGGCGAGATTTTTTCTTGCCAAATCCGAAAAGGCGACTGCCCGAGAACTTGCGAGAACTCTACGTCCGTCCCCCCTTCCGCGTCGGCCATGAACTCGCGGAAGGTCGTCACCGGAATCCCGATGCCCAGCATGTAAAACGGATCGTCCCGCCTGTATTCGAAAGCCGCCTCAAACTGCCCCATGAATTGCAGCGAGCACGTTCCGGTCGTAAACTCATGCTGTCTGCCCTTGATATGCAGGGCACGAGCGCCTTGCATGCAAAAATTCAGCTCCACCATCGGGGCTGTCGTTTGCACCGAAAGCTGCTGCTCGCGATAAAAGGCGTGCTTCGCGACCACAAGCTCGATATCGTTGCGCGGGATCACCCGGCGGATATAGCCTTCTCCGTCGCTTGCGGGCACAGTGGCTGGATCCTGCTCGTTTCCGTGAGGCGCTTGTACGCCGAGCCGCTCTACATAAGACTGAAAGTTGTCATGGAAGTTTGCCGCACTCATTTTGCATGCACCTCAAGCCCAAATTCATCCAGTTCGATGATAATTATTCTCATTATTATACTGGATGAAGCTGTTTTTGGCTACCGATCAAGTGCATGGGAACGGGTGGGTGCTCGCAAGACAACCGCCCACAAAAAAGAGATTACGCCTGGGGATCGGGCAAAATTTTTGCCTGCGATTTGTCGCGCAGCAAAAGCTCAACGCCCTTGTCCACGATATCGCCAAGCGCGATTTTTGCCTGCCCATGTTCATCGCCACACAAACACAAAAAGAAAAACCTTGATCTCTCAAGGTTTTTCATCGGATGCATGCAGCAATTACTCTGTACTTCATTTCTTTAATCGATACGGAACTGTAGCGATTTTTACATCTTGGCGGGCGAACAAATACGCTCGGATCAATAAACTCGTCTGGTTATGCAACAAATTATGCCACCAGCGCTTCGTAATAAACTGCGGAATCATGACAGTCACATGATCCGTCTCTGCCTTTTTCCACTCCACCGTGTCAATAAACTTAAACAGAGGCCTAATAATACTGCGATAATGCGAACGCAAGATAATCAAGCGCACTCCGGGATTCCACAGCGCCCACTTCTCCTCCATTTTTTTCATGTCTTCATCGCTGAACCCGACGTAGACAGCGACAATGTCGTCTGACAGGGACTGAGCATAACTAATCGTATTTTTAACCACCTGCGAAATCCCGGCCACCGGAATCACGATGACGCTCCCTTTTGGATCGGGTTTTTCTGTTTGGATATCAAGTCGCAACTCATCTGCCAGCTCTCGATAATGCTGGTTAATTTTCCGGAAGATGAAAATAACGATAGGAAGGAATACAAAAATCGACCATACTTGCGACAGTTTCGTCATCAAAAAGATCAGGCAAATCGTCAACGTCGTTAGCATTCCCAACGTATTAATGAGAAAAGGCGTCAGCCACCCTGGCGGCTTTTTCGAAATCCAGCGTTTCATCATACCTGCCTGTGACAAAGTAAACGGGATAAAGACCCCTAGCGCATACAAAGGAATGAGGTTTTCCGTTTCTCCTTCAAAAGCAATCACCAAAATGGCGGAAAGGATCGCCAAAAAGATGATCCCGTTTGAAAACCCAAGACGATCTCCCCGGACCATGAACATATTTGGCATAAATCTGTCTTTGGCTAACATAAAGGCGAGTAACGGAAAGGCCGCAAAAGCCGTATTGGCGGCCAGAAATAAAATAAGCGCAGTGACCGTTTGAATCGAGTAATACATGATTCCACGTCCAAAAACCGCCGAAGCGATTTGAGATACCACCGTTTCCGCTCGTCTTGGCGAAATCCCGTACAAATACGCCAGCAAGCTAATGCCCATGAACATGACGCCAAGGATCAGTCCCATCAGCAAAAGTGTAGCCGCGGCATTTTTCGGTGCTGGCTCCTTGAAGTTAGGAATGGCATTTGACACGGCTTCTACTCCTGTTAATGCCGAACAGCCTGAGCTAAATGCCCTCAAAAGCAAAAATAACGTGATACCCGGAACAACGGCCCCGTATTCAGGGGGATGCGCTTGGACATTTCCCGCGATCCATTGATACCCGCCGCCAATAATTAACGCAAGAATAGCGATGACAAACAAATAGACAGGATACATTAAAACCGTTGCGGATTCTGTTATTCCGCGTAAATTTAGTACCGTTACGATGGCAATCATGAACAGGGCAATCAGCACACGATGGTCATGCAGCACGGGAAATGCCGAAGTAATCGCGTCTGTGGAAGCAGACGTACTAACCGCAACCGTTAAAATGTAGTCCACAAGTAACGAGCCGCCCGCAACCAGGCCAGAAGTGGTTCCCAAATTGTCCTTTGCGACAATGTATGCCCCGCCGCCTGTTGTGTAAGCAAAGATGGTTTGGCGGTAAGACAAAATGAGTATGGTCAAAAGACCGATCACCGCAATCGATATCGGGATAGAGTACCACATTGCTGCCGCACCCAACGTAATCAACACGATGAGAATCTGTTCGGTCCCGTAAGCGACAGAAGACAGGGCATCAGATGAAAGAACAGCCAAAGCTTTGACTTTATTTAACTTTTCTGCGGCAAGCTCGCTTGATTTCATGGGTCTACCGAGTAAAAATCGCTTAAATTCCGATATCATGCGTGTTCCCCTATCCAGCGTTTTCTTGGTAGTTTTCCCATTGTTACGATTAAAATTAGTTTGTTTTGTTGTTGGTGTTATCTTGCTGTCGCCTAATTTGCAAGCTCCCTCCGCTCGCTGCTTCCAGATTCTTTTCCAAACCCAAACGGAAGGCCCCTCGTCGCATCCTCCTTCTAGATCTTCACCGTGGCACGAGACTCAGTCTGCTGGCCAAGTAAAATAGGCGCCAGAACACGCCTCATGTAACAGTGCAAACCTGGCAACATTCCTTTTTTTGATAACAGCTGCTTGATTTCCGTTTCGATCTTGCTGATGGCTGCCAGGATATCGGTAATCTGTTTGGTAGGTCTTTCTCTTCATCCTCGTTTCTCCCCGCCTTCTCCCCCTTTGTGGCAACAAAAGCCCAGGTCAGATCGGGACGCGCTGTCAGTCTTGTTGGCAAAAGAAAAAGGAGCCGCAATTGCAGCTCCCTACTACTGTTCTGTTAAGGACTCACCTGGATTATTTGCTGTACAGAAAAGCACTTCCGATGTCAGTGGAATTATCATTTGTTTTGATCTGAACTGAAATACTGTCCCCAACTTCAAGCGGTTGTGTCAATAACCCGAGTTGGAAAGTGATTTCACCGTTAGCGTCAGTGACTGGCAACATCACGTTTGTCGTGGTTGCGGTGAATGGCATGCCAGATGGAGAACCGCCAATGAACATCCCGTACGCTTCTGGAGTATTGATATCGCTTTGAGTCAAAGTGATATCAAATGTAAACTGATAGCCCTGAATCGGATTGCCGTTTTGATCGTTTGCTGTAACTGTAATCGTCCGTGGAACAGAATCCTCTCCAAACGAAGAGTCAATGACAGCTGTTGAATTAGCTGCACTAATTACTGCTGGTCCGCTATTCTCGTCTTATGCCTTCTCTATCTGTCGGTTTTATAACGAGCCTTCACCGTGCAGGCGGCTTTCGTCGCACACGGCGATCAGTCAACGGATGATAAGTTAGAGCTTAACAACGGGCATAAAAATCTTAGCATCATTCAGGTGCTTTTTGCTAGTGTTTATTTTCTGAAATGACAAGTTTTTTGATGAACAGGGAGTCGTAACAGCAGCCCCCATGAAAAAAGCCCTCTCCCTTTTGGAAAAGGCCTGCTGTGCGATTCTCTACTATTTTCTTAATCCAGCTAGACCAGCAGGCGAAATCTTCCCCAGCGCCTTGCTTGTCAACCTGATTCCTGCTGTCGTAAGCATTCTAACCACTGTCTCCCTCGCTACTGTTCATCCGGACAGACCCGTCATGATCAGCAGACAAGTGAGCAGATGAAAGTCGCTTGTTACTGTTTACAAAAAGTCATGCGGTGTCCCAATGTGTACTCTGGTTAAACTCAGTTGTTGCAGTAGCAGCCTGTGCTGTTGTCAGATCCCTTCGATGTCGATACACGTCATATTGTTGGAATACCCACAAATCGGTGGGCTATTTAATCAAACAAACGCGCCTTTAGGTAGTACTTCCTCGCTTTCCGCCTATTCTCTCCTAATGGTTTATTACCCCTCTTTTTGATAAACCTCAACCGTGTAATAGTTCTACATAGTGGCGGCAAAAAAATTTAAACGACATTGTAACTAATTACCATCATCTTCGTCCTTATAGATGGAAACAGTTTCCGTATTAGAATCGGAGGTAATTCATTTTGCACAAAAAACTTTTTGCATCTGGAAGCTTAATAGTTGTTCTGCCTCTCTTGTTTGCACTTTTAATTCCTGCAAGTTTTTTCCTTGGGCCATCACCAGCCCAGAGAAATGAATTTGACTGGAACTTACAAGCCGGTTCTGCCAATGGAATTGTAGCCAAAACCCCAATTGATGTAGCGAGTAATTTGTATTATAATGGCAGGCCATTACGGGATGCACTGGTAAAAGTAACTTACTTTGACAATAACCAAAATGCAAGCATTGTTATGCAACCTTATGAGGATGGATATGAAGGGACAATTTACTTCCAACAAGGGATGTAAAAATACATAATAAATACAGGAAAAAAATACAACTACGATGACTGCTTTCCGCTATATTCTACAGGTCAGCTACTTAGTATCTTGGGGTTACTTTCTTTTACGCTGTTCTCTCACGGTGAAGGGTGGTCAATGTTAATGAGAGGTGAATTAATCACCAAAACGGATGAGTTTCTTGCTGATGCCCTCTTTGAAATATTGAAGAATCACTTCGTCTTGTAGATTACAATACCTTTATGTAAATTCTAAATTTACCAGTCAACTTTTGTTTTCTGTCATTGGTCAAGTAACTTTTCCGATAATTCATTTAAACAAGAAAACTTTTAGGAGAGTAAACATGATGGAAATCAAACATTACATTACTACAAACAAGCCATACGAACCTAAAATGATATCAAAGTAGCAATTGACTTTTTAAATCGCGGCAATCGAACAACCGAAACATGGATTTATTCGTCTTTCCAAAAATGTTTTATACTAAACAATTTTATCAAGAAGCCCTCCCTCCTATAATGGAAGGAGGGCATTTACTATTCTTTAATGATCACTTGGTAGCACATAGGCGCTCGCTATAGAGCTGACACTTGCAGATAAGACTTTTCAAGAGAGATTGAAACAATACATAATCGGCGAAATTTCCGAGTTCGTTCATTTGTCGGACTACATGAAAATCAATCTGGTATGCAATAGCCGGCAGGAATTGGGGTTATTACATAGTAGAGGGTATATCCATTGCCATCCCAATTGCACAACTCATTTGCTCCGTATAATGCAGTAAGCACTGCAGCTACAGCAGCCGGAAGCTTAAGATAGGAAGCTAGTGCTGCACCTCCGATTCCTGCTGCCAACGCTTTTCCTATCTTTGTGGCTTTACTTGCACTTACGTAGTATTCGAGATAAAACGCCATAGGCTGTATGTTCTTGGTTGACTGCTTAGAACTGCAAGCTTTACTAGAATTTGTGTTTATGATATCTGCTTTTGTATCTAAAATATTCTTGCCTACGATCATATTCCCTTTTTTAATTTCGTTATTTGCGAAGCTAATCATCTTTTCGAATTCTTCAAATGCTTCTTGGCTGACCCCAGCTTCTTTGGAGTTGCTGTACCCATTTACAACTATGCCGTCCTTGACAAAGGTCTTTTCTTCCAAATCCGATTTTGCAATTTCAAGCAGTAGATCAAGATCACGGTCATCAATTTGTTCTGCTGCATGAACATTAGGTACCGCTACCTGAGAGTATCCACTCAATAGAAAAGCTGTAGTCAATGCAACTGCTAGTAACGATTTAGTTATTTGATTTTTTTTCACTCGTCTTTCCTCCACCGCTATAGTCCAGATAAGTCATCCAAGCAACAACCGCAACTGTGATAACTACAGAAACCTTTTTACTTATTCCCATGCTAACGTCAAGATCAAAAAAACTAAGTGCCAACAGCCCAAGAAGTATAACCAAGAGAATTTTTTTGATAATATCACCTCAAATCAGCGTTCTCTTAATCATAATAATGGTAATAAAATGAAAATGATGCAAAAAAATGTCGACACGAAATATAAAAATTTGTAAAATCATAAACGCTTAGTAAGAATAAACAGGAGTTAGCTCGAATCCTTTACTCTAGCCCATTCATTAACCATTTACAAAGGGCTATCCTCTAATATGTTTATAAGGTCCAAAAATGGCTTGGTCATAAGAAATATCAAACAATCGCAGATATCTATGCGCACGTTACAACAAACTTTGCCAGGAAGCTGCCTTGAAATTGGGCAAACTCAACCCGTGAATGAGCGACGACCAATACATTTCATCAACAATCCGTCAACAACTCCGCTTTTCTGAACTTAACTCACCCACACAAAAAGAAAAAACCTTGATCCCTCAAGATTTTCACGCATTACCTCTATGGAGCGGGTGATGGGAATCGAACCCACGCTACTAGCTTGGGAAGCTAGAGTTCTACCATTGAACTACACCCGCAAGTTCACTTTTCTACATCAAGCCACACATCCTGCAGCAACAAGCGCAACAATGAGAAAAGTTACTCACTTCAAATATTTAACAATAATAAGTATACCGCCTCCCCATCCTTTTGTCCACCCCTGCCCCGCTCACGAATGCGGGCGGTTGGAAATCAATGCGCCTGCGATTAAAAACACCACCAGAAAGGCTCCCGCCATCCGCAGAGTGTAAATTAAGGAAGGACAACATCGCCAATGTCTGCGACCAAAAAAGGGGCGAAATATTGGATGCACGCCCATGAAGAAACGAGAAAAACGAGCGAACCAGAAAACGAAATTTTCACAAACCGCAATATTTCCGTCGAGCGATCATCCACCCTTGTCATATAGGCATAAAACGCATAGAGTGGCAGCACCAAAGCTAATCCCGTCGCCGCCCAGGAAAGATAGCCGAACACAAACCTCGCGATCAGATACGATATGACTAAAAAGATAACACCAAGAACAGCTCCCACAATGTACTCCCACTTATTCATACAGCCCTCTCTTCCCTTGCCAGCAACTCAAAAGTAAACGATTACTATTGTACCAAATATCCCCATAATCTGGCGAAATTTTCGAAGTTCATGTGGGATTCCTATAGTTTCTTGTGGTTTCACGAGTGACGTTTTGGAGCAATTTCTTGAGCGTTTATTGCGCCATGCATTATGCACTTAAATTTCTGACCGCCGCCACAAGCAAACAAAAAAACTCTCGGAATAAACATTCCAAGAGTCGTCTTTCAGATATGGTGCCGGTGAAGGGACTTGAACCCCCACGGTTTCCCTCACGATTTTGAGTCGCGCGCGTCTGCCATTCCGCCACACCGGCATGTAGAAAACTGTAGTTACATACTAGCACATTTCTGCTAGAAAATCAATGGTGGGGAGAGACGGATTCGAACCGCCGAACCCGGAGGGAGCAGATTTACAGTCTGCCGTGTTTAGCCACTTCACTATCTCCCCAGCTGAATAACGTGCGCCTCTTCCTTACCGCTTGCGCTTGTCCGAGACGACGTTATTTACTCTATCATGGACCACAAGTTTCGTCAATAGGTTTTTCTCATTTTCTTACGGGCTTACGACATGCTTTAAAATATCTTGTGCCCATTGTTGAAAAACAGCAAGCGCCTGCTCCACCTCCCCAAACGAAAGTTGCTCCTCACAGGAGTAGTCCGGAAAGTCCAGGATGCGGTTTTTGCGAATCATGACGTGGTCTGCCTCGCATTTGATCTCCAAAAAATAAGGCACAGACTCATCTACACCAAAGCGATTTTCCAAAAATTCATAGGTGCGCACCCACTCTAAAATCCGCACTTCGGAAGGCTCCAGACGCAAAACTTGCTCCAGGGACATGATCGTTTCGTTTCCGTAATAATGCATCCAATCTCAGCCTCTCTGCATGAAAATAGGCGGAGCCGCGACTCCGCCCTGTATGTTGTTCGCGTTTGTTAAATCGAGGAGAGCAGCTCTCTCAGTTCTTTGACAATGACTTGCTGGTAGCCCGTGCCTTCTCCGTACTGTTTGAGCATTTCTGCGCGAGCGACCTTGATGTTTTCTTCGTAGTCAGGGGCGTTGCGATCTGGGTTTTGCTGTTTGAACGCTGTCATGATTGCCTGTACGTGGCTAGGTCTCGGGCCCCATTTTGCCAGCACGTGTCCGCCTGTATCTGCGAAAATGACGACTGGAATGGCGCGACCGCCCATCGTGAGAAACTCATCCATCAGGTCGAGGTGGTCTTCCATGACCAAAATTTCAACAGGCATCTCTGTTTCTTTTAAAGCGTGGAGAACGACCGGCAAGTTTCTGACCACATCTCCGCACCATTCTGCTGCCAAAATCAAACATCTGAGATCATCCCGATGCTGCAACGAGGCAAAAAAGGCCTGGTCCTGTTCATCTGCCCAAGCAAACGCCTCTGACCAGTTTTGGAACGTATCCTGATTTTTGGTCATGCCTTCGATGAAAGCTTGCGGTTTCAACCCTGTGCGAAACTTGTGTGCGACATTTGCAGCCATTTGCTCTCCTCCAGTATATGTATGGACTTGTTCTTGTATCTTTTCCACGGCGGTTGCGAAAAGTCCTCTTCGCCTTACTCGGATGGGTCAGGTTCTTGCTTGTTTGTTTCCTGTTCCTGCTTGGCCAGTTCCATCATTTTTTGCAAAAGAATGTGTTGCGGCATGTGCATCAGCCGCTCCAGGGGAACGTTCAGGGCTTCTGCAAGCTTAACGGCGGTGTCCGGTGAGATTTGCAAGGGACGCATGAAAACAGCTCCTTTCTGTGCCAAATACGCTTTCTCCAGTATAATACATGGCGTCCTGTGCCGCCAGAGAGAGGCTTGCGCCCGAAAAGCAAAAAGAGATAACCCCGNNATACCCCCGCCGCTCCATCCGCTGGGATTATCTCCTGACCGTCGGGCGCCTCTGCCTCGCTCTACGCCTTTGGTTTGGTAAGAATACAGGGAACCCCGTTTCCGATCGCACCAGGCTGGGACATGCGCTCCAAATACGCCAAGCCACGCTCGCATTGCTGTTTGCACGCCAGGCATGTACTGGACGTCACGATTTTAAGATTCAACTGATTGGGATGCTGCCGACTGTTTTTCTTCTTTACTTTCTTGCCTTTGCCCTTGGCCATTCGCTCCCCTCCCTTTGCCCTGGTGCTCTAGTCTATGAAGGAGAACAACCCCGCTCTTTAGGCAAACATACAAAACGGAATGACCCTGTGCAAAATAGGCAGGCACTCCCAAGCGCGCCCAGCAAAAGAAAACCGCAGGCAAATTGTCGCCCGCGGTTCGGTTTCCACTCTTTATTTTTTGCCGTTCAAAAGCTGGCGAAGTTCCAGCTCCAATGTGCCTGCGTCGATCATCCCGATAATCTTTTTGCGGACGATTCCTTCTGTGTCAATCAGGTAGGTCGTGGGAAATGCCTGGACGAGATAGCGGTTCGACACGGAGCCACTGACATCCATCGGGATGGGAAAAGTCAGCTTGTAGGACTGCACAAACGCTTGCGCTGCCTCAGGGCTGTCATTGCTCGTGACATTCACCCCGTACATGTCGATCTGCCCGCCGTACTTCTCGTACATTTTTTGCAGGTCAGGCGCTTCCATCCGGCACGGCCCGCACCACGATGCCCAAAAGTTGAGAACGACAGGCTTGCTTCGCTTGCCCTCAACTTTGTACGTCTGGTTGTCCAGCCCGGTCAAAGTAAAGGACGGCGCCATAAAGCCTACTTCCGGTTTTTGTACGTTGGCTACGACTGGCGCTGACTCCTGGGGCTTTTCCCACACAGCTGCTCCAACTCCCGCAACAATCAGCACAACCAGCAACAGCTTTTTCATTTCGTCACCTCTGCATGACCTGATCTAAAATCCGGTAAAGCCTCCGAACAATTGAATGAGCACGCGAGTAATGTCCGTCAATTTGTCGGTGTACAAGAGCACGCCGAACAAAATCATGACGCCCCCGCCGACTTTCATGAATTGATCCGAATATTTGACGATCGCCTTCACTTTACTGATGAAGAATGTCATAACGAAAAACGGAATGGCAAAGCCGAGTGTATAGGCCAATGTGTACGTCAACGCCCGGGACGGATCGGTTACCCCAAGCACGATAATGCCGGAGAGGATTGGTCCCACACAAGGCGTCCATCCAGCAGCATAGGTCATTCCCACCAGTATGGACCCAGTATACCCCAAAGGTCTTGATTTTAAATCGACCTTGAAAGAGCGCATCATCCAGTCCATTTTAAACACTTGCAGCATGATCAGCCCGATAACGACCAACAAAATGCCGCCAAGCTGCCGGATGAGATCCTTTTGATTGACGAACAGGCTGCCGATCCAAGAGGTCGAAAGTCCCAAGGCAATAAAAATGATCGAAAAACCAATAATGAAAAAAAGCGTATGTAATAACGCCTGCTTTTGAAAAACCGCTCTTCCCTTCTTCACTTCATCCACGGTAACCCCTGTTATGTAGGACAAAAAGGACGGATAAAGCGGCAGACAGCACGGCGAAATAAACGAGAGAAAACCCGCTGCAAACGCCAAAAACACCGTAAGATTCCCAGTCATATGTACCTCCGAAAGGTTGTTTCATCCACTATATTCTTTATTGTAGCGAATCTTTCCCCCCTTCAAAAGTGGAAGCGACACTTTGCCTTAAATCCGTGACATTTAAGGTTACGTAATATATGTTATGTAATCTAATTTCTTTCCCAGACGGCTCCTCCTCGTAGTTCCATGCAAAAAAAAGAGACGGATTTCCATCCGCCTCTTTTCGTTCTTTTGTTAATCACTCGCGCTTCCCTTACTCGAATTACAAGCACAAGCGCTGGCTGTACAGCCGCCTTTACTCCTGAACGCTTACCTTGCCGCCGTCCTGAAGCAAAGTGATTCCCGTTACGACAAGCTTGTCGCCTTCAGCCAGACCACTTGTTACTTCGATCTTGTCGCTGGAAGATTTGCCGGTGACAACCTCCACCTGCTTCGCAATGTCGCCCTCCAGTTTGAACACGAACTGTTTGCCGTCGCGATCAAACACTGCTTTGCGGGAAATGACGAGCGCTTTCGCTTCGCTCGCTCCCTCGGACGGGAACGTCACATTGACGACCATGTCCGATTTCAGCTCGTTGGCAGGATTCGGGATGCTGATTTCCACTGGATACGCCTTGAGTGCGGAATCCATCACAGGGCTGACCGCCGTTACTTTGGCATCAAGCGTCTTGCCTGTCGATTGTACGTTTACTTTTACGACTGTCCCGACTTTGACTTTGGTGATGTCTGCTTCGGACAGGTTGGCTTTCACCAACAGCGGATTCGTATTGACCACGACGACGACTGGCTGTTGGCCTGTCATTTGTCCGACTGCTCCGCTTACGCTGGAGACAAATCCGTTGATGGGAGAAGTCACAGTCGCATTAGCCAGTTGCTCGCGAGCGTTTTGCAAGCTGACAGCAGACTGTTTGGCAGATGCTGCGGATACTTGCACACCGGACTTTTGCTGGGCAACCTGCACACTTTGCTGGGCGTTGTCATAGGCCATCTGCGCGTTGGTTAACTGAATGTTCGCTTGTTCCATTTGCTGCGCTGAGATCGCACCTTGCGTGAAAAGCTGATTCATCCGCTGCTGGTTCACCTTGGCATCGGCCAAAGCAACTTCCGCCTGCTTCAGTCCGTTTTTCGCCTGCACCAAGCCTTGATCGGAACTGCTTCCAGCCTGATTCAAGCTTGCCTGCGCCAGCTGGTAGGCAGCTTCCGCCTGCTTGACGCTGTTGAGCAGTTCTTTTTCATCCAGTTTGAACAACACTTGGCCTTTGGTCACATACTGACCGAGTTTGACAGGCAAAGAAGTAATTTTCCCGCCCATTTTCGGGGAGATTTGCACCTCTTCGCTCGGTGCCAGTTTGGCCGTCAGACCTGACTCGGTTGTCACAGAACCTGTCGTCACCGTTTCAATCTGCACAGGTGTTGCCGCCGCTTCCGCCGTTTCTTGCTGTGCTGGTTCCGCTTGCGGGCTGGAACAACCTGCCACGAGGCTGATCGCCAATACGGCCAAAATGACGGGTTTTATGCTAAGTTTCATGAATGTCCCTCCTCATCCCACAAACGCTTCTTACGATTCCAAAGCGGGAACGGTTTTCTTTTGTTTCAACAGTTTCTTTGCTTTGCGTTTCTCGCGTCTTTCCCGACGCTTTTTGCCCATATCGTCAAACCACGCAGTCACGACCGGCACCAGAACCAGTGTAATCAAGGTGGCAAAACTCAGACCAAAAATAACCGTGACGGCCATCGGAGCTTGTGTCTCTGTACCCGAACCGCCCGAGAACGCCAGCGGTCCAATCGCGAGAATCGTCGTCAGTGTCGTCATCAAAATCGGACGCAGACGGATTGGTCCGGCATGCAGAATCGCTTCGCGCAGCTCCCAGCCTTTTGCCCGCAACTGGTTGATGTAGTCGATCAACACGATCGCGTTGTTCACGACCAGACCGATCAGGAGAATGTAACCGATCAACACGGATACGCTGATCGTCGTTCCTGTCACCAGCAGTCCAAGCAGAACGCCTGTCACTGTCGGCGGAACCGAGAACATGATGATAAACGGACTGTAGAACGATTCGAACTGGGCAGCCATAACCATGTACAGAAGCACTACGGAGAGCAGAATAGCCAGTGCGAGACTGCCGAACGATTCAGCCATGTCCTCGCTTTGTCCGCCAAACTCCAGTTTGTAGCCATCCGGGAGGTTCAGCTTGTTCATTTTCGCCGTAATTTCTTGTGTAACAGAGTTCAGGTCGCGCCCTGCCAGATCACTCGTAATTTGCACTTCACGCGTCAAATTCGAGCGGTTAATCGTCAACGGTACGTCTACCTTGCTAATCGACGCAACCGATGTCAAAGCGATTTGCGCTCCACCTGGCGCAGCAATCCGCAAGTTGTTCAAGTAGTTGATATCTTCCTGATAATTTTCCGGCAGCTTCAGGTTAATGTCAATCTCATTGTCGCCTGTACGGTATTTGGTGACCGTTTGACCTTGGAAGGCTGTGCGGACACTGGAGAGAATCTGTCCAGTTGTCAGTCCGTACAAGCTCGCTTTTTCAGCGTCCACTTTCACTTCAAATTCTTGACGGGACGCTTCCAGACTGGTGGTCACGTTGCTTGTGCCAGGCACTTTCTCCACTTCGCCTTTGACGATCGAGCTGATGTCTTTCAAGACAGCCAAATCGTCACCGCGAACAGTCAACTGGATCGGCGAGCCTGTGGACATGCCTTGTGCAGCGCTGACCTTGATTTCCGGTCCGGGAATCGTTTTCAGCTGATTCTGCAAATCCATGACAATCTCATTGGAGGAGCGTTTCCGCTCAGTCACATCGACGAGCATCAATGTGATCGTCGCCTGGTTGGAGGACAGTGTGCTCGCAATCGGCGAACCGTTGCTGCCGATTGATGTTGCCACAATGTCTTTCTCCGGCACTTTGTTTACGATGTCTTCAATTTGCTTCGCGACTTTTTCCGTCTCAGCCAGAACTGTACCGTTTGGCATCTTGATCGATACGGAAATCTGCCCCTGGTCCATGCTCGGGATGAACTCTGCGCCGATCAGCGGAGTCAGAGCCAGCGAGCCGACCATCATGATAACCGAGGAGAACAAAACGGTTTTTCTGTGGCCCAATGCCCATGCCAACAGTTTTTGATAGCCTTTTTCCACTTTGCCAAAGCCGATGTTGAACCAAGTAACCGGGTTGATTCCCCGATAGTTTTCGTGATTCGCATGATTCGGTACTTTTTTCAAAATACGCGAGCTGAGCATCGGCACCAACAGGATCGAGAAGACGAGTGCCGCAATATGCGAGTACACGACTGTCAATGCCAGCGGGCCAAACAGCTCGGATGCGATCCCTTCCGTCAGGGCAATCGGCAAAAATACGCAAATTTGCGCCAAGGCAGACGCCATAACGGCAGTACCTACTTCTTTGGAACCGGTGAGCGCCGCTTCCATCATGCCTTTGCCTTGTTCACGCTGGCGGAAAATGTTCTCCAGCATAACGACCGCAAAGTCAATCAAGGAGCCGAGACCGAGCGTCAAACCGGATAGCGAGATCAGGTTGATCGTCTGTCCTGTCATGTACATCAACAGGAAGGTCGCGACAATCGATACAGGCAACACGATGACAGCGATCAGCATCGATTGCAGGCTGCCCAAGAAGAAGAACAGCAGGATGATACCGACCAGTCCACCGAGCAGCGCGTGTTCTGCTGTCGTGTAGATCGAATCTTTAATGTAGGTCGAAGTGTCAAGCGTCGTGATGATTTCCATATGTTCCGGAAGATCGGCTTTGATCTTTTCCAGCTCTGCTTTCACCTCGTCGGCAACCTCGATCGTGTTGCCGCCAGAAGCCTTCGTAATGGAGATGCCAAGGCTCGGCTTGCCATTTACGTAGCTCAGTTGCGTGATGTCTTCCAACGTATCTTTTACTTGGGCGACGTCGCTCAGACGAATCGAGCTGCCTCCCACAGAAATCGGCGTCAGCGCAATTTGCTCGACGTTGGCAAATTCACCCTGAACACGGATGTTCATTTTGCTGTCGCCTTCCCGTACAGAACCAGCGGAACCGGACAGATTGCCGCTTGACAGTGCCTGCTGGATTTGCTCCAGAGACAAACCGTACGCAGAGAGCTTGGCTGGATCTACAATCACATCCACGACGCGATCTTGACCGCCGCTGATGGAAGCAGCCGCGACGCCGTCAATGCGCTCCAGGCGCGATTGGATCATATCTTCCGCTACTTTTTTCAGCTTGTTGACATCCTGCTCACCTGTTACGGCGAACTGAATGATCGGCTGACTGTTCGGGTCGATGCGCAGTACGCGCGGCGCTCTTGCCGAATCTGGCAAGGCTCCTCGCACCTGGTCGACTTTTTCCCGCATGTCGAGAGTAGCTTGGTCGAGGTCTGTTCCCCAGTTAAACATGAGAATGACCTGTGAAGCCCCTTCAATGGAAACAGATGAAATGCTGTCCAGGTTCGAGACTGTACCTAGCGCATTTTCTATCGGCTTCGTCACCAGTTTTTCTACCTCGGCAGGCGAGCCCCCATCCACGGACGTAACGACCACGGCAACCGGGAAATTCAATTCCGGCATCAGGTCGATCGCCAAACGAGGCAAGGAGACGAAACCGAAAATCAGCATGGCCACGGTCAGCATAATCATCGTGACCGGGCGTTTAATCGAGAGTTCAGACAGATTCAAATCCACTCACCTCTTCTAGAAAACTTGACATGGCCAATCGTTTCCTTTGGGCATCGTCGTTTGCCCAAAGTGACAATCAGCCGGTTATTTCCTTCTTTTGGGAGAACAATTCTTGCAGCGCATGAAGAGATGAGATCGCGTGAGGATCTTCCAGCTTCATTTCCTGTTGTTCAGACACGCGTTCCGTCAACGATACCCAGACAATTCGACGGTCGGTTTGATCCCGAAAACGACGCACCAGATTTTCCTGCTCCATCCTGTTGATCAATCCTGAAGTCGTACTGTACGAAAGATCGACAGCCTTGCAAATCTCCCCCATTGTCTTAGCACCGCTGCTGATCTGTTCCAAAATCAGCACTTGCTGCCAGTTCAGCTCGCTTGAGTCCAGTTCTTTTTTGGAGATTGAAGTAAACAAGGCGCTCGCTTCTCTCAGGAGCTTTGCCAACTGAATCAGTTCTTTCATGAAAGCCTCCCTCACTATCCCTCATGACCCATACTCATCCTAGCCAATCTTAATCTTTATTTGCAAGATTTATTCTACCTTTCGTCATGGGTAGTGAAGTCTATCAGCAGGTTGATTTCCAGGTGGACGGCGTCTATCTGGAGATAGACGACACCCCATGCTAGAATGAAAGTAAATGATCATCCGGCCAGAGAAAGAAGGACATCTGTTTGCTGAAACTGAGTATAAAAGCAGTTCAAAAACGTTTGCTGATCATCTGGTTCTCCATTTTGATTGTGCTTGCCTTGTTGCCTGACTCGTTCATGCGCGAGACTCCCTTACAGTTTTCACTTACGATTGTACTATTCTTTTGTTACATTGTGGTCTTCTGGATTTCAAAAAGGAACTGGAAGCCGTACCAATTTGAGCTAGTGACGATCATGCTCGGCATCATGTCTTTGCTAAAAGGCATTGTTGCCGGGGGAGAAAGCTTCGGATTGATGCTACCGCTTGCGGTGTTTATCGGCTTTTACATTGAAGGACGGCGTGCGCTGGCTTACGCGACTTTTTTTGGCGCGTGCACCACGTTGTTTTTGTATTTTGACGGCATCCTTAAATTCCCGCATATCATTCCGTTTATCCTCACGTACATCGGCTGCTATATCGGTGCGCGCGGATACCGGATTCAAAACGAAGCGTACAAAACCAATCAGTCCCATCTGGAAGAGCTGCAAAAGGCCCATACGGAGTTGCAGGAAGCCCACTCCCAGCTGCAAGAAGCCGCTCTACATTCTTTGCAGGTAGCCGTTCTGGAAGAAAGAACGCGGATTGCCCGGGATATTCACGACGCTTTGGGTCACAGTCTGACCTCGCTGATCGTCCAGTTGCACGCCTTGAAATACATGCTGCAAGACGGCCCGGAGCACGCGCAGGAAGCGGTGCGCAACATGCTCGGTGTAGCCAAACAAAGCCTGGACGAAATCCGCACCTCCGTGCATACGCTCGCCATGGATAAAACGTCGCTCGGACTGACTCCGCTGCGCGCGTTGCTGTCCCAGGCCCAAAAACATACCGGGATCAAAATGGAGCTGCTTTCCGCCGATCTGGACATTCCGCTCTCCCAGGAGCTGACGATCACGTTTTACCGAATTTTACAGGAAGCAATTACGAATACATTGCGCCACTCCAACGCGAAGGAAATTTTGGTTATGATTGAACAACGGGGCAATTCGCTGTTTTTCTCGATTCAGGACGATGGCAACATTACGCCCGAGGATCATATCCAGCCTGGATTTGGGCTGACGGGAATCGCCGAGCGGATTAAACAGTTGAACGGCAGCCTGTCTTACTTCGCAAAAGAACCGCATGGATTCAGACTCGATGTCACATTGCCAATCGAGCATTTGGAAAAAGAAGGGAGCATGCGAACATGACCGATTCAACCAAAAATATTCGTGTGGTCCTCGTGGATGATCAAACTATGATTCGCCAAGGGCTGGGGTACGTGATCCAGATGCAGCCGGATATGCAGGTAGTCGGAGAAGCTTCGGACGGGGAAGAAGCCGTGGAGCTGGTGGGGAAAATCACGCCGGATGTCGTGCTGATGGACGTCCAGATGCCGAAAAAATCAGGGATCGAAGCAACCAGGGAGATCATGCGCATGCATCCCGCCGTCAAAGTGTTGATTTTGACCACTTTTGACAATCACAATTACGTCGTGGAAGGAATCCGCGCTGGCGCCGTCGGCTATATGCTCAAAGATGCCGATTCGCAGGAGATGCTCGATCTGATCCGCAGAGCCTCCCAGGGGGAAGCTCTCTTCCATACGGTAACAGCCGCCAAGGCGCTCGCCGAAGCATTGAAGGCTCAGCCAAGCGTCGCGGACGTGACCGTTGCCCCCTCGGCTTTGCTCGACGAGTTGACAGACCGCGAGCTTGATGTCCTCCAGCAAATCGCCTACGGGTATCGCAATGACCAGATCGCCCAAAACTTGTTTATATCGGAAGGCACAGTAAAAACACACGTCCACCGCATTTTACAAAAAATGGGTGTGGAAGATCGAACACAGGCAGTCGCCAAGGCTCTGCGGCTCAAAATTGTAAAATAACGGAAATTTTCAGACAGGGACATGCAGGGCGATGCGAGTGCCGTCGTCCTGCAAAGTCCACAGCGACATCCCCTCTTCCAAACGAGCGATAGCCATGGCCTCTTGGACGGCAACCACGGCTTTTTCCAGATCGATCACGCGGCAGCAAACAGCAAGCTTGCCTTCGCTGTCATCTCCTCCATCGCAATGCCCATTTCCGGTTTTGCCGAGACATTCATCCAGCAACTGTTCAATGAAATAGCGCATCTCCACATCTGATTCCGACAGATGCGGGAAGCAAACGATCAGCTTTTGCAAGTCTTCTTCCGCAAGCTCGACGTAGCCCTTCTCCTTCATTTCTTCCGCCCAGACTTTCAGGACGTGCTTCGGCTTTCCCTCGATTTGTTCAGCCACAATCGCGTAATGGTCGCCGATTTCTCCCACATGACCGTAATGTACCGAATACAAACGGTCTGTTTCGTCATACCATACTTCCCAGTAGCTCCACCTCTTTTCGTTTTTCAGCAGCATGCGGATCACTTGATGTTCACTCCGTTCCGTCTTTTTGTAAATTATTCCACTGAACGACACGGTTTGACAACAACTCGACAAAAAATTGATTCGAAAGACTTGCAACCTTTTCAAAACAAAGGACTACATGACCAGTTTGAAAACTAAAAAAGCGATTTCTCTCCGTCTTTTGACGCAAGGAAAGGCCGCTTCGACCCAGCCCTGTTTTCGCGCATGCAAAAAAGACGGATGAATCATCCGTCTTTTGCTCGTGTCTGCTTATGTTCTCGCTGCAACAGATAGCGGCAGGCGAATTTCAAAACGTGCTCCATTCAATCGCGGCGAGTTCTCCGCAAAAATCTCGCCCCCGTGATCGGCAATGATTCGCTGTGTCGTGGACAAGCCGAGCCCCGTTCCCTCTTGTTTGGTCGTGTAAAACGGCACGAACAAATTTTCCAGACAAGCAGGGCTAAGACCTGGTCCGTTGTCCTCCACGACGATGACGACTTGGCTGATCGAGGCGTACACGGTGACGCGCACAACGCTGCCTTGTGTCAGCAAAGCTTCAAACGCGTTTTTCATGATATTCAGGATGGCCTGCTTGATCCGGGAACGATAGCCAAAAACGTACCATTCACCGGGTGTAATATCCAGCTCCAGTTTGATGCCTCTGCGATTGGCTTCTGGCTCCAGTAAACGAATGACCCCATAAAGCTCGTCCAGCACAAGAAAGCGCTCGGAAACAATTTTGTCATCCCTGTACCGGGCCAAAACCAGCACGTCATTCAGCAAACCGTCAATGCGCTCGATCTCCGTCAAGATGACGGAAAAATACGACTCGCTGCGCGCAGAATTTCCTTGCTCGCGCAACAGTTGAATAAAGCCTTTGATCGAAGTGAGCGGATTGCGGATCTCGTGCGCCATCCCGGCAGCCAATTGCCCGACCGCCGCCAGTGCTTCCCGCTTGTTCAGCTCTTCTTCGTATCGTTTGTTCTCCGTGATGTTGCGAAGCACAGCGATAGCGCCCCACATTTCGCCCATGTAAAAAATCGGACTGGTGCTGACTGTCGTCCACTTCGAGTTGTACTCTGCCATGTAATGGCCCGACTGACCGCGCTCTACGACCCATTGCACAAAGCGCTCGCTCTCATGCGGCAAAAATGCTTCATCGATGTTTTTTCCAATAATTTGCTCGCGTTTGACGCCAAACAGGTGGCACAGCGCATGGTTTGCCTCAATAATTTTCAGACTGCGGTCAATCATCAAGACAGCGATATCGCTCGAATGCAAAACCAGTTGTACCAGTTCTTGCTCGGCAAGGACGGCAAACTGTTCCCCTTGCGCCTTTTCCACAGATGTTCCGGTATTTTCTCGTTGTTTTTCTTCATTGTAGATGCTTACCACTTGTGCGATCAGCTGATCCATCGCCTGATAAAAAGCGAATTGTTCCCGCAAAAGCTCAAACTGCTCGGCTTCGCTCGAAACGAATGTGGCAGCATCATAGTTCATCTGCTCCATGATGCTGTCCCGGCATACTCGGATGCACTGTACCAGGGTGGCAACATTCAATCCGTGCAGGAAGCACTTGTAAGCCATTTCGTTAACTTCTTGTTCCAAAGCCGTAGAATCGTTTGATTTCACGGCTTCCGCCCAACGAATAAGCAGTTGGACTAGCAAAGCCTCAGTTTGTGCGCGGTCTCCCAGAAGCGAAGCAGAGTGGTCGTGTTTATCAGAAAGAAAGGAAAACGTTTTGGCCACCGCAGCAGGGGCCAAATGAGTAAGATACTTACTTATTCGATTTTTCAAAACGCTCTGACTCCTTTTCTTCTTGCTTCATTGAGGCCATCGTTCAAGTATGTATAATAGTGATTCTATTATGGACACAAAACCGACATGATGTAAAGCAAAGTGTCACGCAAAACAGATAGATTCTCGCGATGCGCTCCGCCATCCTGGCACCCGGGTTTGCTTGGATGAGCGGTTGCTCATTTTCACAGCAGATGAAACCGCTTTCCTATCTCCTTCTATCATATCACGATCAAGCATGAGTTTGGTAAAAAAACCTTTATTGTTCAATCATTACGAAAAAAAGCATTTGTCCAGCAAAGACAAATGCTTCTTTTTGCCTACATTCTAGGAGTTAGCTTTCACATGGTAGTTGCGCAAGTCCGATTTTACCGGACTGTTTTGGTTTGTCCCAGAATGGGCCCGCTTGAAGGCTTCGCTTTGCGTCCAGTTTTGGAATGATTCCTCGTCTGTCCATTTGGTGAAGACGATATACTCATCTCCTTCTGTTGGAGCCAGGAAAAGAAATTCAAGGAAACCGGGAACCTCTTTCATCCGTTCGCCACCGCCGCCAAACGCCCGTTCGAGGTGGGATTGGTAGTCAGCAGGAACTTTCAGCCTGTTCATCGATACGTACATGCTTGTCCACGTCCTTTTCTAAATGGGTTACCCTTCCATTATACAACGTCCTTGCCAAAAACCAAAAAACCGCAGACGCTTCAGTCACGCCTGCGATTGATTTGTTGTTCCAGCATAATGTCCATCAGCAATGTGTCCTGCAAAGGGTCTTTTGGATCGACGGTCAAAAGGGCTGCCACTGCCGCCATGGCGCAGCGCACGGATTGGTATGAGTAAAAAGCATCGCGTTCGGTTTCACTAAACAAAGACAAGTCGGATCGCTCCTGAACCGGGTACGGAAAGTCCGTCTCCACACCTGCCCGATCCAGTACGATCAGCGCCTGCTTGATGGCGAGCAACGCTGCGCTGACGCTTAGTCCATACTCCTTGCGCAAGTCATCCCATACTTGAAAAGCGGACTTTTCCACTCTCTCCTGATTCGGTCGCGAGATGATCCCTGATTTGCGCCCTTCCTTCAATAGCCAGTCGACGAAGATGTCGTGCCGCGGTGGAAACGCATACACTTGCAGCTTCATTTCCAACTCGGTCGGAAAATCTTTGGCAAAGCGCGCGTGAGCCAATGACATTTCGTATCGTCTGGAAGGATGGCCAGGCACTGTGACAAAAACCGTATCCTGACGAACGGCGGCAATCTGCAGCTTCGTTCTGGCTGGAATCCTGGCTTGGGGCGCTTTTTCCCGGCGAATGTTGCCCGGGATCAACTCCGTTCCGAACTGGTGATACTCCAGGGGAGAATCAATCCACGGAATCGGTTCGCGGGTTTGAATTTCGTACAGCCCGTTAAACGTGACCCACTCGCCCGGACGCCGCTGACTGCGAATCAGGACAGCATGGACTTCTTTTTCCGGCGGCACATCGGCATCCTGATCGTCTGGCGGTGGCTGGAGCCGTTTATGTTCAATCAGGATGCAATCGTTCATGTACAGTCGTTCAAGCAACTCCCTCTTGCTGACCCATTCGTATCCGATCCGGTAAATCCGATTTTTCATCGGTTCCACCTCCTTCTGGTCGCCAGTATCGGGTTCCTTCTTGAATGAGTAATGTTACCCTACCATATGTATTCGTCTCTTTGTCCGTGCTAGATCGATCGTACAATCCGCAGCAAGTCTTCCGCAGCCTGCTTCGGCGATTCGGCTCTGCTGATCGCACTGATCACGGCAACGCCATCTGCCCCGGCCTGGCATACTTGCTTCGCGTTTTCGAGAGTGATGCCCCCGATCCCGACAATCGGCAGCTCAGCGCCAACAGCCTCGCGGATTTCCCGCAGTCCTGCCGGCCCGATCGGCTCCCCGGCATCTGCCTTCGAAGAAGTGGCAAACATCGCTCCCACTCCGATGCAGTCCGCTCCGCCGTTTTTCGCCGCAATCGCTTCCTCTACCGTGCCTGCCGATATCCCGATGTACATCGCTTCGCCGACCATGGCTCTCACCTCGGCCAAGTGCATGTCATCCTGTCCGACGTGGATACCGTCTGCTTGCAAGCGAACGGCCAAGTCTACATCGTCGTTGACGAAGAACAACGTCTGATGCTCGCGGCACAGCTCCTGGAGCTGCCGTCCGAGTTCGCAGCGTTCTTCGGAAGTCAGCTTGCTGCCTTTGTCACGAAGCTGCAACGTGCCCACTCCGCCCGCAAGCGCCTCGCGAACGATCTCCACCGTTTTCTCGCGCGAAAAGCCGCAATCTTGTGTGCCGATGACAAAGTAAACGCCCATTTTGTCCCGAAGTGTTTGCCTGTCTCTCATCTCGCATTCCCCTCCCAGCGATCCAACGCCTCCCGATAGGCCAAAGCAGCCAGCTTCGCATCTGTGGCATTGGTAATTCCTGATAGTACAGCAACTCCAGCGCAGCCTGCTGCAAGCACCTCGCCTGTGCGCTCTGGCGTAATCCCGCCAAGCCCAATGACCGGGATCGTCCACGCTGCGGTTATTTTCGCCAGCTCGAACGTTCCTCTCGGCGCGAGGTTTGGCTTGGAAGCGCTTGGATAAATATGTCCATACAAAAGATAGTCTGCCCCTGCTTCCGCCGCCTGTTCCGCTTCCTCGTAGGAATGGACAGAGCGTCCCACCTTTTGTTCCGGTTGCAAAACTCGCCGGGCATCGCCGACCGCAAGACTGTGATAAGCCAGATGAGCGCCAGCACAGCCTGACGCGGCACTTACATCGACCCGATCATTGACGACAAGCGCAGAGAGCGGGACGACATTCGCCAGCGCCCGAACCCAGTCCATGCATTCTTTGGCTGTCCGCTGCTTTTCGCGAATATGCAGGAAATCCATCCCTCCCGCATAGGCAGCCTCGGCCATTCGCATGACGCTCTCCAGCGACTGTTTGCCGCTTGTGATGACGTGAAGCTGTTTTCTAGTGCGCATCCGCTTTGGCACCGCCCCCGGACAAAGCCGTCAAGCATTCCTGAAGCCATTGCGTCGTCTTTGCGTCATTGCCAGCAGGTGCCGAAGCGAGCAGCTCCACGATAAGTCTTCTCAAAAAAAAGGCTTGCTGCACCGTCAGTGGAAAGGTGATCGTTTTTGGCTTTATCTCTTGCTTTTCCAGCGTCTCCACTCCGGCCAAAAGCATATCTCCGATCGACTCTACCAGCTCGCGAACCTGTTCGTTTTTGCTCAGTTCGTCGTAGCATCCGTCGTACAGTCGACACAAAATGAAAAATGCCTGTGACGACAAGGTCACCGGCTGTACGTCATGCATCGGTTCCGTCATACGGTTTTCCCCTCCACTCGCTTGAAAAACAAGACCTATTATAACACATCTTGCTGCTTGTCGAACGATTTGCCCAGGCTGACTCTGTCAGTTTCTAGCCATTATGCTGGCGCCTGTATTTCCCGAAAAAAGCCTTCGCGCCCATGAAAAAAACCGCTGAATGCTCAGCGGTCTTTGGCAGTACCTTCATTCCGATCGTTGTGCTGGGATTGGCGCAGGTTCGTGTTTTGATCGTTATGATCCAACGTTTTTCCGCGATTTTTGCCCAGGTCCTTGCTGTTGTTGTTCTTGCCCAAATGATTCACCTCCTGCTGTCATCACAGGATAGCGTAACCAATTTGGGACGGTTTATTAGTGAACAGTCTGATGTCTCGTCTTTTTCCACAGGAGATGGACGATGGCAAAAGGAAGACGCCAGCCTAAGAGAAACGCCAAAGTCACAAAGTACGCGACGGCAGCAAAAATCAGGGTGATCGGCACGCCCGTCCACCAGGCGCGGATCAAAAGGCCAATCGGTGCCGCGAGTGTCCACGTGAAAAGCATCGTGAGCAGTTGCCGCCACCAAGATGAATAGGCCCGCTCCCCATACGTGCGAAACACAAACATGGCGACGATCCAACCGATTAAAAATGGCGCCAATGTCTCGCCTATTCCCCAAATCGTGACAGGCAGATTATGAGCCAGCTTCCCATAGTAAGCAAACAGCAAAAAGGCGACAAGATCCCCGACAAGCAACACGAAGCCAGTCGGCAAGATGCGGAGTCTCATGTATACCCTCTTTTCTAAACGCATGTGGAGTTTTCTCCAATGTTCACCCCTATTGTACACAGGAGAATCTGCGCCTACAATCGCTACGCCCTTTTATTCACCAAACAGCAACAATTCCAGCCGTTCCTTCACTCCCGGCCATTCGCTGTCGATGATGCTGAAGTACACCGAGTCGCGGAACAAGCCGTCCCGTCTGATCATGTGATTGCGAAGCACGCCTTCCCGGATGCCGCCGATGCGCGCAATAGCCCGCTGTGAGTTGACATTGCGCGCATCGGTTTTCAGTTGGACGCGAATACATCCCAGTTGCTCGAAGCAGTGCCGCAGCAAGAGCCACTTGCACTCCGTGTTGACGCCCGTTTTCCAGACGCTGGGGGTCAACCAGGTGAAGCCGATTTCCAGCCCGCGATCTTTTGCCGAAATCGCCAAAAATCTCGTGCTGCCAATAACGGTGCCGTCGGCGCGATTGCGGATGGCAAAAGGCAGCTCCGTTCCGGTTTCTTCCATTTTCAACGCGTTCGCGATAAAAGCCTCTGCGTCCGCCAGCGTTCGAATCTCGACAGACATATTGCTCCAGATTTCCGGAAAGTCTCCGGCTGCGAAAATTCCCTCCGCATGCTCGGGACGCAACGGTTCCAGTCTTACGAGTTTTCCTTCGAGTGTAACGGGTTCGATCGTCAACATCATCGTCCCTCCTCTGCTGTTCTGCTTGCTTGCCCAAACAGAACAGCTTCGCTAAATTTTTCCTATGATAAGGGGAGAGGCAATACCTGTCAAGGTTGAATCCGTGAAAATCGGCCCTGCGCTTTACGCTTCTTCATTAATCACAACGGTTTTTCCCCGCCGCTTCATGACGAGCGGCACGACCAGCCAGGCGAGGGCACATACAAGAAAGAGCGCGGAGAGTGGTTTGGTGTAAAAAATCGTGAAATCCCCGTTGGAAGTCGTCAAGGCACGGCGCATATTGTTCTCGATCATCGGGCCGAGTACAAGACCGAGCACGAGCGGAGCGAGCGGGAAGTCGTTTTTGTTCAGAAAATATCCAGCCAGACCGCACAGGACGAGCAAGATAAGGTCAAACGTGCTGATCTGTACCGCGTACACCCCGAACACCGAGATGGCGATAATCATCGGGAGCAAAAAGTGCGGTGGTGTCTCGATGATTTTGGCAAAAATCTTGACCAGCGGCATGTTCAGCACGAGCAGCATCAAATTTCCGATAAACATGCTGGCGATCAGACCCCAGGCGATTTGCGGGTGGTCGCTGAACAAAAGCGGCCCTGGCTGCACATTGTACATGAGCAAAGCGCCCATCAAGATCGCGGTTGTCCCGGACCCCGGGATGCCTAATGTCAAAAGCGGGATCATCGCTCCGCCTGACGCGGCGTTGTTGGCGGACTCGGGAGCAGCCACTCCGGCAATCTCGCCTTTTCCGAAGCGCTCCGGGTGCTTGCTCCACTTTTTCTCCAAAATGTAGGAAAAAAACGAGGCCAGCGTAGCGCCTGCACCAGGCAGGACGCCGATGAAAAATCCGAGCAAGGAGCCGCGAGCAATCGGAGCAGCACTCTCCTTGAGATCCTGCTTGCTGGGCAGAATCCGCCCGACTTTGATGATTTCCTGCGCAGATTGATCCCTTTCCAAAATCGTTTTGAACACTTCTCCGAGCGCGAACAATCCGACCGCTATCGTCAAAAACTCCAGCCCTTGGTACAGATCGGGAATATCGTACGTAAACCTCGCCACTCCCGACACGTTGTCGATCCCGATCGTTGCCAGCAAAAGGCCAAGCACGGTCATCATCAGCGCCTTGGTCATCGACTTGCCTCCGAGTCCGCTTACCGCGCACAGTCCGAGCAGCATAAGCGAAAAATACTCCGCCGGGCCGAACTGCAACGCCATATCAGAAAGCGGATCGGCCAAAAACACAAGCGCGATCAGCGCAACGATGCCTGCTACAAACGAACCGATGGCGGCAATCGACAGGGCCGCCCCGGCTC
This sequence comes from Brevibacillus sp., assembly GCF_003521185.1. Taxonomy (NCBI): domain Bacteria; kingdom Bacillati; phylum Bacillota; class Bacilli; order Caryophanales; family Paenibacillaceae; genus Brevibacillus; species Brevibacillus sp. The sequence continues at coordinate 47,232 of NZ_DOTK01000026.1, forward strand.
GCCCCTGCCTTGCCAACTGATACCCGTCCAGCGTCGTGACAACCGAAGACGATTCACCGGGCGTGTTCAGCAAAATCGATGTCGTCGATCCTCCGTACATCGCCCCGTAGTACACACCTGAAAGCAAAATCAGAGCGCTCGCCGCCGCCATCTCGGGGGGCAAGCCCGCCGTAAGCGACGCCGTCACTGGCATCAGCAAAGCCACGCCGCTCATCGGGCCAATCCCCGGCAGCACGCCTACAGCCGTCCCGATCAGCACCCCGATAAACGCATAAATCAAATTTTGCCATTGGAATGCAATGAGAAATCCATCTGCCAAATAGTGCAGAGCGCTCACTATATGTCCCTCCTTAGACGCTCAACCAGGCAGGCAGCCCCGGCAGCGTCCCTTTCAGCAGTTGCACGTACACCACGTATACTCCGACGGAAAACGCCAGGGAGACGACAAGCGATTTCAGCTGACTTTTGCTGCCCATGACCAAAAATGTTGCATAAAGGAACAAAGCCGTAGCGATCACATATCCGATCATTTCCAGAAGCAGCACGTACAACAACGTCGCGGCCAGTATCGTGAAAAAGCGCTTGTACATTAGTCCCGCTTCCGCTTTGGAGTCAGAACGGTACTTCGACTGGAAAGTTTCCCAAAACAGGCGCAGGCTGAGCACGACAAGCAGTAGGCCCAAGCCGAGCGGGAACAGATTCGGGCCAACCTGGCTGCCGTATGCGCTCGTGGAGATATACTGGCTCTGTGTGATAAAAAAAGCGCCGATCAGGGCAAATGCGATACTGCCGTAGCGGTCAAATCTCAGATTCATGACAACCTCCTTCTCCCCCCAGCAGTCAACGCCTTATTTCGCCATGCCGAGCGACGTCAGCAGCTCTTTTACTTGCCCATCCTGCTCTTCCAGGAAGGTGGCAAAAGCAGCGGCATCCTTGTATTCGCTCTCCCAGCCGTTTGCAGCCAGCTCCTTTTTCCACGCTTCACTCTCTGACAGTTCTTTCAGCTTGCTGTCCCAGTACGCCTTGGCATCTGCTGGCATGTTTGGCGGGCCGAACACCCCTCGCCAAATCGTGAAGACGGCGTCGATTCCTTGCTCTTTCAATGTGGGAACGTCTTTTAACTCTCCGCCCATCCGCTCTGTTGAAGTAACGCCGAGCACCCGTACTTTGCCCGCCTTCACGTATTCTCCGACGCCGGACGCGTCTGTCGCAATCATGTCCGCATTCCCGCCGAGGAGCGCTGCAATCGCTTCTCCGCCGCCGTCGTAGGAGACGTATTTGACGATTTTCGGGTCAACTCCGTACTTGGCAGCGGGCAAGACGCTTACGAGATGATCCATCGATCCGGGCGCTGAACCGCCAGCCAGCGTCATTTTCGCAGGGTCTTTTTTCAGCTCTTCCAAAAAGCTTTTCATATCCTGGTACGGCGAGTCAGCCCGGACGACCAGAGCGCCGAAATCTTTCGTCATTTGCGCCAGCGGGGTCACATCCTGGAAGCCAAACGGACTGTTTCCCTCTTTTTTGTTGTGGTTGATGAGGATCGGGGGCGAGCTGACGAACAGCTTGTAGGCGTTGCCTTTGTCCTTGCTGACGTACTCGGCCATAAATACGGTTCCGCCGCCGCCAGGCTTGTTCTCGACCGTAATCGCTTCGGTCACCAGCTTGCTCTCGTTCAACACTTTGCCGAGTGAGCGGGCTGTTTTGTCCCAGCCGCCTCCTGCACCAGAGGGAGCGACAAACACGATCGTTTTTTCCGGATAGGCAGATGCAGCAGGTGTCGGCTGGGAGCCTTGCGTGGACGTGCCGCTTCCTGCACCGCCACATGCTGCCAGAGCCAGTGTGATGAACGCCGACAAAGTGATGATCACGCTTCTTTTCTTTTTCAAACAAAAATCCCCCTTCAGCCCGTTGTTTTTGTAAGCGCTGTCACGCTTGCCATTAACGTATCATGCGGGATTCGGGGGGAATAGTTTTCGTGCATAAGTTATATTTTGAAAATTAGCAACTTTTTGTTCATATTGTTCACGCCTGCTCGGGCAAAAAACGGTACTTCCGCTCTGGCCTGCCGACACTTCCGTAGATCAAATCAGCCCTGGCCTGCTTCTCCTGCACCAAATGCTCCAAATACCGTCTGGCAGTCGTGCGGCTCGTGCCGATTTCGCGGCCGATTTCTTCTGCCGAGACGCCTTTGTCTCCGGTTTGCCTGATCGCCTCCATGACTTTTTCCAGCGTCAAAAGGTCGATTCCTTTTGGCATGGCTGACTCCCGCCCTTTGGGGCTGAGGGAACGTCTGGTCATGATTTGGTCGATGACGTCCTGGTCTACCTCTTTTGCCTCTCGCGTCCGCAGCAAATGGGCGCGATAGCTCTCCAGCCGCTCCCGGAAGCGCTCAAAGACGAGCGGCTTGACGATGTAATCAAAAACGCCGCCACGCAGCGCCTCCTGAACCATCTCCATCTCTTTGGCTGCCGTAATCATGATGATATCTGCATCCCGATAGTGCTGGCGGATGTACCAGACCAGCTCGGTTCCCAGCATGTCAGGCAAATAGACGTCCAAAAGCACCAGATCAGGCCGCGTGCAGGCGAGCAGCTCTTTGGCGTCACTGCCATTGGTCGCCGTGGCGATGACTTCAAAGCCATCCAGTTTGCTGACGAATCTTTTGTTAATGTCGATAATGCGCAAATCGTCCTCGACGATCAGCACTTCCAGCTTTTGCTTCACTGTCCTTCCTCCTTTCTCTTTGGCAGCGACACCGTAAACAGCGCCCCGCCCCAATCACTTTTTCCCACGAGAATATAGCCGCCCATCTCTTCGATCATGCCGCGCACTTTTGCCAGACCAAGCCCGCGCTCCTCCCCTGCTTTCGTGGAAAAGCCGTAGGCAAAAATCGCATCGCGCAGCTCATCCGACACACCTGGCCCGGAATCGGCGATTTCAAACAACAGCTCTTCCCCCGTATCTGCCAAGTAAATGTCCACGCGCTTTTGCTGGACGCCCGCTTCATTGACGGCTTCGAGCGCGTTTTGCATCAGATTGCCGAGCAGCACGATCACTTGCTGGCGGTTGATATGCGGCGGCAGCTCTTTTACCTCGCTGTCCTGATCGATGACAAACTGGATTTTCAGCTCCTTCGCGCGGTTGTGCATGCCGAGCAACAGAGCGCCGATCATCGGATCAGGGATTCGCCGGGCGACAAAGAGGATCAGCTCTTCCTGCGCAGAAGTCTCGCTCGTGATCAGTTCGATGGCCTCCTGTACGGAGCCGAGCTGCAACAGTCCGGAAATCGTATACAGCAAATTGTGAAACTCGTGGGTCTGTGCGCGCAGCACATCGGCATAGCGTCTGACTTGGGACAACTCCGATGTCAGCTTGTCGATTTCCGACTTGGGCCGAAAGCTGCTGACGACCCCGACGACTTTGCCGCCAAGCTTGATCGGGAGACGGTTGACGATGATTTCCTTGCCGCTGGTAATCGTTTCGCGGTCAAGCTGCTGCTCGCCCGTCTTCAATACATCGGGCATGCGGCTGTCCGGCAGCACGTCCCAAATTTGCTTGTGGTGGATGTCTTCCTCCGGCAAATCCAGAATGCGGATCGCCGCCTTGTTCATCATCGTGATCCGATTGTTCCGGTCAATCGCCACGATCCCCTCCCTGACAGATTCGAGCACGGCATTGCGTTCCACGTACAGCGCCGCAATCTCCTCCGGCTCCAGCCCTAACGTCAGCCTTTTCAAATAGCGGCTGAGCCAGATCGCAAAAGCAATTCCGCAGACGAGTGCGATGAGCGTGAGCAAAAGCACTTGCAACTGATAGTCGCCAATCGCTTCCTCGATATCCTCCAGCAAAAAGCCGACAGACACAATCCCGACCACGGCGCCATCGTCGTCGCGAATCGGCACTTTTCCGCGCAAGGACGGCCCCATGCTGCCAATCGCCTTGGAAATATACGATTGCCCATGCGCAAGTCCCGGCTCATTGTCGCCGCCCACCATCGATTTGCCAATGCGATCCGGGAGCGGATGCGCATAGCGAATGCCTTCCCGGTTGCCTACGACGACAAATTCCGCGCCTGTCTGCATCCGGACGTTTTCCGCAATCGGCTGAATCAGCGCGGACGGGGAGGCAGTGTCAAAAGCTCTGCGCAACTCGGGATCGTTGGCGACGATCTTCGCTACGCTCAGCGCCTTCTTCCCGATTTGGTCCTCAATCGAGGAAGCGACCATCGAAGAAAACACGGCGCCAACTGACGAAATAATCAAAATAATGCCGACAGTCACGAGCAAAATCATTCTCGTTTGCAAAGACATCGCTTTTCGGGCAGTCGTCACAAATCGCTCACCTCTTGGTTCATCTTACCATTCCAAGCCGATAAAAAGGTAGCTTCATCGCCTGCGTTCGTGTACAGTTAAAAGGGAATTACGGGGATGTGGAGGTATCTAGAGATGCACGCGAACCTTCGTTCGTTCATAGAACAATTGCGCCGCGCCGGACAAGTCGTCGAGATCGACGCACCAGTCGATCCGAATCTGGAGCTGGCCGAGATTCATCGCAGAGTTATTGAAGAAGGCGGGCCTGTCCTGCTTTTCACGAATGTCAAAGGAAAATCGTTTCCCGTGGTCACGAACTTGTTCGGGACTGTAGAGCGGGTCGATATGGCTTTTGGGCCAAAGCCCGAGGCTATCGTCCGCGAACTGGTGCACGGGATGGACAAGCTTTTGCCGCCGAAGCTCTCCGGTTTGTGGGATCTGCGCGCTCCGCTGCTGGAAGTGATGCGCACCGGAACCAAAACCGTATCGGCTTCCCAAGCGCCTGTGACCCAAATCGCGACGACAGATGTCGATATGACCAAACTGCCTGCGCTGACGAGCTGGCATCTGGATGGCGGACCATTCGTCACGCTTCCGCTCGTGTACACGGAGCACCCTGATACGAAAGATCACAATCTGGGGATGTACCGCATCCAGATTTACGACAAAAACACGACAGGGATGCACTGGCAAATTCAAAAAGGCGGCGGCTTCCATTACCATGAAGCTGAAAAAAGAAACCAGGCTTTGCCTGTTACCCTTACAATCGGCGGCCCTCCTGCCCTGATTGTTTCCGCGATCGCGCCGTTGCCTGAAATGGTGCCTGAGCTGGTTTTCGCCTCGCTGTTGATGGGGGACAAGCTGAAAATGGCTGAAGTGCCGAATCATCCGCACCGGATCGTCGCTGAGGCCGAATTTGTGTTTGCCGGGGAAGTGCCGCCGCACGTTAGACGTCCTGAGGGCCCTTTTGGCGATCACTTTGGGTATTATTCGTGGGAGCACGATTTCCCTGTCTTCAACGTGAAACAAATGTGGCACCGCAAAGACGCCATCTATCCGGCGACTGTCGTAGGAAAGCCGCGCCAGGAAGACTACTACATCGGGGAATACTTGCAGCGTCTGCTGTCGCCGCTTTTCCCGGTCGTCATGCCAGGTGTAAAAGCGCTCTGGACGTACGGCGAGACGGGTTTCCACGCTCTGGCCGGAGCCATCGTGCGCGAAAGCTACTATAAAGAAGCGATGGCCCACGCTTTCCGCATCATGGGAGAAGGGCAACTGACGCTGACCAAGTTTTTGATGGTCACAGATGTGCCGTGTGACCTGGGCAACTTCAAGCATTTTCTGGAGATCATTCTGGCGCGCTTCCAGCCGGAACGCGACCTGCTCATCGTCAACGATACGTCGAACGATACGCTCGACTACACCGGACGCAAGCTGAATCATGGCTCCAAAGGAATCATGCTCGGCATCGGCGATCCTGTCCGCGAGCTTCCCCGGGAGTACAAAGGACACGGCATCCCGGGCATTTCCGATATTCGCGCTTTCTGTCCCGGATGTCTCGTGATCTCCGGACCGAGCTTCACCGACCGGCCGGAGCTGGGTGAAGAACTGACGGCCTATCTCAATGAAAATCTCGCGGACTGGCCGATGATCTGCATCGTGGATGACGCGGCGATCGCCGAGAAGCAAAGCAGCTTCCTCTGGACCGTCTTTACCCGCTTCGATCCGGCACACGATCTGTACGCGAAATCGACGATTGTTCGCAACAAGATTCGTTATGAAGGGCCACTGGTCGTCGACGCGCGGATGAAGCCATTCTATCCAGATGAAGTCGAAACGCTGCCCGAAATTTCGGCACTGGTCGACAAACGTTGGAATGAATATTTCCCAAAAGCATAACGCTCGTACTTGCTGCTCGCCTGGAACATTTCCGTTCCAGGCGTTCTTTTTTCCCCGGCAAAAAAGCTGGAATTAGGTCTTCTCTCCCCCAATATAATGTTACAACTTGTATTCGAGACAAACTGGGGGCGGTTGTCCGAATGCCAGCGGATTTTGTCAAAAAAAGGAGGGAAAGCAATGAAGACGCAGGCAGAATCAAATGGAATCGTCACCCTGACCCAAGAAGGGACGGATTTGGTCAAGGACAGTCCGCTCTATAATGAAGGGCTGCGGCCGACAACCAAAGCAGAGCATACGTGGACGTCCTACAACTTCGCCAGTCTCTGGATCGGGATGTGTATCTGTCTTCCCACGTACGCAATGGCCGCCGGACTCATCTCGCTGGGCATGAACTGGTGGCAGGCAATTTTGACGATCATTCTCGGAAACTGTATTGTCCTTATCCCTATTCTCCTCAACTCTCATGCCGGGACAAAATTCGGCATCCCTTATCCCGTGTTTGCAAGGCTCTGGTTTGGATCGAAGGGCGCGCACATTCCGGCCGTCGCTCGCGGTTTGATCGGAGCTGGCTGGTTTGGCATCAACTGTTGGTTCGGCGGTGCCGCCATCGATACGTTGCTTATGTCGATGACAGATTGGGCAAGCGTTCCCGGCCATCTGTGGATCGCCTTCTTCGGCTTTTGGCTGTTGAACGTCTGGGTCGCCTATCGCGGTCCAGAAGCGATCAAAAAAATGGAAGCATGGGCAGCCCCTATCCTGATCCTGATGAGTCTCGCCTTGCTCGTGTGGGCGCTGACCAAAGCAGGCGGCTGGGGCCCGATGCTCTCCGCTCCGTCCAAGTTCACCACCACAAGCGAGTTTTTAGTCGTCTTCTTCCCGGCCTTGACCGGAGCCATCGCATTTTGGGCGACTATGGCGCTGAACATTCCTGACTTCTGTCGCTACGCCAAAAGCCAAAAGGCGCAAGTCGTCGGCCAATCCTCTTCCTTGCCGACAACGATGGGCTTTTTCTCCTTCATCGGGGTAGCTGTCGCCTCCGCTACTGTCGTCATTTATGGAGAAGCTTTGTGGGACCCGGCTGCGGTCCTTGCCAAATTCTCGCCGTTTGCCATCTTCCTCGGTACTCTCGGCATCATTCTCGCTACTCTGACTACCAACGTCGCCGCGAACATCGTCGCGCCCGCCCGTGCTGTGGAAAACCTCGCGCCGCGCCGTCTTTCCTATGAAGCCGGGGCTATCATTGCCGGTGTCGTCTCCTTGCTCATGCAGCCATGGTACATCCTGGAGAATTTCGGCAACTACATTTTCCTCTGGCTCGGCACTTATGGCGCACTGCTTGGACCGATTGACGGCATTGCCATCGCTGACTACTGGCTCGTGCGCAAAAGACGTATCCATCTGACGGAGCTGTACAAAACTGATGGCATGTACGCCTACAAAACCGGCTTCAACAGCCGCGCGATCTGGGCGATGCTGATCGGGATCGCCATTCCGTTTATCAGCAAGTACATCCCTGGCCTGCACATCATTTGGGACAACGCCTGGACCATCGGCCTGCTGATTTCGCTGGCGATTTATACGTGGATGATGAAGAGCGACTCGACGATTTTGAGCCAAAAAGATTACGAGCAAATCACATCGCAAGCAAGAGAGTCAAAAGCTTCCTGATTTATTATCGAAATATTGCGAAATAAAGATCGGCTTCGTCGCGTTTTTGACGGAGCCTTTTCCTATTAGATGAGCAAAAAAAGACTGACAACCACGTGGGTTGCCAGTCTTCTGTTCGTTCGGGTACGCTCTACCCTACCATTTGAATTGGCTGATGGATTCTTGCAATTCATGCGACAGCTCGTTCAAATTGTTGCTGGAGCGAGCAATTTCCTGCATGGTAGCCAGTTGCTCCTCCGCTCCCGCTGATACGGCTTGCGTATGTACGGCAGCTTCCTCTGACAGCCTGTTCATCTCGTCCATGGCAGATGCAACCTGCTGCATGCTCGCAGACATTTGTTCGGTCGCTGCGGATACTTCCTGGATTTGGCCAGCCACGTCTTTGGCTGACGCCACAATCCGCTGGAACGTGTCCCCCGCTTCCTGAACGGCGACAGCCCCTCTTTTCGCCTCTTCCGTACCTGACTGCATGACGGAAACCACTTGTGTTGTCTCCTGCTGGATTTCTCCGATCAGGCGGGCGATTTCCCGAGCAGACTCCTCCGATTGTTCCGCCAGCTTGCGCACCTCATCTGCCACGACAGCAAATCCTCTGCCCTGTTCTCCGGCGCGCGCTGCCTCGATCGCTGCATTCAGCGCCAACAGATTCGTTTGGGAAGCGATTCCTGTAATCACATCGACAATTTGTCCGATTGCTTGGGAGCGAACGCCAAGCTGCTGCACGAGGTCTGCTGCGTGATTGACGCCTTGGGACAGCGAGTCGATCTGCGCGACAGCGTGCTGGATTTGTGTGTTCCCTTGCTGGGCATCATCCGCAGCCAGCGCCGACGATTCCGAAACCGCACTGGACGTGTCTGCAATCCGCTGAATCGCGATCGACATTTCCTCCATGACGCGTACGCTTTCCTGTGTGCGAAGCGTCTGCACCTCTGACGAAGCGGCAATATGCTCCACGCTGCCCATCGCTTGCTCCGTTGCGCGAACGGTCTGTTCAGCGCTCGCTGACAGCTCCTCAGACGAAGCGGCGACTTGCTCCCCTGCCACTTTTACCTGCTCGATCAAGGAACGGAAATTGACGACCAGCTCATTGAAAGCAACCCCGAGCTTGCCTACCTCGTCTTTTGCCAAATAGGTGACTGGCGCAACCGCCAAGTTGCCTTGCGCCAACTCTTCCATCCGGGTTGCTACGAGACGCAGCGGCTCGGAAATCATGCGAGAGATCAAATATCCTAAAACGCATGCCAAAGCAATCGAGGCGCCTCCTACAATAAACAGCATCAAGACGGCTTTCTCGGAATCGGCAGCGTTCTCTTGCTGAATCATATCGGCCTGGGACGATTTGTAGTTGGCCCATTCAAGCTGCTCCTGATTGATCCAGCTCAGCGTTTTGTCAGTGGCCCGATAGTAAGCGTAAGCCTGATCCGTCTTGTGCTCCTTGATCAGATTGATAACCTCTGTCTGATCTTTCTCGTACTGCGCCAAAAGCTCTGTCAGCTTCTTGACTTTCTCCTGCTCCTTTTCGTCCAGGTGGGAGTTCTGGAGATATTGGAACGTCTGATCTGCCGAAGCGACTCGCTGTTGCAGCTCGGCCATGTACCCGGCGAGAACGGCAGGAGTGGGATCGAGAATCATTTTGTAGATCAGCCCGTCGATGGCCCGGATGTCTTGCCGCCAGTCATTGATCCATTTCACTGGAAGCAGTTGTTCTTCATACATGGATTGCATCCGCTCACCGGATATTTTCACATGGAAATAGCCTGTGAATCCAACCACACATAAGAAGACAGCCATCAAGATGATCAAGCTGAACATTTTGGCCCTGGTACTGAGATTACGTAGTACATTCATAGCTGTAGGCAATCCTCCTGTGTCCAAACTAGATAGATGGAAAAGCTCGAATATTGTCTAATCTTACCAAACTACGGCGAGTACGTCGATAGTCTTGGGTGATTTCTCACAGTTCGAGCACAGAAAGGATCGAAATCGCTTTGATTTGCGCATCAGGCTCATAACAGACGTAGTACGTAAGGTCCGGGGTGATCCGATAGCGAATCCCCCGGTATCCACAGGCGAGCAAATAGGCCCGCACCTCGTCCCCTGTCCATTCCAGCCACTCCTGATGCTCCATGTTCGCAACACGCTGTTCCAGCTCTTCGGGGGAATGCCTGTACCGCAGCGCTTCCCTGCGCAGCTCGTTTTCGCCAAAGCGCTCGTCCAATTGGAGAAGCCCGGGCACATCGACCTCTTGCTTGAGCACGACAGCCTTGTCTCCGATCGTCTCGGCATGGCAAATGGCGTACTGCGCCGCAACCACCGGATTGCTTACCAGGTACACCCCTGATCCAAACACAGCTTTGGCGCTTGCTCCATTCGTAAAATGACGGCGTTCGGCGCGTTCGTACTTCTGCGCCTGGACGACTCGCATGGCTTCCTCATACTCCACTCCCCGATAGACCGTTTCTTTCCTCTTCATGCCGGAGCGCTCCTTTTTCCCGTATCGTCATCGTTTTGCAGAACGTACCCACGATGTGAAAAGGAGGAAGACGCATAACCGGCGTCTCCCCCTCTTTGCATTACGGCAGCAATTTCACCATGTCTTCGTACGTTTCCGGGCGGCGATCCCGATAAAATTGCCACGTATCCCGCACTTCCCTGATTTTGCTGCGATCCATGTCCGCCACAATCACTTCATCCTGGTCGCGGCTGCCGACAGCGACGAACTGGCCTCGCGGATCGACCAGATACGACTGGCCGTAAAATTCGCCCATGTTCCACGGCGCTTCCGTCCCGACCCGGTTGATCGCGGCGACGTAGTAGCCGTTTGCCACGGCGTGCGCAGGCTGTTCGAGCTTCCACAAATACTCGGACAGCCCCGCTACAGTCGCAGAAGGATTGAAGACGATTTCCGCGCCGTTCAGTCCCAACAGACGCGCCCCTTCCGGGAAGTGGCGGTCGTAGCAAATATAAACGCCTACTTTGGCAAAAGCGGTATCGAAAACCGGGTACCCCATATTGCCCGGCTTGAAGTAATATTTCTCCCAAAAACCGCAGCCGCTGCTGCCGACCCCGACATGCGGGATGTGCTGCTTGCGGTACTTGCCCAAATACGTGCCGTCCGCATCGATGACGGCCGCTGTATTGTAGTACGTGGCGATTCCGACTTTTTCGTACACAGGCAGGATGATCACGGTGCCAAGCTCCTTCGCCAGGGCGCAAAACTGCTGGACTGTGGGGCCGTTGGGCACCTCTTCCGCCGACTCGTACCATTTCGTGCTCTGCTCTGCACAAAAATACGGGCCGTAAAAAATTTCTTGCAGGCAGACGATTTGCGCCCCTTTGGCAGCGGCGTCCCGCACCATTTTTACATGCTTTTCGATTGCCTTTTCCTTGTGCAGATGCACAGGCTCGTCGCCATGCACCTCATTTTTGGCCTGAATCAGACCAATCCGTACTCGATCCGCCATGCCTATCCCTCCTCGCGCCTTCCTGTTGTAATCACTACGGTCTGGCAAAAGTGGAGCGTTTGACGTAGCGCCCTGCTCCCGCCTGGCCGACAAACTGCTTGTTGCGAACGACGAAGGAGCCGCGCGAGAGAACGGAAATGACATCGCCGTACACTTGCATTCCTTCAAACGGGTTGTAGTCCACGTTCATATGATGCGTCTCCACCGAGATCGTCCGCTGAATATTCGGATCAAACAAAACAATATCCGCATCGGAACCGACTGCAATCGTGCCTTTTTGCGGAAACATGCCGAACAGCTTGGCAACCTTCGTCGAGGTGATGTCCACGAATTGGTTGAGGCTGATTTTCTCCTTCTGCACCCCTTCGGAGAACAAGATCGTCATACGGTCTTCGATGATTGGCCCTCCGTTGGGAATTTTCGTGAAATCGCCGCGCCCGAGTTCTTTTTGCCCGGAGAAGTTGAACGGGCAGTGATCGGAGCCGACTGTCTGCAAAATGCCGTTTTTCAGGGCGCTCCACAGCACGTCCTGGTTCCACTTTTCGCGCAAGGGAGGCGACCAGACGTATTTGGCTCCTTCAAAATTCGGCTGTTCCAATGCCGTGATGTCCAGCACCAAATATTGCGGACACGTTTCTCCGTACACGTTCCAGCCTTTTTCACGCGCTTCGGCAATCCGGCGAACGGCATCGGCACACGACACATGCACGACGTAGAGCTGGGCATCCGCCAGCGCCGTAAGAGCAATCGCGCGTCCCGTCGCCTCTCCTTCCGCTTCCGGCGGACGTGTATAGGCGTGGTACACCGGATCGGTATTTCCCTCAGCCAGCGCTTGTTTGGTCAAATAATCCAGCACGTCGCCGTTTTCCGCATGCACCTGGACGAGTGCCCCCAGCTCTTTTGCGCGGATGAGCGTTTTGAACAACGTCTCGTCATCGGCCATCAGCACATTTTTGTAGGCCATAAATACTTTGAGCGAAGTAATCCCTTCGTTGTTGACGACTGCCTCCAGCTCTTCCAGCACATCGTCGTTCGCATCGGACACCATCAAGTGGAATCCGTAGTCGATGACGGCCTTGCCCCGTGCTTTTTCGTGCCAGGTAGCAATCGCGGAATGAAGCGACTCTCCCTTGGTCGTCAGGCAAAAGTCCACGATGCTCGTCGTCCCGCCGAATGCCGCTGCTTTTGTGCCCGTGAAAAAGTTATCCGAAGTAACGGTGCCGCCAAACGGCATGTCGAGATGCGTATGCGGGTCGATCCCGCCTGGAAACAAGTAACAGCCTGACGCGTCTATCACTTCCGCATCGCCTGCTTGCAATTGAGAGCCGATCGCCACGACTTTCTCTCCCTCGATCAGCACGTCTGCCTGGTACGTGTCAGACGCGGTCACAATCGTCCCGTTGCGAATCCATTTTTTCATCGCTTGTTTCGCTCCTTTCCTCTGCCGTGCGTGAATGAGACAATCTTTCCTCGTACATGCTATGCCGCTTTTGCCTCCATCATGCCAGAAGTCCCACTCACGTCTCGCAGCTGCCGCCGCCAGCAAGTGCCGCCTGACGCTGGTTCCAGGAAAGCGGCGGCTGGTTCGACGGGATTTCTACCATCTCAATCGTTCCTTCTACCGGACAGACGATCGAGCACAGATTGCAGCCGACGCAGTCTTCCTCGCGCACGACCAGCCGTTCTTTGCCAGTCGCTGCATCGCTGACGATATCGATGCACTGGTGAGACGTGTCTTCACAGGCGATATGGCATTTGTTGCAGTTGATACAGGTTTCTTCGTGAATGCGGGCGACTACTTTGTAGTTGAGGTTCAGATGGCCCCAATCCGAGTAGGTGTGTACCGCTTTGCCCACGATGTCCATCACTGACGCGATTCCCCGCTGATCCAAATAGTTGTTCAAGCCGTCGATCATGTCTTCGACAATCCGGAAGCCGTGGTGCATCGCCGCTGTGCACACCTGTACGCCAGTCGCGCCCATCAGCAAAAACTCGACCGCATCCCGCCAGTTGGAGATGCCCCCAATACCGGAAATCGGCAGGCGGACAAACGGATCGCGGGCACACTCCGCCACCATGTTCAGGGCGATCGGCTTCACGGCAGGCCCGCAGTAGCCGCCATGCGCCCCTTTTCCGTCTACGTGGGGAATCGGCAGCCATTTGTCCAAATCCACGCCCATCAAGCTGTTGATCGTGTTGATCATGCTGACGGCATCCGCTCCTCCTGCTGAAGCGGCTCTGGCTGTAAAGCGAATATCCGTAATATTGGGCGTCAGCTTGACGATCACAGGCGTCTGCGCCACTTCTTTTACCCACTCGACCTGCTGGCGGATCAAGTCGGGATGCTGCCCGACCGCCGAACCCATTCCCCGCTCCGCCATGCCGTGCGGACAGCCGAAGTTCAGTTCCAGGCCATCGACGCCGATCGCTTCCACCTTTTTGACGATCTCGTGCCACGCCTCTTGCTTGTGCTCCACCATCAGCGAGGCAATCAAGGTGTGTTTCGGAAAACGCTTCTTCGTTTCATCCATTTCCTTCAGGTTCACTTCCAACGGTTTATCCGTAATCAACTCGATGTTGTTGAAGCCGAACACGCGTTGCCCGCCAAAATTCAATCCGGCAAAACGCGAGGTGACGTTGACGATCGGTTCTCCCAACGTTTTCCAGACTGCACCGCCCCACCCCGCTTCGAAAGCGCGCTGGACTTGATAGCCCGAGTTCGTCGGCGGCGCTGAGGCCAGCCAGAACGGATTGGGGGATTGAATACCTGCGAGATTGATAGAAAGATCGGCCATGATCGGACTCCTCCATCTTTTGGCGAGAATATGCCCGCCGTACTCCCCTGATCTGCTGCAAAAACAGGCTCAGAGGGCTGCTTGCTGCGCCCGCCTGCTTGTTCAGACAGGCTGCTTCTCGCTGATCGCCTTGTGAATCGCGTGAGCGGCACGCTTGCCGTGATTGGCTGCATCCACTACCATCGCATCGGTCTTCCCTCCGCCGAAAATCACGTCCCCTGCGGCAAATACTTGCGGATTCGATGTGCGATACGTGCCTTCCTCAACCGCGACGATGCCGTTTTGATGCTGCAAGCCAAGCAGATCGATCAACGGCAGATGGCGGTTTTGGCCGATCGCTTTCACTACGAAATCCACCTCGATCACGAACTCGCTGCCAGCGACAGGAACCGGGCGTTTTCTGCCTTTGGCATCCGGCTCTCCAAGCTGCATGCGGATCAGCTCCAGCCCAGTCACACGCCCGCCTTCTCCAAGCACGCGCGTCGGGGCAACCAGCCAGCGAAACTCTACGCCATCCTGTTTGGCAAACTCGTATTCAAACTGGTAACAGCTCATTTCCTGCACGGTTCTCCGATACAAAATTTGCACGTTGTCCGCACCCAGCCGCTTCGAACAGGTCGCGGCGTCAATCGCTGTGTTCCCTGCGCCGATCACGACTACTTTTTTGCCGACCATCTCAGCAGACAGCGGCTTTGTTTTCGTCTCCTCCACCAATGTAATCGCATCCAAAACGCCTTCCAGCTCTTCCCCCGGAATCTGGAGCGAAGGCACTTTGGCCATGCCTGCCGCGAGCAAAACCGAGTCGTAGTTGGCAAAAAGCTCATCGGGCATGATGTCGACGCCGATCCGCGTGTTGGTGTGGATTTTGACGCCGAGCGCCTCTACTTGCTCGACCTCCCACAGCGAAACTTCCTGCGGCAGCCGGAAGGAGACAATGCCGTACGTGTTCAGGCCGCCCGCTTTTTCTTTCGCTTCGTACATCGTGACCTCGTAACCGAGACGGGCCAGTTCCCGCGCCGCCGACAGCCCGGCTGGTCCCGCGCCAATGATCGCCACCCGCTTTCCGGCAGGCTCTCCTTTCTGAAACAGACTGGCTTTGTTCGCAATCGCCCAGTCGGTCGCGTGGCGTTGCAACAAACCGATCATGATTGGCTTGGAGGCGTGATTGAGCACACAGGCGCCCTCGCACAGTTCCTCGGTCGGACAAACACGAGCACAGCTTGCCCCTACCGGATTGGATTCCATGATCGTCCTCGCCGAACCGAGCAAATTGCCTGTGGCGATTTTGCGAATGAACGAAGGAATGTCAATCGATGTGGGACAAGCCTTGATACAGGGGGCGTCGTAGCAGAACAGGCAGCGATTCGCCTCATCGACCGCCTCTTTCGGTTTTAGGGCGCTCACCACTTCGCTAAAATTTTTTTGCAGATCATTGGGCACGCTCATCCATACACAACCTCCTTGCCAGCTCGAATAAGATGCTTGCTATTAATCAATGTGCAAGCAGCGCGTTTTATGATTGTTTCATTTCACGGCAGCATATGTTTGCGATGCAATCATTTCGCTCGCGCAGTCATGAATGATTTCAGCAGCGAATAGGCTAACAATAACCACGGCGGCAAAGGAGTTTGTCAGATGAGGGACTACGCCCAAAAAATCGAGCAGACCAAAAAACAAATCGCCGAGCTGCACGCCCTGCTTGCCGAGCTGGAACAGGAACAGCACGCCTATCTGGAGCAGCTGGAACAGCGGAAAACGTATTTGTCCTCGCGGGAAATTCTCGACCTGCTGAACCAAAAGCAGGGGCGCTACGGCAGCATGGCCTCCATCAAGCGCTGGTCGGACAACGGCTACTTGGGAGATGGCGTCGATGAACGGGAAGCTTTTCCCCTGCTCGCGAGCAAGCAAGGGAACAAACGCTTTCTGTATCCGCGCGAAGCCGTGCTGGCGTTTTTAGATGAAAAAGGACTGCTTGCCCCTGCGTATGATGTTTTGGACCGCGTGCAGCTCCGCCAGGCCAATCGGGACTTTTGCTGGGCATTGGTCACGGCTGTCTCGCGCCATGATCTTCGCTTTTTTTACCAAGTTCAATTGGAAACAACGGGAGAAGTCGTGCCGGCAGTACCGGAAGAAGAGTTGTTTCTCCCTCTCCCGTAAGGAGGCACTATGGAACTGGCCGTCATCATGCTGGAAAATACCGTGGACAATCAGGCGTTTTCCCGGCAAATACGCGACTTTCACAAAAAAAAGGGGCAGCCCCTCGCCATTCGTTTCAGCGAAGAACTGACCCATATTATTTTGGAAGCACCGTGCCTGTACATACCTGACCCGATGCAGCTTGATCCGCGCACCATTCTGGATGGGACGATCCGCCAGGTCGCCAGCCATGGAGAAATCCATCCCCGCCACAAAGGGAAGACCGTCAATCTCCACCTCGATTCCGAGCTGGTTGCCGAACTGGAGCAAATTCGCGCGCTCGTCAGCAGCAAAACCCAGCAGGAAGTGATTCGCGAGCTGTTCGTGCGGGGCATGCGCTCCTACCTCGCGGAACAAGAAGAGGACCGAAACGAATGAAACAACGCTCGCCTTGCCAGCTCCTGCGCAGCTTCGCGCAACGGGAGGTGGCTTTATTTTTTCCAAGTGAAGAAAATGCGCTCACCCGCGATTTGGTACGTGACGGTGTACAACTTTTTCGCTTCTGTCCCCACTTCAAAGACGATTTCTTTTTTCGTTGTGTTTATGCGGGTTTGGTTGATATCAAAAACCGTGAAGGGCACGCCCGGCTGCTTGTCCATCGCGACGATAACACTGTTCTTTTGCGCAGGAACGTGGTACGCGCCAACACCCAGCATCGTGTCGTACAAAATCCAGTTATTGTCGAGCCAGGTGAGCTTATTGACAAAATGTCCCGGATACAACTGGGCGAGTGGCTGGTAATCCTTATTGTAAAAACGAATGTTCGTCGAACTGTACAACCCTTCCGAATCGGGCACCGCGATCGTTTTTTGATCGGGCGAGGCAATTCCTTCGCTCTTCGCTCGTGCCACGTTGGCTTTTTCCAGCTCGATTCGCTCTTTTTCCGCCAAAAAGAGCGCGTCTTCCGCTGAAATCGTCACATGCGGCAGCTTCGCCAAGGCAGGCAGCTCGCTTTTCGCCGGAAAATTGCTGTAAATCGTCAAAGTCCCATCCTCCGGGGCGCCGTCATAGGCGATTCCTCTGGACGGATACTCCCAGGCGTACGTGCCGATCCCGTGCAGATGATAGGTGAAATCTGGCTGGCCCCAGGCGGCAAAGATGGAAAATGACCCGGAATTGGCCGGCTCTGCGAGCTTTTCGCCGTATTCTTGCAAATGTCTTGCCATATCAAGGATCGCCCGGGTGTCTGTGAGAGGATCGCGACGGTAGAGCGAAAAAGCTTTGACCTTTTCCCCGGCAAACGTCACAAACAAATAGTAATTCGGATACGCGTAACCGATCAGCTCTTGCTTCTGTTGCGAGAATAGTGGAGTTCCCAGCTTGCGCAAAAGCTCCTTTTTCGCAGTTTGGACGGTAATGCCCGGGACGATCTCTCCCGTGAACGCAGAGTCAGCCAGCACTCCGAATGCACGCTCGTTTTCGTCCCACTTGACGGCTACGCCCTTTTGAAAATATTCATATCCGTCAAATGTTTTGACTGGCTGTCCAAGCTGTCTGCGCAAAGTATCTCGCTGCCACTTGCCCGTCTGCAAAAAACCGAGCAGCGAAGTCTGGGACAGCTCCTGTACGGCTTGGGCGTGCATCCCTTGACTCGAATCCGCCTGTTGCCAGCTAGGAGCCACACTGTAGGCGGCGGCTGACACTGTTGCTGACAGGCATACGCTAGAAACCAAGGCAATCATATATTTCACAATCACGGTACTCTCTCCCCGTTTCCCTCTTGCCGGATGTTTGTCTTTTCCAGTTTACCAAATGGTTCCACTTTTCGGTGAGGCAAATTGCTTCGCAAGCCGAAAACAGGACAGCAACAGGAAAAAGCCTTGCTCCCGCGTACGGAAAAGCAAGGCTTTCGGACAACAGCGACCGTGATGGACTTTACTTCGATTCGCCGTGCAAGTAATTGAAGAACGGCTGGTCTACCCAAAACTTGTACGTCTCGACATTCAGTTTGTCGCTGAGCTTTTTCAAGCCGGCAACCACTTTTGCCGACTCCTCGTTCAAGGAGAACGTCTGGACGACGTAGCGACCTTCTTTGATCACGTTGTTCGTGATTACCGGATAATCGGCAAGCTCCGTGCGGGAATGGTAGAGCGGCTGCCACCAGGATGCTGCCAAGAGCCCGGTCGTGTCTTCCTGATCCCGTTTGGCGTATTTCAGCACGAGCGGCTGGAAGCGCTCTTTCTCAGCCTCGCTCGCAAACTCAAAGCTCAAATCGTATTCTTTCGCATAAGCGATGAAATTGCCGTTTTCGATCTGGACCACTTGATAATCATCTGTCTGCGTCGGCTCTCCCCACTCTTTCAAGTAGATGAAAGCAGACGTTTTCGGCTCAAACTGGATTTTCGCGTCGATGCCCTCGCTCTTGAGCAAGCCGATCAGTTGAATCGCATGAGTCAAGTCGCTATGTCCGTACGTGATTGTGCGCGCCGGATCAAAATGCGGGTCGAATGCCGCATCTTTCAAGTTGTAGCCTGTGTACAGATTTTGCTTCAAGCCCGTATCAATGAGCTTTTGCAGCTCCCCTGCCTTGATAATCGACGATTCGCTCCAGGCTTGCGCCAGCTTGCCGTAAATGCCCGACTCCTGCACAGTCCCGAGATAGTTCTTGTAGTCGCCGTGGAACTCTACCACTTTCCCCAGCAGCTCTACCGCCAATTCAGTTGTCGTATCGCCTTCGGCCTTGATTGCTGCCAAGGTGTTTGCCGATACAAGCCCGGTATCAATTGCTGCGGCTACTTCCTGTGCCGCTTGCAGCGAAACCGCTCCGCCTTTTTGGTAGGCAAGACCTGCTTCCTTCCAGGCAGATGCTACCTTGTCCTCGCTGTATGTGTAAGCAAGCTCAGCCAATCCCGCTGCCTTGACAGAGGCACTGATCGCTTCCCAGGCAGCGATTTTCGTTGCTCCCGCCTTCGCTTCCGGAACATAAGCTTTGGCGAGCGCTTCTTTTTCCGTTATACTTTGAGTAGCGGCCACAACTTTCGCCAGCGCTTGGGAAAATTGGCTGCGCAATACTGTTTTGTCAATAGAAATGCCATATTGCTGGGCAAGATAGCTGGCGTATTCGGCTTTGGCTGTTGCAGCCACCGTTTCTTTTGCCAATACGGCAACAGGTTGATTCGCTTGCGCTGCTCCGGCTGCTTGCGGAAGCACCAGTGCAGAAAGCAGTACCGCTGTGGCGGAAAGCTGGAGCCATTTGTTTGTTTTGATCATGACCGTTCCTCCTTATGTATGAAGCAGAAACATATAATAACTATTCCTATATGTTCACTTGGATATATGATCATTTACATTATCACTTGCTCTTACTTTGTGTCAACGCTTTTTCGTTTAATGAAAATGATTTTATCAGAAAAGCAAAGCAGTTCGCCCTTTTGAAACAGCGAACTGCTTTTTTATATGGCGGCTACTCCTCAGTCAGCTCTGACCATTTGTTTACTTTGACAGGCGGCTTGTAATCGCGCAGACGATCGAGCAACACGGCCGGATCGCTCTCGCACACGACCAACTCTCCCTGCATCTGCGGGATGAAGCCTGTCTCGGTAGCGTGCCGCACCAGTTCCATCAGCGGAGTGTAGTAGCCGTCGACATTCAGAAGACCAATCGGCTTGCTGTGAATCCCGATCTGCCCCCAGCTCACCACTTCAAAAATTTCTTCAAACGTTCCGTAGCCGCCCGGCAAGGCGATAAAGCCATCGGACAAGTCGTTCATTTTCGCTTTTCGCTCGTGCATGGATACAACTTCATGCAGTTCGGTCAGACCCGTATGTACGATCTCACCGCGAAACAATCCTGTCGGCATGACGCCAATCGCGCTCCCTCCTGCCGAGAGAACCGTATTCGCCACTCGCCCCATCAGTCCCATGTTGGAGCCACCGTATACCAGTTCAAGCTCTCGTTTGACCAGTTCTTTGCCCAATGCTTCTGCGTACTCGGCAAAAGCCGGGTTTACTCCCGGGTTGGAACCTGCAAAAACACAGATACGTTTCATGTCATCCTCCTAGACCAATCAAAGTTGTGTGGCTGCGAGCACCACTTTTTGGTGTATAGTACAATTATACAAAAATCTAGAAGGGACAGATACGTTTGAATATCACGGAATTTCAGAAATGGGTAGGAGATTTTTACGAGGAGCGCGGTTGGACGCAGTACGGGCCGTTTATTCGCGTCGGCTTCCTGATGGAAGAAGCAGGCGAGCTTGCCCGCGCGGTACGGGCGATTGAAATTGGCAGAGATCGGCCGGACGAAGGGGAAAAAGCGGCGCATGAAGCGCGTCAGGAGTTGGTCGAGGAACTGGGGGATGTGCTCGGTAACTTGATCCTGCTCGCCAACCAGTACGAGATTCCGTTTGAAGAGATTCTCGATGCCCATAAAGCCAAGCTGCAAAAACGGTACGACCAAAAATAGCATCACAGCAAGCCGCACCTGGCCGCTCACGAAAGCGGAACGCCGGGTGCGGCTGCTTTTTTCTCTCTAGTACGCTATATAGACCGCTCCTACTCCAACGTATCGAAAGCTTCTTTCATGACGCGGGCAATAAAGTCGATGTCCTCGCTAGTCGTGGAAAACGGCGGAGACAGGGTGAGCACGTTGTTGAAGCCTGGAATCGTGTCGCCGTTGCGGCCGATGATGAGTCCGCGCTTTTTGCATTCGCCGATCACCTGTGTGAGCTTCGCCGGTGCGGCAGGCTCTTTTGTTTTGCGATCCTCCACCAGCTCGATCCCCATCAGGAAGCCGAAGCTGCGAATGTCGCCGACGTAAGGATGATCCGCGAGAAACGCCAGCTTGGCCCGCAGTTCCGCTCCCAACTGTTCCGAACGCTCGACCAGTTTTTCCTCTTCCAAAATTTCGAGGTTTTTCAACGCGAGCGCACAGGCGGCCGGATTGCCGCCAAACGTGTTGACATGGCGGAAGTGCGCATTATTGCCCTGCTCGTTGAACTTGTCGGCGATGTCCGCCCGCACGGCTGTTGCCGACAGAGGCAAGTACGCGCTCGTAATTCCTTTTGCCATCGTGACGATGTCCGGCTTGATGCCGAAGTTTTGATGGCCAAAATGTTTGCCGGAGCGGCCAAACCCGCAAATGACCTCATCGACGATCATCAGGACGCCGTACTTGTCGCAAATCTCCCGCACCTTCGGCATGTACTCCGGTGACGGGACGAGCACTCCCCCGCCCGTAATCGTCGGCTCCATAATCACCGCAGCCACTGTTTTCTCGCCTTCCCAGTTGATCACCTGATCGAAATACTGGGCGCATTCCAGATTGCACTTGCCGTACGATTTTCCCGCTGGACAGCGATAACAGTACGGCGGCGGAACGTGCAAAAATCCTGGTGCGAGCGGCTCGTACTTTTCCTTGCGCACTGCTTGGCCTGTCGCTGCCAGCGCCCCCATCGTGTTGCCGTGGTAAGCGCGGTGGCGCGAAATGAACTTGTAGCGCCCCGGTTCTCCGTTCTGGTGATGGTACTGGCGCGCGATTTTGAATGCGACTTCGTTCGCCTCCGACCCGCTGTTGGAAAAGAAGACGCGATACTCTTCCCCCAGCCACTCGCTGACTTTTTCCGCGAGCCGGATCGCAGGCACATGGCTCTGCGTCAGCGGGAAATAGGCGAGCTGCTTCAACTGCTCGTAGGCGGCGTCTGCCAGCTCCTTGCGCCCGTAGCCGACGTTGACACACCACAGGCCCGACATGCCATCCAGGTAGCGATTGCCGTCAATATCGGTGATCCAGGAGCCTTGGGCGCCTGTCACGATCATCGGGTTCGGATTGTAGGGCGACATGTGGTGCCACATGTGCTCGCGGTCTGACGCAAGCAGGCTGTCCTTGTCGTACTCTTGCAACTGTTGATCTTGCTCCATCGCGAAAGCCCCCTTTATTTGACGAACACTTTTTGCGAGCCGATGCTTGTATCGCCATCTTCAAACCATCTGGAGGTGACCGTCTTTTTCTTGGTGAAGAACATGACGCCGTCCTTGCCGTTTGCGTGGAGATCTCCGTAAAACGATTCTTTCCAGCCCGAGAAGGCGAAAAAGCCCATAGGCGCGGGCACGCCGACATTGACGCCGACCATCCCTGCTTCCACCCGCTGCACAAATTCTCTGCCCCATTTTCCGTTGTTCGTGTAAATCGTCGCCCCGTTGCCGAAGCGGGAACGGCTGATCGCCGCCAATCCTTCTTCAAAGTTGCTCACGCGCATGACACTGAGCACAGGCGCAAAAATTTCGTCGCGCACGATGACCATTTCCGCATCCGCCTGGTCAAAAATGGTCGGGCCGAGGAAATAGCCGCTCCCTTGTTGTTTCGCATCCTCCCGTCCGTCTCGCACCAACGCTGCCCCGGATTCCACTCCCTTTTCGATGTAGCTGTGGACTTTGGACAAATGCGCGTCACGGATGACCGGACCGAGATCGACGCCTGCCTCAAGACCGTTGCCCATCTTCAGCGCATTGGATTCTTCGATCAGATGCGCCACCAGTTCGTCGGCGATTTCCTCCACAGCGACCACGGCACTCGCCGCCATGCATCGCTCGCCAGCGCAACCGAACGCCGAGCTGACGATCGTTTTCGCCGCCCGCTTCAAGTCGGTATCCGGCATGACCAAATGGTGATTTTTCGCGCCCGCCAGCGCCTGCACGCGTTTGCCGTGAGCGGCCGCCGTTTTGTACACGTACTCCGCTACAGGCTGCGAGCCGACGAAGGAGATGGCCTTCACATCAGGATGCTCCAACAAGCCGTTGACGACATCGTGAGCGCCGTGAACGACGTTGAATACGCCGTCCGGCAAGCCTGCTTCTTTCAGCAATTCGGCAATGCGGATACAGGACAGCGGAGTACGCTCCGACGGTTTGAGAACGAACGTATTGCCCGCCGTAATCGCGATTGGATACATCCACATCGGAACCATCACCGGGAAGTTGAACGGTGTAATCCCGCCGACGACACCGAGCGGGAAGCGGATCGACTGGCTGTCAATGTTGGCCGCGATGTTCGGCAGCGTCTCGCCCATCAGCAAGGTCGGCATCCCGCAGGCAAACTCGACCATTTCCAGCCCGCGCAACAGCTCTGCCTGCGCCTCCGGCAAATTTTTGCCGTTCTCCAGCGTGATCATCCGTGCCAGCTCGTCCTCGTGCTTCATCAACAGACTGTGGAAGCGGAACATGATCCTCGCCCGATCGACTACAGGAGTTGCGCTCCAGCCTACGAAAGCTTCCTTCGCAGCGGCAACGGCCTTGTCCACGTCTTCCTTCGTCGACAGCGGTACGCGGGAAAGCAGTTCACCTGTCGCCGGATTGGGCACATCCTCGAAACGGGTTGCCTGCGACTCCACCCATTGCCCCCCTACGTAGTTTTTCAATGGATTTCCAACAGTGGCTGTGTTCATCCTTTCAACTCCTTACGCTCATTTGTTTGACAATTCCATTTTATCCAAAAATAAAGCTTGTCATCACTAGACAAAACGCTAAGCATTCGGTAGCATTCATCATACATAGTGTCAATTGTCCGTTTGGAAAAAGGCTCTCTTCACGTAGGCGGGCAGGAAAAGGAGAAGCACATGAGCAATGACTGGCGCTTGACGATCACAGAAGCAATCAAACGCCCGCTGTTTCAGCACGCAGAAGTGGTCGCGGGCCACCGCGGACTGGCTCGTCCGGTTCGCTGGGTGCATGTCCTGGAAACAGCAGATACGGGACAGTTTCTCAATGGCGGCGAACTCATCCTCTCGACAGGGCTTGGTTTTGGCGGGGCAAAAGAGAAGCGGCTTGCCTATTTGGCTGAATTGATTCGGCGCAAAGCATCCGGGCTGTGCATCGAGCTTGGCGAATACATCCCGGCGATTCCGGCTGACATGCTGGAAATGGCGGATCATCACGAGTTTCCGCTGATCATCTTCCATCAGCCCGTGCGCTTTGTCGATATTACCCAAGACTTGCACGAGCATTTGATCAATCGCCAGATGCAGGCTTTGCGTGATCTGGAGGCGTATTCCCGAGGCTTGCAGCAGCTCAGCCTCCAGGCGGCAAGCATCCCCAAGCTGCTCCAGCATTTTCAGGCGGCCGTGCAAACCCAGGTGTTGTTTTACTCGCCGGATGTCGCGGCCCAGTACGTTCCCGTTTTGCCCCACGCCGTCCAGGTAGAGATGAACGAGCTGATGGCATCGCTTTTTGCCGAAGAGGACACCCGTGATGCCAGCGTCCGCTTCCACCCGTTATCCATGACCAAGCAGCTCGTCTACCAGCCGGTTATGGCAATGGGGCATTTGCTCGCCTATGTAGGCGTCATTTTGTACGAGCGGGATGCGGACGAGTACATGCTGCTTGCGCTCGACAACACCGTCTCCGCCATGGCCCAGTTTTTTATGCGAAAAATGTTTGCCGAAGAACAAGCCCGGGTGATGGAAAACCGACTGTTCGACGATCTGATCGCCGATCGGCCGATGACAGAAGATCATATGCGTACACTCCTTGGGTTGTCGGGAAGCGTGAAAACAGTGAGCTACCATACGTTGATCGTCTCCTGCGAAAAATCGGAACCAGCCGCAGAAGGCGCCCTCCAGCCGCACGAATTGACCGCGATATACCGTTCGCTGTTGACGCGCCAAGGCTTTTTGCCGTTCATCCGCTGTATGGGCCACCGCTTTTATTTTTTGCTGATCGAACCGAAGCCGCGGGCAGATTCCCGGCGCGCATTGGAAAAGGCGTGGGCTGACTTGAAGCGGATCGCCGTGCAAATGCTCGGAGCAGACACTCAGATTCGCTGCGGGATCGGGCGCGTGGGCAAGCGTTTGTCCGATGCGGGACGACATCTGGCGGAAGCGGAGCAGGCGCTCACCTTCCAGCGCGACTCTAGCAGCCCGTTTTTTTCCGATCTGGGGTTGTTTCGCCTGCTGTTTCACATTCCGGCCGAGCCTGTCCTGGACCATTTCATCACCGATTACCTCGGCCCGCTGCTCGCGCACGACGAAAAGCATGGATCAGCACTGACCCACACGCTGCACGTCTATTTGAATGCCAATCTGTCCAAGCAGGCGGCCGCCGAGCAATTGTTCATCCATCGGCAAACGCTGTATCATCGCCTGGAAAAAATCGCAGAGTTGATCGGAGACGATTTCGCTTCGCCTGAGCGCCGTCTCTGTCTGGAAATCGCCCTGCACGCACAGCAATGGCTGCAAAAAGAAGACAAAGCTCTGCCTCGGTACTAGCGCAGAGCTTTGTCCTTTTCTGTTCCTTTTCCTGATCGCTGGGCTAACCTACCGCTTCTTCTTTTTTCCTGGATAGCTGATGTTCATCTGAAACTTCGCTTCTTTGCCGTCCGCAAGCTCGACGCGAATCTTGAACAAGCCGGACTTTGGCAACGACACCGTCAGCTTTTCCGGGTTATCCGTTCCTGTTGCAGCGGCCAATTCCTCCCGCGTGTTGTTGTCGTACACGTACACATTCACATCGGCTTCCTCATCCCATTGCGCAGACACGTCCAGTTCGCCCGCGTTATAGGTGCGAATCGTAAATTCCTTGTAGGGCGTTTTCTTGCCGAGTGTCCCTTTTTTCAGTTCGCTCTTGACTTCGTAGTTATCGCCATTCCCTGTCTCGCCATCATCGTCGCCGCCGTCATTGTCAGCTTTTGCCCATTTTCCCGTCGTCGCCAGAGCGTATGGCTGCGGACCTTTCGGAATGTTGTAGCCTTCCACGGTCACCGTGTACGTCCCTTTTTCCGGTTCCACAATCCACACTTGTTCCACGTTGTTGAGGTTGTCGACCTGATCGTCATAAGGCGCTTCGAAAAAGTCATTTCCGTTCAGGCGCTCGCCGCTTGGCGTAGTGACCTTGAGGTTCAAATCGTTGACAAGCGTGCGCCGGGCGGCAAAAGACGCGGGATAGTCTGTCCAGGCAAGCGTGATGGCAAGCGGCTTGGAGCTGTCCGTCACCTTGATCGCATACTCGGCTTTTTCTCTCGTTCGCAGCCCGTCTTGTACATCCTTGTAATTCGTCTGGATCGCTTCTTGCAGATTGGCACGGCCAAAGCCTTGCAAGCGCATGTCTTCTCCCAAATCATCTGCGCTGGCCAACAGTATGGCCTTGAGCAACGCTCCGCTTGGCTCTTTTTCCCCCTGCTCGTCCAGGTACTGGCGAATTTGCGCGACACCGCCCGCCAAAATCGGGGTCGCCATGCTCGTTCCGCTCATGTAGGCATAATAATCGTTGAAGCGCTTGTCAAAATTTTTGCTCGGAGCAAGCGAAGACCTGGTCGACAAGATGGATGTCCCTGGCGCTACGATATCCGGTTTCAGACGTCCGTCTGCTGTCAGGCCGCGACTGCTTTCTTCCCACACTTCGTCTTGATTGTCGGAATGCTCGCCCAAGCTGGGACGAACACTCTCGCTCGCCCCGACTGCAATGACGTTTTTCGCCGTGGCAGGACTGCCGATCGTTTGATAGCCTGCCAGCCCCTTGTTTCCGGCAGCGATCAATGCTGTCATGTCGGGATGCTCCCACAAGAAGCGATCGAACAGAAACGAGCTTAAACTGTAATCCCCGTTGTCATTCGCCCCCCATGAGTCGGAGTGAATCCGCGCTCCGTCGGCATACGCCTCCTGCAAAATCGTTTCCACGTCCGTCACCAGGTTGCCGCTGCGATCCTGAATCGAATGAAAGACAAGCTTGGCCCCGGGAGCCATCCCTTTATATTGCTGATCCGAAGCTTCTCCCGTTCCGAGCAGCGCGCCAGCTACGTGCGTCCCATGCCCGTGCCGATCGCTCGCATCGTCTGGTCGCCCGAGCGCGTACAAGCTTTTCACCTGGCCGGAAAAATCCGGGTGCATAGAGCTGAGCTTGCCTGTATCAAGCCCGGTATCCGCTACGCCGACGATCTGCCCTTTTCCTGTATATCCTGTCGAGTACAGCTCATCCGCATGAATGATGCTGGCCGCGATGTCGTTGTGCAGCTCGTTTTGCGGCACTGGAACGATCGCGATCACATCCTCTGACTCGATGACCTGCCCAATCGCGTCCTCGTTCATCGTAGCGATCGAAATATGCGGCGCGTCCTCTGGCGTGGCAAGCCCTGCCATATCGGCGTCATCGGCTAAACGGCTTACTGTTCGCACCATGTCGACGTTTTGGTCAAAGCCGATCACCGCCACCTCTACCGCCTTGTCTTTTTCCAGCGAGGAACGCAGCTGCGGTGCCAGTTTGGCTTTCGGCTGAAACGGAACCACTTTTTTCACGAAGGAAAGCTGCTCGATTTCTTCTTGCTGCTCTTCGTCTGCAAGCTTTGCCAGGAAAGCGTAGTCCGGTATGTAATCGCCCAAAGTCGCTCCCATATCTGTCAGCTTCTCTTTCCACTCTTCACGGACAGGGCCTGACAGCTGGATGATGACGAGTTCGGACGCGCTCTTTTTGGTTGACGTTTTCTCGATCGCCAGCCCCTCTGTGGCTTCGATCTCAATATTGCCCCGTCTCTCCCCTTCTTGTCTGGCCGCCGCTGGCAAACTGGTTAGCAGCATCGTTACGGCGATGGTAGTAGATAGTGTAGCATGCCATTTCTTTTGCAACGAAAAAACACCCTTCCCCTCATGGCTTGTATTACCATTATACGGGATCGGGTGAATTGTCAAAAGAGTAGGAAGACAGATGTGTGGGACAAAACCTAGTCTTTTGTCCCGGTTTCTTCTGATTGCCAGGTCAGAAGCGGTTCGAAGTCGCTCCACGACAGCGTCGCGAGCAACTTTTCATCCCAGGCTTCCCGCGGAATACTCGTGAGTCGCATCGCCTGATTTTGGATCGCTTCCTGCAAAAGATTGTAGCTCAACCGTCCGTTTCCTTGCAGCATCTGCTTCTGCTCGGCTGTTTCCAGACTTTGCGCAATCGCTGCAATGGCGCTCGCCTCGATCACATAGCCTGCCTGCTGTGCCGCCTGTTGCAAGATGCAGACCAGCTCCGCCACCGAGTAGTCGGCAAAGTGAATGTACTTTTTAAAGCGGGACACAAGCCCGGGATTGCTCAGCAGAAGGCCGCTCATCTCTTGCGGATAGCCCGCCAGCACTACGACGAGGTTTTCCGCGTGCCGCGTCATTTCTTCCACGAGCGTGTGAATCGCTTCCTGACCGAAGTCTTGCTGGCTGCTCCCGAGCAAGGCGTACGCCTCGTCGATAAACAGGACACCGCCCAATGCTTCACGCACTTTTCTGCGAGTGAGAGCGGCGGTCTGTCCGACGAATCCCGCGACCAAATCGGCTCGGCTCACGGTGACCAGGTGGCCGCGCTTCAAATACCCGACCTCCTGCAAAATTTGCGCGTACAACTGGGCGACGGTCGTTTTGCCCGTACCCGGATTGCCCGTAAATACAGCGTGCAGTTCAATCGCGCTCTTGGGCAAGCCTCTTGCCGAGCGCTCCTGCTGCACCGCGACGTACGCCGCAATTTTTTTCAACTCGGATTTCACCTGATCGAGTCCGATCAACGCCTGAAGCTTTGCCTCCGCAGGCTTTTCCGCCTGGGGCGCAGCCAGCTCGCGAACATCCTCCGGGCGCAAAATCGTGAAATCGTCCCATTGCAAAGCTTTGCCCGCCGTGGCTCGTCCTTTGGCAAAAATCGCATCCAGGACGAGACTGGTGACCGTTCTGGCGTTGCCGAATGTGTCGTCCACTTGCGCTTTCTCGATTCGCTCGCGCAAGGCCAGCTTGGCGGCATCCGTCAAGGTAAAATCGTTGCGCGCCGCCACCGCATCGGCAATTTGCACCAGCTCGTCCGCCGAGTAATCCGGCAAAACGAAGTGGCCTGTCTGGGGAAAACGGCTGTACAAACCGGGATTGGCGTACAAAAAGTGCCGCATTTCTTCCGGGTAGCCAGCGAGCATGACGACAAAGCGCCCGGCGTACTCCCCACTCGTCATGGCGGCTACCAGCGTGTCGATCGCATTTTGCCCGTAGTCGCTGCCCGAGCTGTCCGGCCGCTTCAAGCTGTATGCTTCATCAATAAACAGGACGCCGCCGTCTGCCTGCTTGATCGCATCCATCACCCGCTGTTCCGTCTGGCCGACATAGCCGCCGACCAGATGGGAGCGATCTACTTCAATCAACTGTCCCTTAGCCAAAAGCCCCAGCTCGTGATACAGGCGGGCAATCAAGCGCGCCAATGTCGTCTTTCCGGTGCCAGGATTGCCCATGAGCACGAGATGCAACGGGAGCTGGTCGTGCATGTGCCAGCCTTTTTGCTCGCGAAGCTGGCGATATTGCAAAAACTGGGCCAACAGGCGCACGCGCTGTTTGATCTCGTCCAGACCGATCAAACTCTCCAACTGCTCCAATGCCGTCCGTTTGTCCTGGTCCTCGCTGGTCGGCCCGTCATGCGCCAGCTCGCTATCTTCCTCTGGCAGCAACTGCTCTTTTTCCTGCGCTTGCTGGTTGAGGGCGCGAATCGTCTCTTGCAGTTGCGTAAGCAGCTCGGCGGAAAAAAAGACGCCGGAGAGCGAGGCTCCATAAGCTTGCACGCGCGCAAGCAGCTCTTCCAGCAGCATCTGTCGCCTGTCGTACAGGGCGACCATCGCTTCCGCCAAAGCCGTCGTCTGCTCGTCTGCGAGCATGTTGGCTACGCGAAGCGCTGCTTTGGCCATCGCCTGCCAGTTGCCGATGTCGTCTTGGGCCTGGAGCGCCTTGTCTACGAGCACTTCCACCGCCCGCCTTTTGGCGACTACATTGTCCGTCTCCCGCAAGGTCGGAAACGCTGTCTCCAGTTCATGACTGCGCAACTGCAGCAAGAAAAGCCGCAGTTGGGCACCGAGCGCATACAGATCGTTCGGTTGCAACGCCAAAGCCCGGTCCAGCCACTCCTGCGCCATGGCTGTTCCGCCTTTTTTCATCATGCGCAAGATTGACAGCCTGGCAAGAACAGCGGCTTCTGCCTGATCGAGCTGCTCTTCGGAATGAATGGTGCGACTTTCTTCTATTTTTTGCAAAAGGGCCAGGCATTCGCCCTCGGTAAACGTTTGAATGCATACAGGGTTGTCAAACGCGCGCTCCCTGTCAGGTTGCCGCTCTCGCTCATGTTGTTGCTGCATGTTTTGGTTCCTCCCGCTCTTCTGTGTCAATCTTTGTTGTAGCACATTTACTGGAGGAAGAAAAGGATATCGCCAAAACTCGCTTTTACACGCTTCGGTTTGCCGCTGCTGCGCCGATCTGCTTTTTCGCAAGCAAAGTCGCCAGCACGAGCAAAATGCCTGCACCGCCAAATTCGAGGAAAGCACCGCCTGCGCCGTACAAGGCTGCTCCGGCAATCGGCCCAACGGCCATTCCCAGGTAGCGGATCAAATTGTAGACGCCGATTGCCGTTGCCCGTTCCTGTTCATACACTTCCGAAAGCAGAGTCGTATGCACAGGCATCCCGATCCCGAGCGCAAAGGCAAACAACGCGCTGCTTGCCACGAGCAACGGCAGGGACACGTTCGCTGTCACCATGAGGAAAAAGGTAGCCATAGCGTGCATTCCCGCCGTCCAGAGGAGTGCTTTTCGCGATCCCCACCTCTTCTGCAAGCGAATCGCCTGTTTGCTGCTGATCATGAAGACGACAGAGGCGAGCAAATAAAGCAAGCCGATTTTGTCGGCAGACAAGTGATAGTAGCTTGTCAACTGCACAGGGATAAACAACAAGAAGCAGTAGTACGTAAACATCTGTGAAAAGCCGAGCAAGATCACGGACAAACCAGTTGGTTGCCGGCATACAGCGAGATAGCCGCTCAGTTGAAACCGTCTGGAGCTAGACTGACTGCTTTTCGTTTCCGGCAGCAAAAGTCCGTTTCCAGCGAGCAGCAGCACGGCCGTAGCCGCTAAAAATGCAAACACCGCCGTATGTCCGCCTGCTCCGCCAATCCAGCCGCCGAGCAGTGGCCCGATTGCTGGACCGATTGCCAGCATCATTTGATACGTTCCCATGGCACTCGCTCTGTCGCTGCCCTCAAACAGGTCGCCAATCATCGTCGCCGCGACAATCGGAATCGCTGCGAAACCGATCCCTTGCAGCGCCCGAAAGACGAGCAACATATCAATCGAATCTGCCAGATAGCAACCGATGGAAGCGAGCGCGTACAACACGAGCGCCGGAATCAAGATTTTTTTCCGGCCATACTGATCCACGAGCGGGCCGTAGACAATTTGCATAACCGCCAGCATGACCGTAAACAGCGAAATCGTCAGGTTGACGAGAAACGCGCTCGTCTGAAACTCTTGTTGCATCGCTGGCAGGATCGGCATGAACAAATTTTGCGCGAACGTACCGAACAAAATGGTGATCCCGAGCAGCATTAATACTTTTTTAGCGTTCATCTTTCAGCTTCACCTCATCATTTTTGTGTCCAAGGAAACAATCTTCCGAAATAATAAGGGAGATGCTCTCTCCCTCGCTAGTCCTCTGCCCAGTTCTTTTGCAGTTGCTCCGTCGCCTCGCCAATAAACCGGGAGACAAAAGCCAACTCTTCCTTGCTGTACCGATCCAAAAAGCGAATCATGTCGTTCTCCAGCTTCGCGTGAAAGCTGTCGTGTATCGAGTTGACCAACTCGCCTACTTTTGTCAGCCGGAAAAAAACTTCTTTTTGGTTGTCTTCCAACTGATACCGCTCCAGCAAGCCTTTTTTCAACAGCTTCACCGTGATTTTGGATATGGCGCTTTTGGTCACCCCGATTTTTTGGGCAATCGTCGTCACGTTCACCCGTGCGTTGCTGCCGATCTCGGAAATGACGTGCAATTCGGTTATCGATAGGCTGTCCAAATGCTGGTAATCAGGGATGCTGCTGCGGATTTTCGCAAGCAGTAAGGACTCGCGCCGTTTGCTGCGATCCTCCTGTTTATGTAGCAGAGTCAGCCACTGATTCCAAATTTTCGTTTTCTGATCCAATTCAGCGGTCAGCTCCTTTGTCATGCATTTTTGTTTCCCAGGAAACAATATTACTGTATCACGTTCTGCGGCGGCTGACAAGAAAAAACCGCAGTCCGCTGAATAGGCGGCTGCGTTTTGCCCGGTTTTACCCTTTTACATTGCCCAGCTCCACGTCTGCGGCAAAATGCGCCTGGGCAGACTCCAGCACTTCGCCTTCCGAACCTGCCGAGATTTTATAGTTTGCGACTACATTTTTGCCATTGCGCACTTGAACGTTGTACTGGGAATCCCCATCATATGTGCATTCGCACTGATAATGCTTGCCATTGACCTGAATGTTTCCTTCCATGTGATCACACCTCCCCTTCTAGTGTGACCAGCCATGTGTGCTCTCATTCCCTGTCACGTCTCCAAGCGGACACTTCTCCCCGTGGCAGCCGACTCCATCGCCGCCTCGACAATGCGCAGCGCAGCCAATCCGTCCTCGCCTGTGGCGATCGGCGCTTGTCCCGTGCGGATGGCTTCGACAAAAGCATCGATCACGCCGCTCGCCGTCTGGTTGTCGTTCGTTTGCATCGCCCCGAGCTGATAGAGCACTCGCTGTCCATCCGCCTTGATGATCTCCAGGTCTTTTTCAGGCTCGGCAAAAATTTTCATGATACCCCGCTCGCCGTACAAGATCGTGCTGTTGTCTTCATCGCCATAATAGCTCCAGCTAAAAGATGCCGTCCCGATCGCACCCGATTTGGTTCTGAGCAGGCACGACATATGATCGCAAACCTCGATCGGCTGTCCGTGTTCATCCTTTTTGTCCAAAACGCCGGAAAAAGCGCTAATCTCCGCAATCTCGTCCTGGAGCAAATACCGGAGCAGATCGACTTTATGGATGCCCAAATCACCTGCAACGCCAAACGCGGAGCGGGCTTTTTTGAAAAACCACGTTCCGTTTGTCCCGTTGGCGCTCCAATGTTCAGGGCCTTGATGACCAAAGCTTGTTTTGAACGACAAAATGTTTCCCAACTCCCCGGCTTCAATCAGCTGCCGCGCTTTGGCATGCGCACTGACCAGGCGCTGGTTGTGGTCAATCATCAACACTTTGCCCGACTTGTTCGCTGCTGCGAGTATTTGCTTCGCCCCTGCGATTGTCGTCGCAATCGGCTTTTCACACAGCACATGCTTGCCCGCCAAAAGCGCCTGTGTCGTAATCAGATGGTGCATTTCGTTGGTTGAACAATCACTGATCGCGTCGATTTCAGGATGTCGTACGACTTCTTCCCAGCTCCCCGCTACTTGTCCGCCGTATTTGTCTGCCAGCTTCCTCGCCCGGTCTGGATTCGGATCGTAGACAAGCAAAATGTCCGTGTAAGGATTTTGCCGATATTCGGGAGCATGGCGGTGATTGGCAATGGAACCGCAACCGATAATGCCGACTTTTAAGGTCAATGCTTATTCTCCCTTCATATTTATCTTAATATTCTCATTATACAGACGATCACAAACAAAGAAAAGACGGTCCCTGGTCTTGTCCCTGACAGGTATGCCGTCTCTTTTTCTTGACTACTCGACCGAGTACACCTTGCGACTCGGCAGCTCCAGGCAATGCAAGCGCCCGCCAAAAACAGCGCCGCCATCAATTCCGATGATGTTGTTGTCCCCGAAGTAAACATCGTGTTTTCCGTGCAAATTTTCCGTCGGGGTATGCCCGAATACAACCGTCTTTTCCCCGCGATAGCCTTTGTGGAACTCATCGCGAATCCACATCAGCTTGTACGGGTCTGTTTCCGCCACCGGAGTCTCGGGATGCACGCCTCCGTGGACGAAAATATAATCGTCTGTCTCAAAAAAGCAGCGCAGTCCTCCGAGAAAATCGAGATGCTCCTGTACTTCTGGCGTCACTTCCAACGCTTCGGGTGCGCCAGATTCGGTAGCAGCGCCTGCGTGACCGTAGCTCGCCAGCGTAGCTTGAGCGCCATTGCGGAACCAGCGTTCGATAAAAACAGGGTCTTGCTCAAACGATTTCACCATCATATGGTCATGGTTGCCCATCAGGACAACTGCTCCTTGTTCGTGAAGCTGTTTCACTTTTGCGACCACTTCTCGCGATTTGGGGCCGCGATCCACGTAATCCCCGAGCAAAATCAGTTGATCGTTTTGCGCATCGTAATTCACAAGCTCCATCAGCGACTCCAGCTTGTCCAGTTCCCCATGTATATCGCTGATTGCCAAAATCCGTTTCATGCTAACCCTTCTTTCTTCTGTCTGTAAGGTTGTTGCTTGTCCTGTTTCATTGTACGCCCCCTCCTGCCCGATTTCTACCCCGACAGGAAGATTGCCTGATCAAAAAACAAACAGTCACGGTTCATAGACCAGTGACTGTCGTACCACACACTTGCTTATTTACTTGGCATCTCATTCCAGAACGTAATGGCATCTACGTCTAGCCGGGTAGTCGGATGTCCAGGCTGTGCCGCTTTTCCTACGGCGATCAGCATGACCGTTTCGTAGCGATCCGAGATTTGGAACGCCTCTTTGAACAATTCGTCGTTGTATCCGCCCATCGGAACGGTGTCATACCCGCGAGCTTTGGCAACGAGCATGAATTGCATCGCGACCAGTCCGCCATCTACAAGCGCAATTTCTTTCAGCACGCTGCGCTCGCGGTTTTCGTAACGGCGGTTGATGTTGGCGATCATGGTTGCTTTCGCTTCTTCTGTCATGTAGCCGGTGTCGATTGCTTTCTGGTAAATTTGCTCCGCCTGCTTGTAGCCCTCGTAGTCGCCAAGTACGGCGATCACTGCGGCAGCTTCGACGACCTGCTTTTGATTGAAGGCAATCGGGAGCAGCTTTTCTTTCAGCTCCTGCTCGTCGATGATCAGAAAACGCCAAGGTTGAAGATTCGAGCTGGATGGCGCCAATGTCGCTTCGGCCAGCATCTCTTTCAACTCGTCGCGGGAAATTTTGACGGATGCGTCGTAATGACGTACCGATCTGCGTTCGCGAATGACATCCGCAAAAGCTTTTTGGTTCATCGTTTGTTCCATCTGCTTGCTCCTCCAATCAGTAAGTAACTAACATTTTGAAACAAAAAGAAACGTGCTCAAACTGTACCATACATGCCAAGTTTTTGGCAATCCTTGCAACTGTAAAAAAACGCTTTGGCACCGCCCTTCCCCTGCGCGGGGGCATGAGCATGTGCCAAAGCGTCCTTTAAAGCCATCCTGATTCGGTTAAACCGGAGAAAACGCGGACAAAACCGCAGGCTGCTTCACGGTTTCGCCAGTAGGCAATTCAACGATAAGAACTCCAGCGTCCGCATCCTCGCCCGCTTCCCAGCGGAGAGCAAACGGCTTGCGCGAAAAAGCATCGTCCTCGTCCAAACTCGCCAGCATCTGCCGCAGTGTATCTGCCGTAACGGGCACTGGCACGCTTGGCCCTTCCTCTTGCGGAAGGGAAAGCAGCTTGGGCGCTTCTTCAAAATACTGAACCGTGTCGAGCAGAAGAGAGACTTGCTGCCAGCTCAACGGTGATACAAACGCTTCAAACGGAGTTGCCATTTTCCATCATTCCTTCTCTTCGCCAAGATCGAACAAACTGACAGGAGCACCTGTCGCCTTTTGCTGCGAGCTTGCGGATTCTCCCTCTCCAGAGCCTTTTGCGGTCGGCTCCTCTTTTGGTTCATCAGTTGGCAAAACGGTTTCAAAGACAACCGCTTTGACGCCGCCTTCCACGACGACGCGGCCAATTCCGCCCTGCTCGTTCACAATCACCTGGTTCGCGTCCACTGGCACCCACTCGTTTTGCGCCGTCCAGGCGTACACGGTTTCCTCCAGGTAAATCGCCGTCAGCTGGTGCGGATGGTTTTTGCGCTTGCGAATCAACTGCACGCCTTTGCCAGCGCGTCCTTGCAGCGGCATGGCGGCAATCGCTGTCCGCTTCACTACGCCTTCCTCTGTCAACAGCGTAAACGCTCGGCTGTCTTCCAGCTCAGTCGGCAGCATCGTCACGACTTCATCTCCCGCTGCGAGTGTAATCGCTTTTACGCCGCTGGAAGCGCGACCTGTCGCCCCGACTTCTGCCTGCAAGAAGCGAATCCCCATCCCGTCGCGGGTTGCCCCCAAAATCCCGCCAGCTTCCGCCGTTACGAATACATGGACAAATTCGTCATCTTCTGATTTCAGCTTGGCAGCCACGAGTGCGCTCGAACGATTGGTTTCATATTCGGACAGCGCGGTCTTTTTGATCAAGCCGTTTTTGCTGACATGGTACACAAACAACGGCTGCTTGAAGTTCTCGACGATGGTGAATCCGACGATCCGCTGATTTTTTTCCAGCGGGATGACGTTGACCAGCGCAGAACCGATATCTTTCCACTTGTCGTCCGGGAAAGCATTGACGAGTGTGGCGAAATACTTGCCGTCCTGCGTGAAAAACAGGGCCGTATGGGACGTGTTCGTCTCCACGAAGTAGCGCACCTTATCCCCGTCCTTCACTCCGCACGTCTCCAGGGTTCCCCCGACCGACTTGAAGGAACGCGGGCTTGTCCGCTTGATGTACCCTTCGTTCGTGAGGGTGACGATGCAATCTTCTGCATTGATCTGCATGGCGATATCGATTTTGATTTCCTCGATTTCGCCCTGGATTTCCGTCAGGCGCTCTTCCGCGTACTTTTTCTTGATCTCGTTCAACTCGCCTGTAATAACCTGAATCAGCCTTTTCTCGCTGGCAAGAATCGCTTTCAACTCCTCGATTTCTTTCGCCAGGGTCGCCAGCTCTTTTTCCAGCTTGACGATATCGAGGCGGGTCAAGGAAGCGAGCTGGATGCTCAGAATCGCGTCTGCCTGCTCATCCGAGAAGCCGTACTTCTCCATGATGTTTTTCTTGGCGTCGGCACGGTCTTCGGAATCCATGATCGTGTCGACGATCTCGCGCAAAATCGACTTGGCGCGAATCAGCCCTTGCACGATATGCTCGCGCTTCGACTTGCGCTCCAAATCGTACTCGCAGCGCTTTGTCACGACTTCCTTCTGGTGATCGACGTACGCCTTGAGCAGTCCTTTGAGTCCCATCTGGTGGATGGTTCCCTCGTGAATCACGTTCATGTTGTAGTTGTAGTAAATTTGCAGGTCAGTATTTTTGTACAAGTAATTCAAAATCGCCTGCTCGTCCGCTTCCTTGCGAATATCGACGACGATGCGGACTTTGTTCATCTCCGCTTCTTTGCGCCCCGTCTCATCGCGAACAGCCAGCGCGCCCTCGATTTTGCGGTCCATGACCAGCTCGTCAATTTGCCCGACCAGCTTGGACTTGACCACCTCGTAAGGAATTTCCGAGACGACGATTTTCTTCACCTTGCCGCCTTTTGGCTCCTCCACATGCGTCTTGGCGCGGATGATGAATTGGCCCCGGCCTGTTTCAAACGCCTTGCGGATTCCCGACAGACCTTGCACGATGCCTCCCGTCGGAAAATCCGGCCCTTTGACGTGCTTCATCAGCTCGTCGAGCGAGATGTCCGGATTTTTCATCTGGGCAATCGCCGCGTCGATCACTTCTCCCAGATTGTGGGTCGGAATGTCCGTGGCAAAGCCGACAGCAATCCCGGAAGCGCCGTTGACCAAAAGGTTGGGAAAACGCGAAGGCAATACAGCCGGCTGCTGTGCCGAGTTGTCGTAGTTCGGGATGAAGGTGACAGTATCTTTTTCAATATCGCGCAAAAGCTCGTTGGCGAGTGCGGACAAGCGGGACTCCGTGTAACGCATCGCTGCTGGCGGGTCGGCGTCCAGACTGCCGAAGTTCCCGTGTCCTTGGATGAGCACCTGACGCATTTTCCACCATTGGGCCATGCGCACCATCGTCTCGTAAATCGCCGAGTCGCCGTGCGGGTGATATGTACCCATCACGTACCCGACTGTTTTCGCCGATTTCCGGTACGGCTTGTCATTCGTATTGCCCTCTTGGTACATCGCGTACAAAATCCGGCGCTGTACAGGCTTCAGACCGTCGCGGGCGTCCGGGATCGCGCGGGAGAGAATGACCAGGTTGGCATAGTCTCCGAACCGCTTCCCCATGATCTCCGCGAAGCTCTGGTTAATGATCTGATTGGACAACATGTTTATTCATCCTCTCCCACTTCAAAGGTAACGTGGTTCTCGATCCACTCGCGACGAGGCGGAACTTTGTCTCCCATCAGCACCGTCACGAGTTTTTCACAGTGAGCGAGGTCTTCAAGCTCGACTTTGATGAGTTTGCGCGTTTCCGGGTCCATTGTCGTTTCCCACAGCTGATCGGCGTTCATCTCACCCAAGCCTTTGTATCGTTGTACTTCTGCACCTCGTCCTACCCGCTTGAGCGCCTGCTCCAGCTCCTGATCGCTCCAACAGTAGATCGCTTCCGTCTGCTTGCCTTTTACCTGTTTTTTCACCTGGTAAAGCGGCGGCTGGGCGATGTACAAGTGGCCTGCTGCGATCATCGGACGCATGTAGCGGAAAAAGAAGGTGAGGAGCAGCGTCTGGATGTGGGAGCCGTCGACGTCCGCGTCTGACATGATGATGACTTTGTCAAAAGCGCAGTTTTCGATGTCAAACTCTTCCCCGATATCCGTCTCCAGTACCTCCAAAATCGTCCGAAATTCCTCGTTTGCCAACACTTCGGACAGCTTGGCCTTTTCCGTGTTCAACGGTTTTCCCCGCAAGGAGAACAGCGCCTGAAACTCGGAATTGCGCGCTTGCTTGGCCGAGCCGCCTGCGGAGTCACCCTCGACGAGGAACAGCTCGTTGCGTTTGGAATCGCGGTATTGCGGAGGGGTAAATTTTTCCGAGATCGATTTGCGTTTTTTCGCCGTCTTGCCTTTCTTGTCTCCGCGCAAAGCTTCGCGCTGTTTGCGCAGCTCCTCGCGAATTTCGGCAGATCGCACTGCCTTGTCGATCAAAAGCTTGCCTATTTCCGGATTTTCCTCGAGGAAGAAGCCCAGCTTTTCTGAGACAATTTGTTCGACGATTGCCCGCGCTTCTTCGTTCCCCAGCTTGTCCTTGGTTTGGGACTCGAACTGGACATCAGCCATTTGCAATGACAGCACTCCGAGGAAACCTTCCCGCAAATCGTTTCCCGTCAGATTGGGATCTTTGTCCTTCAAGTACCCTTTTTTCCGCGCAAATTCGTTGAAAATCCGGGTCGTCCCGTTGCGGAAGCCCGTTACGTGCGTACCGCCGTCTGTCGTGACAATCGAGTTGACGTACGATACGAGCGTCTCTGCATAACCGTCGTTGTATTGAAACGCCAGCTCGACGTAGACGTTGTCTTTTTCTCCCTCGAAATAAACGATGGGGTGCAGCGTGTTTTTGCCCTCATTCAAATAAGAGACGTACGATTTCAAGCCATCCTCGAAGTAAAACTCTTCGCGTTTTTTCTCCGGTCCGCGCTCGTCGATCAAGACCATGCGCAGCTTTTTCAACAGAAAGGCGGTCTCCCGGAAACGGTCGCGAATCGTCTCGTAATCAAAACGCGCGCTGCCAAATACGGCTTCGTCCGGCAAAAAGCGCACAGTCGTTCCCGTTCTTCTCGTCGTACCTGTCACTTCCAGATCGGTAACCGGCTTGCCGACATGCTCGACGCCTTTTTCATCGACCACGTAAGCGAAGCGTTGCTTGTGCACTTTGCCTTCCCGGTGGATTTCCACCTCAAGCCATTTGGACAAGGCGACCACGACGCTGGAGCCTACCCCGTGCAAGCCGCCGCTTTTTTTATATCCGCCGCCGCCGAATTTCCCTCCGGCGTGGAGTGTCGTAAAAATGACTTCGGGAACAGGCCGTCCCGTTTTATGCATCCCGGTCGGAATCCCCCGGCCGTGGTCTTCTACGCTGACGCTGCCGTCCTTGTACAAAGTAACGATGATCGTATCATTGACGCCAGCCAACGCCTCGTCCTTGGCATTGTCGACGATTTCCCACAGGAGATGGTGCAAACCTCTGCTTCCGGTAGAGCCTATGTACATCCCAGGACGTTTACGGACGGCGATCAGGCCCTCCAGTACCTGGATATCTTCCTCGGTATAGGTCAGTGTATGTAGTGTGTCTGTTTCCTTCAATCGCGCTCTCCCCTCTACTAATTCGAAAAGCGTCCAAAACTTGCTGGCGTTTTGGTAACCGCGCAGGTCATCGCCTGTTTTTCGCAAAAACCCCTTGCGATCCACCTAGGGAATTTTTCACAGAAAAAAGCGAACACTTAATCGCTATTGTACCGTATGCTTCCCATAGTATTCAACGCCAGTCACAAAATGGGGCAAAAAAACCACCCCGCCCTAGCGAGATGGCCGATCACGCACCGCATTCACTCCAGCATATGACGCTTCTTCATTAGTGTAGCATTTGCAACAAAGCAAGGTCAAAGCGAAGCAACCTCGCTTGCTCTTACTTATTTTCTTGGTTGTTTTGGAAAAACCCTTCTCTTCTGCCGGAAATTATTCCCGCTGTGCTTTTTTTCGCATCAAGTGTGGCCTGCGGCGAACTATTTTCCATTCATCGTGAACGCTCCGGCGGGCATCCTAGTAAGGCATCGATTCCTGAGCCGACATAGGGGGGAACAACTTTGATCAGTGCTACCAAGCCGTTTGTGAAGTTTCATCGCTACGATCAGGAGCTGGTTTCAGATATCCAGGCGCTGAATTCGTCCGGCTATCATAAGGATGACATCTGGGTGCTGAAATGGAATCCCGATAAAAACCACTCGAACCAGCGCAACAATTTTTATAAATACAGCACCCACTTCGAGAGTGCCGTAGGAGACATCGACAGCAAAGCCCACTTTTTTGACAATGGCGGCGAGGAACTGCGCACCCGTCTGGAAAAGCTCGGGCTGACCAAAGACGAATGCTCCGCGCTGGTCAGAGAACTGCAAGAAACGGATTACACCTGCCTGTTGGTCGTGCGCGATCTCAAAGACAATATTATTCAAATGAAAAACTGAGACGTCAAAAAGCCACTGCCTGGTCATTGACACCAGCAGTGGCTTCTTCATGCGTACGAGTGCCGCTTGCTTCCTGGGGGCAACCCGATTATTCGCCTTTGTCGATCAGTTCAATGCCTTCCAGAACCTCGTTCAGCTTCGCGTAAACAACGCCTTCCTCGTCTTCTTCCAGCGGAACCATTTCGCCGCCGTCAACTTGGAATACGAAGATGTCTACTTCTTCATCGAGGTCTTCTTCTGCCTCTTCATCTTCGATTGCTTCCGTCAAGGCAATATATTCTTTACCGTTCAGGTCAAACATCGCGATTACTTCAAAATCACCCAACGGTTCACCGTTTTCATCGTCCAGCGTAATGATATCGCCCAATTCGAGGTCTTTGTTATCTTCTGTCAATGCGTTCACGTCCTTATGCTGATATTGGTTCTCTACACCATCATACCGTTTTTTTCCGGCAGAAGCAAACGGGCAAATGGCGCTATCCGATCGGCAATCTGATTTCAAAGGTCGTGCCTGTCCCTTCACCGCTACGCACGCTAATCGTCCCGCCGTGATTGGCGATAATTTTGTAGCTGACCATCAAGCCGAGGCCCGTCCCGTTCGGCTTCGTCGTGAAAAATGGCTCGCCGAGCTTCGCCAGCTGTTCCTGGGAAATCCCGCAGCCCTGATCGGAAAAGGCGATGACCATCGTCTCCCCTTCCACAGCCGCCGTCACCTTCACTTCCCCGCCGTTCGGCATCGCTTCCACCGCATTTTTCAGCAGATTGAGAAAAACTTGCTTCAGCTGGTTTTCCTCGCAGACAATCGACGGCAGGTTTTCGGCGTAGCTTGTGATGATTTGGACATTGTGCATAATCGCATGTGTGTCCGCGATCATGACGATCTGCTCCAGAAGCGGGCGCATTTCCCGCTTGCGCTGGAGGATAACCTGCGGCTTGGCCAGCACGAGAAATTCGCTGATAATAAACTCGATCCGATCCAGTTCGGACAGCATGATGCCAAAATATTCGTCCTTGCCCTCCGGGTACGCTCGCAGCAGTTGGACAAACCCTTTCAAAGACGTCAGAGGATTGCGAATTTCGTGAGCAACGCCTGCCGCCATCTGGCCGATCACCGACAACAATTCCGATTTGCGCACAAGCTCCTCCGCTTGCTTGCGCTGGGTTATATCCTGCAAAATGCCGATGACCGCCGGTTTGCCTCTGTACATGCTCGTTTTTTGCAAAACTTCGACATCGATCCTGCTGCCGTTTTTACACAGCCCGCGAAACTGATAGTGGATATTGGAACGATCGCCGTTCAATCTTCGCTCCTGATGTCCGTGAATGATCCCGCGCTCTTCCTCGATGACCAGATCAGAGGCGGTCATTCTCACAAGCTCTTCCTGGCTGTATCCAAAAATGTCCCCCAACCGCGGATTGACGTAAACAAACCCTGGCTCCTCGACATATGCGATGTAAACGCCGATCAAAGTGTCCTCGACCAGACTGCGGTACAGCTCCTCTGCCTCTTGCATCTGCTGTTTCATCAGCTTGTATTCAGTAATATCCGTAGCTGAACCGATGATTTCCGTAACGACGCCGTCATGGCTGATCGGGGTTAATACCGAGGCAAAATACCGTTCGCCCAGAACGAGTTCATACTCTACAGTCTGCCCGGCAACGGCTACCTGGTAGTAAGGCAGGATATACTCTACATCGGTTTTGCGAAAAATATCCTCCATGCGCATGCCTTTCAATGCATCCGTGTGAATCCCGTACTCATGCGCAAGCTTCCCTTCCGACAGCTCCAAGATAAACTCGTCCTGTTCATTCCGAATGAATTTGAAAATATGGTTATGTACGTTTTGGATAATATGGAGCCATTCATTTTTAGGTGAAGCAGCTCCAGCTTCGACGCCTTGTGCACGCAACGAGCATTCACCTCTTCGGTCGTAAGGATATGGACAAATTCACCACAGAAGTCGCATTTCCTCTTTTTTCCGTCTAACCATCCATAAGCATTCGCGTATACGCCATGA
Organism: Brevibacillus sp.; assembly: GCF_003521185.1. Lineage (NCBI taxonomy): Bacteria > Bacillati > Bacillota > Bacilli > Caryophanales > Paenibacillaceae > Brevibacillus > Brevibacillus sp. The sequence goes on from NZ_DOTK01000026.1 coordinate 90,404, forward strand.
AGCACTGAGCACATCTGCCATTTCCATGCATGCGTCTTTTGACAAAAAAACAACCTACCGAAAAGGGCAGGTTGTCCGTTTTTACTCGCTATACTCTTGCAGCACGCCTTTTTCCAGCAGAAACGCTTCTTCTGCTTGCAAAATCGTGATGATCGCTTCCCGCTGCACGTACATGCCGGCAGATGCTAGACGACTTTCAATCGATCTGAGCATTTCTTCAAAATCGATGATTTGCACTTCTTCCTGTTTGCTCACAAAACATACCTCCTTTTCCAACACATCCATCTCATTTTACACGACCAGACGCTTTCTTCCAACTCCACCATCTGCGGCGGATCGGTTTCAGCAAATAAGCGCTCCAAACTACGAGGAGCAAGCCTAGCACCACATACGTGCAGGAGAAAAACAGCCACGGTGAAAACGCCAGCTGCTCGGAATGATCCAACGACTCTCCCAAAATGCCGAACAGGACAATCACCGGGTTCATCCCCGCCAGCACTTGCAGCTCGGGCAAATTCCAAACTCCTTGGTCCGGGTACATGTCCGGATAGCTTTGCTGTAGCCATTCCCCGATGAAAAAGAACAACAGCCCGGTTCCGACGACGAAAAAGAACGCGATTCCGTACGCTGTAATGGTGCTGATCGAGGTGCGCTTGATCCAGGTAGAGCAAAACAGTCCAAGCGAGCCCAAAAAGAAAATATTGACCGCCAAAAACAGGATCAGCTGGGCCAGTTGTTCCGGCGACACGCTGCCGTACAGCATGACGATACTGTATAGCGGCATCGACGCGACGATCAGCAGTGTCGAAAACGCAAGCGATGTGATCAGCTTGCTCCAGACGATCGTAGTCGGCGACAACTGTGTCGTCAGCAAAATGTGCAGCGTCTGCCGTTCACGCTCCCCGCTGATGGCGCCTGCGGTCAATGCCGGAGCCACAAAGCAGACCATCGCATAATGAATCGCTGCGGAAATAAGAAACAGATTGCGGTTCTCGCCCAACGCCTCGGCCTTCAGCGTATCCGTCAGCAAAAAACCGAGCGGAATGCCGCCCATGATCAGCAAATAAATGGCAAGGATGCACACCGTTTTGCGCGAGCGAAATCGCTCTCTCATCTCTTTGACGAGAATCGGATTGAAAAGGAAGCCGTTCATTCCATACCGACTCCTTCCGTAATCGCCAAGAAAACATCTTCCAAATTTTTCTTCGCGTCCCCGTAGTAGACGACAGCCACTTGCTCATCCATCAGCTCTTGCAGCAACTCTGCTTTTTCTTGCTCGGTTCCTTGAAAATAAAAGCGGAAACCGCCCATGTATTCCTCTAGATGGTTGACGAGCGGCGAGCTTTCGAGCAGCAGCGCTGCCTTGTCCAGATTGCGCAGCGCCCGCAGCTGCATGACGCTGCCACCTGTCTCGCGATTGCTCACTTCGTGGACGGAGCCGCAGGCGATTAGCTTGCCGTGTTCGATCACTCCGATATCATCGCACAGCTCAGCCAGCTCCGGCAGGATGTGCGAGCTGATCAAAATCGTCTTGCCCATCTCCCGCAGCTGCTTGATGATTTCCCGCAGCTCGATGCGTGCGCGCGGGTCCAGACCGGAAGCAGGCTCATCCAGAATCAGGACAGCCGGATCGTGCACGAGACACCTCGCCAGACCGAGCCTTTGCTGCATTCCGCGCGACAAAGAATCGACAAAAGCATCCGCTTTCGGCGACAGGTTGACCAGTTCCAGCAAATCGGCGACCAGGGATCGCCTGTTTCGGGCAGGAATTTTAAAAGCGCCTGCGTAAAACTCCAAATACTCGACTGCCGTCAAATTGTCGTACACGCCAAAGAAATCGGGCATGTATCCTATCGACTGGCGGACGCTGGCCGGATCTTTGCGGACGTTGTAGCCGCACACATACGCCTCCCCTTCGCTCTGTTCAAGCAAAGTAGACAAAATCATCATCGTTGTCGATTTGCCAGCGCCATTCGGACCGATGAATCCGAATACTTTTCCCGGTTCGATAGCCAAATTCAAGTCTGACAAGGCTTGCAGGGTTCCGTAGCGCTTCCCAAGATGCACGGTTTCAATTACCATTTTCTCACCCCTTCAACCTGGAAGAATGGCACAGGCAGCGACAAGCGCGACGGTCCGTCATTGGAAAAGCGCAGCAGCAGCGTATGATTCACGGTCAACGCATCCTGAAGCTCCCGATCCAGCACGAGCTTTGTTCCCCGGTCAACCAGGCGCCATTTCCCGCTTTTCTGCTGGAAATACTCCACCCGGAACGGACGGTAGGAACTGTGATCAAGCGGAACAAGCAAACGCTTCAGGTCCAAATTCGTCATGTCGGTGCGCAGTTCAAAAGTGATGCTGCCTTTTCCAAGCTGCCACAAATAGCCATTGATTGAATCGTAGTCTCCCGTCGTTTCCAGCAGATCGACGTTCAAAAGCCCGTAAGGCATTACCACATTCCCGTTTTCTTGCGGCTTTAGCTGTACCGTCTGGTTGACGACATTCCAGTAGTACGACTGATGCGGCTCCTGCATTTTCATCAGCGGAATCGGGTCTGTCGTGATCCCGATCAAGCGAACCTGACCGCCCTGTCCATACCCGATGACGTTCTCTTGCATCTCTTTTCGTCTCTTTTCAGGCGAATCCGCTTCTTCCTGAAGTTGATCGCGCGGCATAAACAAGGCTTCCACCGCTCCGTCAATCTGTTTTTCTTCGCCTTTTTTCAATGCTCCGATCGGAATCCGCTGCAAGCCGACTTCGATGTACGCCTGCTCGTAGGAGTAAAGCGTATTGTTCTTCACTTGCCCGACAATCCGGTTCTCCTCCACATGCACGTTCACGTCAAAAGCTCCGATCTCTCGCAGCACCCCAAACCCGGTCGCCTGTTTAGGAGTCAGGTAAGGAAGGTTGCGGTAAGACAACAGGCGCGAGCCATCTGTCAGCCCTTCCGGCTCGTAATCCCTGCGGCCCTGAGTCAAAGGCACAGCCACGATGGAAGGCTCCACAATCACATCGTAGCCATCCTTGTCGACGGACAAAAAGGTTGCGGCCGTTCGGGCCCTGGCCAAATGTTCGTCCAAAATGTTGATTTCCGAAACCGTATAGCTGGCATTCGTTTTCACCACCAGCGGTTTTCCAAACGCGAAAATACCGATAGTCAACAAGACGGCAACCCCTGGGATGATTCCCCACGCCCACTCCCGTCTGCCGATTCTTTTCAGCACGATGTAAGCCAAGGGGGCAACCAGCAGCACGTATCCGCCCCACAGGACGACCATCCAAACAGGCGTCGGAGTCTGTACATCGGGGATTTTCTTGCTCAACTCCAAAAAAGGCCGCGACATCTGATCCAGGTAGCGCTTGTTTTCCAAAATGGTCGTCGCGCCCTGCTGCACCATGACATTTTGCCAGAGCGGCAAGTTGTGCTGCCAGGAAGCAAGCGGCTCCAAAGTCACATCGTAGTTGACGAACAACAGCAGTCCTTTTCCGCTGGGCTTGGCAACAAACAGCGGAAAATCTTTGTTGTAAACAGGGATATTCCCGGGTGGAGCAGGCTTGTCGTCCATGTATATCCGCAGCGCATCCGCTATGTTCACGCTTCCCTTGTTCCCCGGCGGGATCGGCAAAATGTCTGCGAACCTTTGCACCAGCCCATCCTGCTCGGGACCTGCGGACAAGATGACGACACCGCCGAGCTTGATCCATTCCTTGATCGCGTTCAGCTGTGTATCGTTAATCGGCGTCTCCTGCTTCCCGCCGATCGCCAGCACATCAAGGCTCTCCAACATCCACGACTGATCAGGCAGCATGTCGGGAGATACCGTTTGGACGGAGATCGACCGATTTTGCTTCGTCTGGGAAGCATTTACCGCCAGAAAATGAAACGCGTTGCCTCCCTCGTTCACGACGCCGATCGTCTGGCCGTCCTTTGGGTAGGGGAGGCGCAATTTCTCTGATTTGATCACCTGTCCATTTTGTGTCACCTGGATGTACCAGTCATCGAGCAACAGTTGCACAGGCAAATCAAAAAACAGAGTAGTGCTTTTGCCTTTTTCCAACTTCACAGGCTGGCGCAAGTTCGTTTGGCGCTGATTTTTTGCCAAAGGGTTTCTCGACAGTTCCACGAAGCCCGCAACATCTTTTTCCTGACTGGAAATCGTCACGCCGACCCGCGCCCATGATTCATACTTGATCAAGCCGCTCATCGGCATGTTTATTTCTATATCCACGTTGTTCTCTGCCGACGCTGGCTGTCCCAAAAAACAGACCCATGCCACGACAAAGGCCAACATCCAGCTCCTTCTCATGCTTGTTCCTCCGCTCGTTATCGTGACGCTAGTGAGACAACCAGCTCAACAGGCTGACTTTCCCGCGAAATGAGCAAGAGTTGCTTGCCTTTCGCTGCCCAATTGCCGCGAACAAATTCAGCAGCAGACTGGTTGCGCAAATGCAGCTCTCTGTTCACGAAAGACTCGTCTCCCAGTTCGGCCTCCATCAACTGGCCATCCGCTTTGGTATAAGTAAGCTCGTGCTCTGAACGCCAGGAAGCCCACTGCCCCTGCCCCAGTATCGTGATCAGCCCCGTCCTCATTTCCATGACAGCGATCTCTCCATCCTTGTGCAGTGACAGGAAACGGCCATCAGGCGACCATTCCGGCTGAGATCCTTCGGCGAGCTTCCATTCCTGAAACGAGATGGTGCTGCTGACCCAAATTTCATCCATGCCGTTTTTCGAGCGCGTATACGCAAGGGAGTCGTCGTGCTGCGACCAACTCGGAGAGCTGAAAGCTACCCCTTCCTCTTCCTTGAGCAGACGGCTGCTGCCCACATTGTATGTCGTTGGCAAATCGACGAGCCAAATTCGGGACGTCTGCTCAACTTGCTCGACAACGGCGATCTGCTTGCCCAAATTGGACCACGCCACTGCCACATACTTGCCTTTCGTTGGCGGCAATTTGAAAGTGACAGGCTTAGTTTCGCTGTCAATCGGGATGGTCCGCAACTCGGACGACTGGACAATGTAAGCGATTTGCGTGGCAGATTTATCAATATCCACCTGCTCTACAGTCGCCTCGGCTGGAAGTGTGAGCACATCCTGTCTGTTTATCGTCACCGAGCTGTCGCCCCACCATAACAAATAAGCGCCGATGAGCACTACGGCTGCCAGGACAGTACCACCGGACCAGACCCACTTTCGCTTCATCCACGGTCGCTCCGGTTGTGGCTGAACCTTTTTCGCTTCCAACTCTTTCATTCGTTCCAGCAACTGCTTTTTCAAATCAGCCTTCAACTGATAATTGACGGGAACAGAACGGCGCATGCGTTTTAAATGGGTCAGGAGTTGAGCTACAGTCTGATCATCGGTATGACCTTGGGGGTATTTCTCCTCTTCTCTCACTCGGAGTCCCCCCTTTCGTACATCTTCTGAAGTTTTTGCAAGCCCCGATAGGAGATCATTTTGATGCTTGATTCTGTCTTACCCAGCACCTCAGCAACCTGGCTGATTTTCAAATCGGCAAAATAACGCAGCATGAGAACGTCCTTCTGATCCTGCGACAACAAGTCGAGCCGGTCGCGAAGCAGGCGAATTTCCTCGTTGGTCAACGCCTGCCGCTCCGGCTGCCAGGTATCATCCGGCTCAGCTCCCAAAAAATCTTCCTGATCGACGGGAAGCTCTCTGTTTTTTCGCATGAAATCCACGTATGTATTGTGCGCAATGCGAAAAATCCAAGAGGCAAACGGACTTGTTCTGCTATATTGTTCAAATTTTTCCAGCGCTTTCAAAAAGACCACGGTGGTCAAATCGTCGGCATCCCACGTACTCTGGACACGGCATCGCAAATAACGATTCACGCGATCAAAATACTCGTCGTACAGTTCTGTAAATGGACGAGATTCGTAATAGTCTCCAGATGCTTGGTCCGATGATTGCGCGGGACGCTGTATCGCCATTCCCATTGCGGTTTTCCTCGGTTTCTCCCATTTTGTTGCATCGAGTCAAGATACATAAGCCTCGTTCATCCTGACTCCATCCTACCTAATTTATACGATCAGCCCGCCAAGAAGTTACAAGGTTCCCTGCTTTTTTCAATTAATTCCTTAAAGCACGGGAAAGCTCGCTGACAATGTCGTCGACCGCTTCGATCCCTAAAGACATGCGCACCAGTCCCATCGTAATTCCGGTCGCCAATCTCTGCTCCTCGGTGAATGCCCGATGCGAAGTCGTAACCGGATGGGACACGCTCGTCTCTACCCCAGCCAGAGATGGCGCGAATTGGATCCAGTCCAGTGCGCGGTAAAAGTCGTAAATCTTGCTCTCTTCCTGGAGCGTGAAGGAAACCATCGCCCCTTGCTTTGGCCTTGTGAAAAAGGAAGTCGCTTCGTCGCCCGGATAGTAGACGCGGCTAACAGCAGGATGGCTTTGCAAGAAACGGGCCACTTCCTTTGCATTGTCGCACTGCCGTTCCATTCGCACTGCCAATGTTTTCAGACCGCGCGCCGTCAACCAAGCTTCGAACGGACTGAGGGACGCACCGTAATTGACGACGATTTCGGCTGCGCGTTTCACCAGGGCACGGTTCCCGACCAGAACACCGCACGTAACGTCACTGTGTCCACCGATGTACTTGGTTCCGCTGTGAACAACGAGATCGGCGCCAAACGCGATTGGCTGCACCAAATAAGGCGTGGCAAACGTGTTGTCGACCATGACAGTCAGACCGAGTTCTTTCGCCTGACGAATCCACTGCGGCAAGTCGACAACCGTGAGCAACGGATTCGTAATCGTCTCCAGGAAAAACAGCTTCGTCGCCGGGCGGACATGATCGCTCAGCCTGGTGCCCTGATCCAGTACAATGCACTCCAGCTCGATGCCGAACCGCGACAATTCCTTATGCAAAAGAGCGTAAGTGCCCCCGTATATTTCATGCGATGCGAGTACGTGATCGCCAGGGGAAAGAATCGAAAGCAGGCCAGCCATGATCGCTCCCATGCCGGAAGCCGCACTGACTCCAGCCTCTGCCTGTTCGAGCCGGGCGATGGCATCAGCCAGTTCTACCTGATTGGGATTGCCGTTTCGCGTATACAAATATTCGCCTTCACCAGCGTAATATTTTTCTACTTCCTCCAAGCCGTCGAAGGCAAAAACAGATGTCTGATAGATCGGCGTAGACTTGCTTGTTACCTGTTTCAAAGGTGAATGCCCAATATGTACCGTAGCTGTTTCGAACCGTTCTCCCACATCAATCACCCTTTTCCTCCCATCATACCACGCCACAAGCGGGACAGACTACCCGATTGGCATTTGCCTGTCCATTTATGCTATAATTCGAAACCGAACCACCCTAATGGCAAGAAACAAAGGAAGGTGCACAAGATGAAAAAGTTTTTCATGACCCTGTTCACATGTCTGATGGCAATCGCCTTGGTCGCGGGTTGTTCCAGTGCGAAAAACGAAACCGCTCCGACACAACCGACTGCGCCAACTGAAAAACCTGGCTCCAATGAGCCTTCCCAACCTGCTGCTCCTACCGGGGAAAAGAAGTACGAGAAAGCCCCTGACATGCAGATCGACAAAAACAAGTCCTACCAAGCGAAAATCTCTACGACGATGGGCGACATCACGATTGATTTGTTCGCCAAAGACGCGCCTGTCACTGTCAACAACTTCGTCTTTTTGGCCAAAGACAAGTTTTATGACGGCGTTATTTTCCACCGCGTGATCCAAAATTTCATGATTCAGACCGGCGATCCGCTGGGAATCGGAGTTGGCGGCCCGGGCTACACGTTCCAGGATGAGTTGAAAAACGGCCACAAGTACGAGCCTGGCGTTGTTGCGATGGCAAACGCCGGAGCAAACACAAACGGCAGCCAATTTTTCATCGGGTCGGGAAAAGATGTAGAAGGTTTGGAAAACGCGCCAAATTACACGATTTTCGGAAAAGTCGTGGGTGGCATGGACGTCGTGCAAAAAATCGCAGCCACAAAAGTGAAACCGAACCCGCAAACAAATGAACCCAGCTCTCCAGAGCAAACGATCAAAATCAATACAATTACGATTACGGAAAAATAAGCCTTTGTGACTAGCTCACACCAAACACCACTGTCTATGCGCAGTGGTGTTTTTCCTTGCAAAAACAAGATTTTTTCCGCTCCCCTCGTCTTCTTCTCCCCTGTATTCATCCATCTCTTCCAGACAGTAAATAGTCCTATGGAACCAATTTCCTCTTGCACTTCGCATACATTGTCGCTAGACTTGCAAAAGACCCGATTCGCTTCCGCACACAAAAGCAAAAAGCGAAAAGGAGTGGTTCTTACCATGAAGACACGAGAAGCGCGAACGCGCTTTTTCTTCTTTCTCAACAGTTTTGCCTTGCTTCTTCTCTGCCTGTTCGTCACGCCGACGAGCGCAATGGCACCTCATTCAAAGGGAACGCCGTCCGCGTCCGCTCTGGCAGATGTAGTCCAAACAGCAACAGCACCTGTGCCGACAGCCAAGAAGCAAACAAAAATGTCTATCCCTCAAACGCAAGCAAAACGCGATCATATCCAAGTCAGTCGAGATGATCGCCGCAAAGTGATTCGCCATGGAAACGTAAAAATTTCAGATAGGGATATGGAACTGCTTGCCCGGTTGGTATATGCGGAAGGCCGGGGTGAACCGTATGAAGGACAAGTAGCGATTGCTGCTGTCGTATTGAATCGGGTAGCTTCATCACAATTTCCAAATACGGTGCGGGAGGTTATTTTTGCTCCCAACGCATTCTCGCCTGTCCAAAACGGCAGACTCTCGTCGAGAACGAACGAGAGCGTCAGAAAGGCTGTCGCGGATGCAGTGAATGGAAAGGATCCGACAAACGGTTCCCTTTATTTTTTCAATCCTGATACCGCAACATCCAAATGGATTTGGTCCAGGCCCCAAACGGTCGTGATCGGAAATCACCGCTTCGCCCGATAACGCCGAAAAATTTAATAATGATTTATTTTTATTTTATTGCGACTTTACTTTTGTCTGTTATCTTTTCATTGTAAGCACTTTTTCAACGCATTGAGAAAAAGTTCGATGTTCTTCCTAGAATGACTTCTTTAACGTAAGCATGGGTAGATCGATTTTTCCATCTAAATATGCCTACGCTAACAGTAGCTGGCTATTGACTGTGTTGGGTGAGAGCAATCCGGTCATGTGCGCCAATCGTTCATTTTCTCAATCGCCCCCAATAATTAGGCATTCCCACGCCGGGAATGCCCCTTTTTTTGCTATTTGCCTTATTCATGCTGGTTCTCTCCTTTTCGCGCTAGAAGCCGTAGACCGACATTCCGCCATCGACCGCAATCGTTTGCCCCGATATGTAACTGGCCGCATCCGAAGCGAGAAAAATCGCAGGACCAACCAAATCTTCGACATCGCCAATTCTTCCGCTCGGCGTCCGCTGCAGCACTTCTTGCAAAAAAGCTTCATCGTCGAGCAACGCTTCCGTCAGCGGCGTGCGGAAATACCAAGGTGCGATCGCGTTGACATTCACGCCGAATTTGCTCCATTCCAACGCAAGCACTCTCGTCATCTGGATGACACCCGCTTTGCTCGCCCCATAAGCGACTCCCGTGCGCAGCGCAACAAGTCCAGCCACGGATGCGATATTCACAATCCGCCCGTAGCGCTGTTCACACATGACTTTTCCGGCCGCCTGACTGAGAAAAAACGCTCCCTTCAAATTCAGATCGACAACCCGATCCCATTCTTCCTCGTTGACCTCATGCGCTTTTTTGCGAATGTTCATCCCGGCGTTATTGACCAAAATATGCAGGCCGCCCAGTGTCTCCAGCGTCTCGGCCACTACTTTTTCTGCTGCACCTGCCTCGGTCAAATCGGCTGTAATCGGCGTAGCTGCTCCCCCGCTTGCCTGAATCTCCTGGACCACTTCCTGCAAGTCCGCTTCTGTGCGCGCGACAACGGCAACCTCTGCCCCCGCCTCGGCCAAGCCGATCGCCAATGCTTTTCCGATGCCTCGTCCAGCGCCTGTTACGATCGCTTTTTTGCCTGTCAAATCAAATCTCGTCATGATGTTCCCTCCATTCGTTCTCTCGTACTTCTCCATCCATCGCCTTTTCCCCTGTCTTTTGTTACAATATACCTGTAGGGAAAGGAGGCAGTCCGTTGCGCTTGTACAGTCAAATGACACTCGCTGAGCTGCAGGAAGAGATGGAACGCCTGCACGTGGAAGCCAAGGAGAAAAAGAAACTGGGTGACGAGTCCCAGCTTGCCATCATTACGCAAAAGTATTTCATGGCCAAGTCGTATTATTTGGGGACGAAAGAATTTCGCATTGGCGGAAAATACAGCGTTGCCGAATACGACCAGCCATTTACGATTGATTATTTCAACGGTGTATTCGCCTGGGGACGCTTCCCTGATTCGGATGAGCAGACAGGCTTTCCGGTAGGGATGCTGGAACTTTGGTTCGACTAAGCAAAAAGAGATCCGTGCATGCTGCTGCCATGCCTGATCTCTTTTTTCGTATGCGGCAACACAAGCCGTGCCCCATCTGGATATACTACTGGCAAAAACGAAAGCGGGCACAACCAGCATGGATGTCATTAACCTCACTCTGCTCCTCTTGCTTGCGCTCGGCATCGTCGGCAACAACGCGACCGTCTCGATCGCCGTAGCCATCCTGCTTTTGATGCGGCTGTTTTCGCTCGAACGCTATTTCCCGCTGCTTGAGCAGCATGGCTTGCAAGTAGGCATTATCATCTTGACCATCGGCATTCTCGCGCCGCTCGCAAGCGGAAAAGTCAATCCGGCTTCCGTGCTTGCCCTGTTCACCCATTGGCATACGATTCTGGCGATCATCATGGGGGTGTTTGTCGCCTACCTGGCGGGAAAAGGAACCGATCTGATGTCCGGCAATCCGCTCATTGTCACGGGCTTGTTGCTGGGAACGATCATCGGCGTCACCTTTTTCCGCGGAGTCGCCGTCGGCCCGCTGATCGCCGCCGGAATGCTCGCTTTTCTCCTGCAATTTTTGCCCAAGTAAAACGGAAAGCGAACGGGTCAACCCCAGCGCTCTTTCAACGTAAGGCCGTACGCCAAAATTTGCTGCGGGGTCACGAGCCGAAACCCTTGCTGTGCCCGATAATCGATCGTCAAGGAATCCGAGTCGATGTAGCCGATCGTCTCCGCATCAATCAGCAAAGTCATCGCTTCGACCTGCATCACCTGGTCATTTGGAGTTGCTTCATCCAGCCAAAGCGAATATTCCACGGTCATTCCGCAGCCGCCTACCAGTTCACCGCTAATGCGAACAGGCCGCGTCGCTTTTTGCAATTGGTCTACCGCTTCTTTCGTCAGCTTGATTCTCACCGTGTTCACGCTCCTGCATTGTTTTTCCAGCACTTTTGTATGCATCAACTCTCTCATGATAGCATACAATGCTTGAAAGGCAGCGGAAAGGACGATCTTCTATGAACATTTACGAACAGGACGGCATGTTTGTCGCGGAAGCCCAGTTCCAGTCGGAGCATGTAGTCATCTTCGCCAAGTCGTGGGAAGAAGCCAAGGAAAAACTGATGGTGCGGCTTCTTGTTCTCGAAATGATTGGCTGAACCAAAAGCGGGTCGTTTTTTGATGACCTGCTTTTTTTAACCGCAGAGAGGCCCCCTCCCCCTGTATTCGGACAAACGGCAAGGAGCTATCCCATTCATGACGACTACCACGATTTCTTCCTTGGACAAACAAGAACTGGTCGCGCAAATCAGATGGCAAACAGCGAGAGCCAATCGCAACAATGTCACGCGGACACAAGCGTACCTTGATTTTTACCGCGAGCATCCCGAGATTCACTGGGCCTTGCTTGCCCACCTCGTCTCGCGAAATGGCGGTTGGAATATGACGGATCTAAAAGGCGAATGGCTTCCTGCGATCATGGATGCGCAAGAAATCAAGCCTTTTTTCTGGTTGTTGGAGAGAAGCAACTGGCTCATTTTTCACGATGCTTACCCGCAACTCCTCTTGTATGCCCAGATGAAACAGCGGCAGGAAGACTTGAGCGCCCTGTTGAAACCTCTTGGCGTATCTGTGTTCATGCATTCGTATTGGCAAGAGTTTCTCGCTTCACGGGAAAGCTCGCGTCTCACTCGCGCATTGATCGTCAACGAGCAGCAATATATCGAACAGCGCGTCGTACATAAGCCGCTTGCGACGAACCGCGTTTTTTCGACGTATGTATTTTTCACGCAATCGCTGTTTTCGCTCAATCAAATTCTCTTTCCTTACAAAGCACATCCGACCGACAAAAGGTTGAACATCGTCGGCCTGAACGTGCAGCATTTTTCCGAACTCACCCAGCGGATCGCGATTGGAAAAACGCTCTACCGCCTCTTGTTCGACGATCCGTACCGGCTGGACAAGATTGTGACGTTTTGCACACGCATTCCCCATACGGGCTCGCGCGCGGACTACTGGCCGCACTTGTTTACCCCGCGTCACCTGCCGCAAGCAAAGACAAAAACCGGATATGAGCTGCGGCTGGAAGGCGACAACCTGATTTCTGGCAAACCGAAGCTGTACAGCCCTGCGCTGCAAACCGCCTGGGCAGATGTCGAGCACGCTCCTGCCGATGGCGTCGACTGGTTTCGCGATGAGAAATGGCGATTGGAAGTGGAAAAGCAAGCCGAACTGCCTCTGATCGACACGGACGCGTACATACGGGCTTTGCACTGGACCGAATACGGCGTAAAATTGGTGACAGCAATCACGTAGAAAAGGGAGGGCATGCCGCCATGCTCGATGAGCCCCGCAACGCTCTGCTTGCCCACCAGCGAGATTACCTCCTGTCCTGCCAGCTTCCGAGCGGAGCTTTTCGCCTTGGTCCTGACCGGGATCAGATCAATCCGTATTTTACCAACCTCGCCCTTATTTCGCTGGTCCGGCTACAGGAACGGGAAGCGGTGCGCCGCTATTTGGACTGGTATTTGCAGCATCTGAGCCAAAATGGCTACATCAACGACTTTCGTCTCGATTCCGGGCAAGAGATCGACACGGGAGCCGCCGACAGCGAAGACAGCTACCATGCGACTTACTTCAGTCTCGTCAGCGAATGGGTGGAAAGTTGTGGCGACACTTCCTGGCTGTACGCCAATCAGGAGCAGCTTGCTTACTTGTTCCGGGGCATCGCCCGGTTGCAGCAAAAGGATGGGCTGACCTGGGCCAAACATTCTTTTCGCGTCAAATATTTGATGGACAACTGCGAGGTTGCCAAAGGGCTGGATGACGCCAGCTATTTGTTTGCGTTGCTCGGCAAGGAAGCACTCGCCCGGGAAGCGTCTGTGCGCGCCGTTGCCTGCAAGACGGGAATTGCCAACATGTACAGCCGTCTTCGCCGCTCGTTCGCCATGTACGACCGTTCGCATCCCGGCTGGAGAAAATGGTACCCGGACGTGACCTCGCAGGCGTTTCCCATCGTGTACGGCTTATGTGAGCCGGACATCGGCGCCATGCTGTATCAGCGGATGACGAAAGCATTCCCCCGCTTCGACACGTTTGACACTGGCGATATGTACCCGTGGATGGTCATGGGCGTTTGCGCCCGCATGATTGGCGATGAGCAGCGCGTCCGCACGATGCTCGATGCCGCAACAAACCTGTACATACACGGTCCACGTTTGCCGTATTGGCTGATTCACGAAGCAGGAAGATTCATCGAGTTGCTGCTGGACGATCAGGAGCCGGGCAGCAGTTGATTCACCCACGCGTAGCAGATGTTCAACTGCTCGTCGTCAATCAAGTCTGAGCGGTGTTCAAACATAATTTTGACATCCGGATTTTCGTCCCGCACGATGCGCAAATAGTCTGCGATCGGCGCCCAGCCCTGCTCGGCTGTGCACTCCGGCAAGGCGGGAAAATGATTGTAGGCAAAAGTATCCGTCGCTTTCATCGTCCAAAGATGCAGACTCCAGGCATATTTCGCATAGCTCTGAATGACCCGCTTCGCGTCGAAGTACGGGTCGATTTTTTGTTGGCCGAACAATCGGCCCGTATCGAGGCACAGCTTGATTTTCGGGTACTTGTTCAGCAAAACTTCCAACACATCGGTTTCGTATACGTAACGATTGAGCGCGTCAAACTCCAGCACAGGCACAAACGCATATTTCTCGCCCATTTCCGTAAGCCAGGCAAACAATTGCTCGCTTTTTTCCTCAAACGCGGCGAGCGGATACTGCGATTCGAAAACATAGTCGCTCGGATCGGCGAACCGCCAATTTTGCCAGTCCACACGGTCGTCCAAAATGACAGGCTTCGGGTAGTGGAACAGGACGTAGGCGGGCTTGATTTCGCGCATGTAGTCCAGCTCGTCGACAATCCGGGCAAATGCTTCTGCGCGAACCTTTTCGTCTGGGTGCATAAACAGCGCGTCCCTCAGCTTCGCTTGCCCCGCGCGCAACGGAAAATGGACGCCAATCTGAAAACCGTTGGCCTCTGCTTCGCGCTGCAAGCAGCGAAGATCTTCTTCCGCAGGCAGCAGGCATGCTTCGATTCCATAAAATCCTTTGCGGAAGTCTCGCTCGTACTTTTTCCGATCGAAATGCCCGTATTGCCCGATCATGAAGTTTTTCATGGATACGCTCCTTTCCCTGATTGTTCCAACAAAATCGCTCGTTTTATGAAGCGTTGTTTACGAAAAGCGCAACGAGTGAAGAGGCGTACCACGAAATATTCCGTAGCTTGGAGGTATGGTGGACCAGTCTCATTGGCGGGTTTTCCCTGGAGCGCTCGATTTCATCCCTTGGCAGAGAGCTTTACGATCATGTAGTCGACTACGTTACACAAAACGCCATCGCGCCAACAAAGATGGACGTACCCTTCCCGAAATAGCAAAAGAGAGTTGCACCACACCAGGGTCAACTCTCTTATTGCGTTTCTATCCTATGTGTTTCCCTTCGTATCCGCATCATGCGACACGACCAAAAACGGTGTCAGCTCGCCGTTTTCCCAGAAAAACGGCAGTACGGCGATCGGCACTTGCCCTTTTGAGGCAAAGTCGTAAGTGAGACGGGCCAGCAAGTTCGCCCCGACCTCGCCATTCATGTCCGCGATAATGAGTACGTCCTGATGCGGGATGGCAACGCCAAGCGAATCTCCTTGTTTTTCCTGGTCAAACTGGCGGAGCAGCGAATCGAGCAACACCCTGCTCGCCGCATAGCCGTCTGGCGGGCTGATAAAATGAATCCGGTTGCCCGCTACCTCCTGTGTTTTCACGGTATACGGCAGCTTTTGCAAGTTGTCCATCGCGTACGCATGAAGCTGTTCAGCCGTCCATTCTGCCGCAACCAGCATGTCAGGCGTAATCAAGCCGTAGCCCTCTCCCTGATCGAGCGCATACAGCACGCGTGTATCTGCCGTGTGCTCTTTGACTACCCAGCGGTCCGGGTATTTTTTGACCATGGAAGCATGGCGCAAGACAGGGTATACGTTTTGCTCCTGCCCTTTTAAAGTGAGTTTTTTGTCCGTCATGCTCGCTCCTCCTATTCCCAAGGCGGCGTATCGTCCGGCTCCCCTGGCATTGCTGCCATTGGCGGAGAATAGCTGCTGCGCGATTCGATTTCTTGAACGATCTCCGCAAGTGATTTCGGTTTGGCAAATTCAACAGGAGATACCCCTCGCTCAAACTGAAGCTGCTCCCCTTCCAAAATGACGACATAACGACCGTTGACTTTGGCAATATGCAAAGTAGAGCCGTAATCCGCGAGCAAGGTGCGAATTTGCATGTGATCGAGCTTGAACTTCAGTTCGACCTCCGGCTGGCGGTCGGTGATGATCTGCATCGCTTCCATCACCGTCTCGTGCTCCCACTTCTCGGACAGCTCCCGCTTGGGGCTGGCGGCAATCAGCTCAATTGCCTCTACTTCGCGCACGCGCTCCTCGGATTCCTCCGGATAGGTGTACTCGATATGCTGGCGGGCGAGAGAAATGACCTCATCGGAGACGATTTGCGTCACCGTTTGCGGATATTCAATAAAGCGCAAAAATTCCTCGAAGTAACGCGCATGGGAAAACTGATGAATCTTGACGTGGTACGGATCATTCATCCCGGATTCGATCATGTACGGATACATCAGCGACTTCATGTTTTTCGCATTGATCGCCATCCGCACGTTGGAAATCAGGCTCTTTTCATCCGTAATGACGGCTGTTTTTTGTTCAAAATCGCATTTCAAAATAAAGACGTAGCGCTCATCGAGCAGCTCCAGACGCGTGCGCACCACAATCAGCACGCCGCCCCTTACTTGCGACGTCCGCAAATAAGACTGGATCAGCTCCTGGCAAGGCTCTCTGCTTTCGCTTGGCGTCTCGGCTGCAAGCAAACGGTTGAGCAAGGCATAGTTCGGATTGGAATCGAGCGGATGCCCCGGCTCCAGGACAAATTGTCCGAGCTTCGTCGGCGTCCCGTCCGTCTTCGGATTCATTTCCACCTTGCGTTTGGCGATACGTGCGAACTCGCCATCCAAAAAGTCGCGCAACTCGCTGCGCTGATATTCATCATGCCCCAAATAGCGGGTCATGCGCACCTGCTTGATGCCGTCTTCTTCCTCAGGTTGTTCAATCAAATAAAAGGATAACCAGTCAATGATAAAATTCATACCCGTCGCTCCTGTCTACATGTAACGAACTGATTATAGCAAACCTGCATGAAAAAAGGTCAGGCTTTTTCCATTCATGGTAAGATGGCTACAGGAGGGAACGGTTATGTGGACGGAAGTAAAAGAATGGTGGACGAACAATGTCCGGGACAAGCCCTATCGCGCAGGAACGGCGGCAGGCGCCTATCAGATCAAGCAAGTGCTCGGGATGGGCAGCTACGGCATCGCCTACCTGGCTATCCATCGCGCAACAGGTGAGAAAGTCGTGCTCAAGCAGGTCAAACCAAGCTTGCGTCATACGCCAAAAGGCGAAGCCATGCAGGAGTACGAGCGCAAAGTGCTGTCCTCGCTGTCGCACCCGCAATTTCCGCAGTGTCTGGACGCTTTTCGGTTTCGCAACGATTCCTTTCTCGTCATGACGTATTTGACGGGGCCTACGCTTGAAGAGATGCTGTTCGAACGCGGCATTGTCGTGACGGAGCGGCAATGCGCCCTCTATATGAAGCAAATTGGCGAGCTTGTCGCTTACTTGCACGACCGCGGACTGATCCATCGCGATGTCCGCATCCCAAACGTCATCTGGCAGGAAGGAAATCCGTACTTGATTGACTTTGGGCTGGCGCGGTTCGTCGGTGACAAGCCGACTTACACGGAAGAGACACTCAGCGCCTATCCGTCTGAAAAGCAGCTCAAGCGGGAAGTAGCGCCTTCGAGCGACCTGTATGCGCTCGGGCACTTTTTTCTGTTTCTGCTCTATTCCGGCTACTCTGCGGATGAGAATGCGCCGGAACGAAGCTGGGAGGAAGAGCTTTCCTTATCGCCAGAGATTCGTCTGATGATCCGAAAGCTGTTCCAGTTGGACACGCCCTACTCTACCGTCCGCGAGTGGCTCGCAGATCTGGATGCGTACTTGCAAGCCAGCGAGTGCCCTGCCAGCGAATACGAACAGGCATAAGCCATACACAAAGCAGGGCGCCGGGAAACAAACGGCTGCCCTGCTTTTTTCCGAGAAAGAGACGGATAATTCCCCGCGAACAAAAAGGGAATATTTGTACATGTTGGATAAAAATCGGTTTCGTTTTTATGACACCCGGTCGAATAGATTATCTGTCCCAAATCAACTATCATATTTGTAACCTGAATATTAGGAATTTTCATTCGCAGTAAAAAAAGGGGGCATCAAGTTTGAATCATACTCCACTACCCACTAGAGAAAACAAACAGACGGGAAAAGAGCAGTATGAGTTGAAAAGAGGTTTGCGCGCAAGGCACATGTCGATGATTGCCATCGGCGGATCGATCGGGACAGGCTTGTTTCTGGCGAGCGGCTCGACCATTCAATCCGCAGGGCCAGGGGGCGCGCTTGCCGCTTACGGTTTGATCTGTATCATGATTTACTTTTTGATGACGAGTTTGGGCGAGATGGCTACCTTCCTCCCCGTATCAGGCTCGTTCAGCTCGTACGCTTCCCGCTTTGTCGACCCGGCACTTGGCTTCGCCCTGGGCTGGAACTACTGGTACAACTGGGCCGTGACGATTGCGGTGGAGATTTCGGCTGCCGCCTTGATCATGAAGTTCTGGCTGCCGGAAAGCTCATCGCTGTTATGGAGCGGTCTGTTTCTCGCCTTGTTGTTCGTGTTGAATTTTCTCTCCGTCAAAGCATTCGGTGAAGGTGAATATTGGTTTGCACTCATCAAAGTCATTGCTATCATCTGTTTCATCGCGATCGGCCTGATGATGATCGTCGGGATTATGGGCGGCGAAGCAGTCGGATTTAAAAACTTCACTGTCGGCGACGCTCCGTTCCACGGCGGGTTCATGGCGATGATCGGCGTGTTCATGGTGGCCGGATTTTCCTTTCAAGGTACGGAACTGGTCGGCGTAGCAGCAGGCGAGAGCGAAAATCCGCGAGTCAATGTGCCGCGGGCCATCAAGCAAGTTTTCTGGCGCATCCTTCTGTTCTACATTTTGTCCATCGCCGTCATTGGCCTTTTGATCCCGTATACAGATCCCAACCTGATGAGCGGTGATGTGGACAACATTTCTGTAAGCCCTTTCACTTTAGTTTATGAAAGAGCAGGACTGGCGTTTGCGGCATCGGTTATGAATGCAGTCATTCTCTCATCCGTTTTGTCTTGCGGAAACTCGGGCATGTACGCCTCCGCTCGCATGCTGTGGATTTTGGCAATGGAAGGCAAGGCACCGAAGTTTTTGAAAAAGATCAACTCGCGCGGCATTCCGACACGCGCTCTGTACGCGACGACAGCGGTAGGCATGCTCGCTTTTCTCGCTTCTTTGTTTGGCGACGGCGTCGTGTACATGTGGCTGCTTAATGCGAGCGGCATGTCCGGCTTTATTGCCTGGGTCGGCATCGCCATCTGTCATTACCGCTTCCGCAAAGCATACCTTGCCCAAGGACGCAGCCTCAGCGATTTAACTTACCGGGCCAAATGGTATCCGTTCGGACCTGTGTTCGCCTTCGTCCTTTGCTCCTTCATTATTATCGGGCAAAACTACAGCGCATTCACTGGCGACACCATCGACTGGAACGGCATTCTCGTCTCCTACATCGGCTTGCCCATGTTCATCCTGCTGTGGCTTGGCTACAAGTTCGTGAAAAAGACCAAAGTCATTCCGCTGCAACAATGTCAGCTTACAAAAGACGAGTAATCGATCAAAATAAGCAGGGCGCCGCATTGGTCGGCAGCCCTGCTCTTTTTTACTGTTACAGTGGGGTTACTCAGAAATTGGCTCCTGTTTGGCCGCTTCTATCTTTTCTTTCAGTTCGCCCGCTTCGCGGCGAAGCGTTTGCCGCTCTTGCTTGCCCAACACTTCTCCCCCAACCGCGCCATTCACCAGCAAGTCCTCTTCATACAAACGATCTTTGCGCATGGAACCCTCCTTAGAACAAGACGTGTGCTTCTTGTCCTACTTTGTTCCAAAGCCGCCCTTCTTATGTACGCGCTTTGCCGATGAAGACTCTTTGCCTGCATTCACTGGTGGTTTGCCGCCACCAGCTTTGCGGTCTTGCGGTTTTCCTTTTCCGGCTGGCTTGGCTGTTGGTTTGGCCGCTGGCTTTCGCTCCGGTCTTGGATCTTCCAAAGCGCCGTACGCCATCGTTTTTTCTGCAATCGCCAGTTCCGTCTGCTTGGCGAACTTTTGGATAATAAACCGCTCCTGCGGACTGAGAATCGAGAACACAAGTCCGGCACGGCCCATCCGTCCCGTCCGTCCGCTGCGGTGAATGTACGTATCCGCATCTGGGGCCGGATCGTAATGAACGATACACTCGACTTCCGGGATATCGATTCCGCGGGCCGAGACATCCGTCGTAATCAATACCGGGAACGCGCCGTCGCGGAATTTTTGCAGCGTACGCGCCCGCTCTTCCTTGGATGCATCGCGATGCAACAGGCGGCATTCCAAATGATGGTAGTTCAGTTTGGATACGATCTCATCCACTTTTTCGATCTGATTGACAAAAACGATCGAGGAGCGAACATTGACGAGCCGAAGCAACCGTCTGAGCGTGTCCACTTTTTTTCGCGGATCAGAGACGAGATACAGATGCGCGACTCCTGCTGCGCCCTCTGGTGCTTGCGCCCGGACAAGCGCAGCCTCTTTTGTGAACGCTTTGGCTGCCGCGACGATCTGGTCTGAAATCGTTGCGGAAAACAGCAGGCGCTGGGTGTCCCGCAATGTTTTTTTCATGACCTCCTGGACCGGCTTGCCAAAGCCTGCATCGAGCATTCTGTCGGCTTCATCGACGACGACAGTCTTTACTTCGTGCACCTTCAGTTTTCTTTGATCGATCAGCTCCAGCAGACGACCAGGCGTAGCGACGACGAGCACTGGCTTCTTCTTCAAGCGCTCCACCTGGCGCTTGACGTCCACCCCACCGATGATCGGCAAAACCGCATGATCGGCTCCTGGCAAAAGCTTTTCGGCTTCTTTGGCGATCTGCACGACCAGTTCGTGCGTCGGTGCCAGCACAAGAACCTGCACATCTTTTTTATCCATATCGATTTTCGTTAGCAGCGGCAGTAAGTAGGCAAACGTTTTGCCTGTTCCCGTAGGCGATTCGATCAAGGCGTCTCGTCCGGCTAATATCAATGGGATCGCTTCCACCTGCACGGGTGTCGGCGTCTCCATTTTTTGGTCGCGCAAAATCGCTACGAGCGGCGCGTTAATTTGTAAATCTGCAAACGTGGTGCTCACAAGAACCCTCCTGGCGTAAAAAAGTACATTGGGTAAGCTTACCACACTTTGCCCATGTATAACAGAGGGCCTGCGCTTGAATCGTTCCAGCGAAAGCCCAATTGCCCAGAGCGGAAAAAGGGCGAAATCCAAAGTGGACTCCGCCCGTCAACCATTTTACCCGTTATTCGAGTCAATTCGGGTCTCCTGCTTCTCGCCCTGGTCTTGGCGATCCCGACTGGTCGTCTGGTTTCGCGTCCCTTTCGGACTGTCCTGGTACTCCTCTACTTCCTTTTGAAATGCTTCATCATAGCCGCGCACGGCCCTCACCTCCTGTCCCTATTTTTCCCCTGGTGATCGTTTATTATTTTCCTGAAACTTTTTACCCATTTATCCGTCCTTACCATATAGCAACAGTCAATTTTAACACCAGATGGATGTGGAGAAATCATGCAAACTTTATCACGTGCCCGCACACGCAAACGCACAACTCGCAAAAGACCTTGGCGCTGGGTCAAGCGCCTGATGCTCGTGTCAGCTTTGACTTGCACGACGCTCGCTTTGTTAAGTATCATCTTTTTGTTTGGGACGAAAAACGGAGAAGAGCTGCGCGAGTGGGCGGCAGGCACCTTGCTGACCACGCAGCACGACTACTGGGCGCCGTATACATTTTTGCCGGAAGAAAAATTGAATGCATTAAAGCAGCAAATTCGCAATCCGGAAGTGATCAATTCAGAGCCTGACGGCACGACCAAGCCGGAAGAAACGCCTACCACAGAACAGCCTGTAACCGTCACGCTGCCGGAAAAGCCGAAAGAGTTGGTCGAAATCGAAGACATCGACGTGACCAAAGAGACGTACTATTTCAAAGGGAAAATCATGTACATCCACGACCCGAAACGGGTACAGCTCGTCGTAACAAACCGCAAAGACCGCGGCGATCTGCTCGATGAATTTGTCAAAAAAACCAATGCAATCGGCATCGTCAACGCAAGCGGCTTCTCCGATCCTGACGGCTACGGAAAAGGAGCCAAGGCGTACGGCGTGGTCATCCACGACGGGAAAATTTTGCAAGGCTATAATCCCAAAAGCGGCGAGACGGCCTTGGGCATCACTTACGAAGGCAAGCTGATTACAGGCAACTACACGGCCGAACAATTGGTCAACATGGGCGTTCGCGATGCGATGAGCTTCCGTCCGCAACTGATTGTAAACGGGAAAAACATGTTTAAAGACAAGCCGGCCAAAAGCTGGGGCATTCAGCCACGGACCGCGATCGGGCAAAAAGCGGACGGCACGATTGTATTCGTCGTCATCGACGGCCGCCAGCCGGGGCATTCCATCGGGGCGAGCATGAATGACCTGGCGGAACTGCTGGAAGAGCATGGGGTTGTAACTGCCATGGCGATGGACGGCGGCTCCAGCTCGATGATGCTCCATAACGGCGAAGCGATTACGAAAACATCGTGTCCATACTACCGGGGCCGATACCTTCCAAATGCCTGGGCAGTCATTTAGGTTGTCTTTCCTCCATTTTGCCTACGGAAAGGAATTTGCTTACATGCATACGGTGTTTCATTACAGTGAAGACTCTGCCATTGCCGATTTTCAGCCGCGGCTGCATCCTAGCCACCCAAGCCTGCCTCCCCTCGTCTGGGCGATTGACGCGGCTCGTGCACCGATGTATTACTTCCCGCGCGACTGTCCGCGCATTGCTTTTTATGCGAAGCCAGATTCGTCTTCGGCAGACAAGGAACGTTTTCTCGGGCTGACTAGCGCCAAAATGGTCATTGCGATCGAAAGCCGCTGGTATCCGATCCTTGCGCAGACGACGCTTTACCAGTACACGTTTGCGGCCGACTCCTTTTCGTGCCTCGACGAAGGGGCGGGCTACTTCGTCTCCAAAGATCCTGTCCAACCGTTGCAGGTCACAGCCATGGGCGATTTGCTCGCCCGTCTTGGCGAGGCGGACATTGAGCTGCGAATCACACCGTCGCTGACGCCGCTCAAAGAAGCTCTGCTCGACAGCAGCCTGCACTTCTCGATGATTCGCATGCGCAACGCCCGCTGACGAAGCTCACGACTTTTTGGCCAAAAGAAAACAGGCAGTCCCACTGAATGTGGCTGCCTGTTTTTTTATTACAGCTTGATTGGTGTTTTTGCCTGCTCCAGACTCCATTTCTCAACATCCCACGTCTGTGTCACCCAGTCCTCGTAGAAGTCAGGTTCGTGGCATACGAGCAGGACAGTCCCTTTAAATTCTTTTAATGCACGCTTCAATTCTTCCTTCGCAACGACATCCAAGTGGTTGGTCGGCTCGTCAAATACAAGCCAGTTGCTTTCCCGTTGCAAAAGCTTACAGAGACGCACTTTTGCCTGCTCGCCCCCGGACAGTGCGTTCAGGTTGCGATTGATATGCTCGTTTTTCAAACCGCAGCGCGCCAAAGCTCCGCGCACTTCGTGGTTGTTCATGGCCGGAAACTCGTTCCAGACGTCATCCAGTGCCGTGATCGGCTTGGCTTTCACTTCTTGTTCGAAGTACGCAGGGTGCAGGAAGTCGCCCTGCTCCAGCTTGCCGCCAAGTGGCGGGATGATGCCGAGCAGCGTCTTCAACAGTGTCGATTTCCCCACACCGTTCATTCCGACAATCGCTACTTTTTCGCCGCGCTCCAGCTTCACGCTGAGTTTAGGCAGCAGCGGGTGCGAATAACCGATCTCCAGGTTCTCTGCCTCAATCACGAAGCGGCTGCTCGCGCGTGCTTCTTTGAAAATGAACGAAGGCTTCGCTGCCGTTTCCGGCTTGTCAAGGCGATCCATTTTATCCAGTTGCTTCTGACGGCTTTTCGCGCGACCTGTAGTGGATGCACGCGCTTTGTTGCGGGCGATAAAGTCTTCCATGCGGGCGATTTCTTCCTGCTGCTTTTCAAAAGCGTCGAAGTGCTGGCTGCGCTTCATCTCGGACTGTGCAAGGAACGACTCGTAGTTGCCTGTATAGCGGTTCAGCTTGGTAAACTCCAGGTGGTAGATCACGTTGACGACTTCGTTCATGAACGCGGTATCGTGGGAGATCAGCATGAACGCATACGGATATTCGCGCAAGTAGTTTTTCAGCCACACAATATGCTCTTCGTCCAAATAGTTCGTCGGCTCATCCAAAAGCAGAACAGTCGGCTGCTCCAGCAGCAATTTTGCCAGAAGAACCTTCGTCCGCTGACCCCCGGACAAGGAAGCAACGTCGCGCTCCAGACCGATAGCGCTCAAACCGAGAGCGTTCGCGATCTCATCGACTTTGGCATCGATCAAATAAAAACCGCTCGTCTCCAGCTTATCCTGAATTTCGCCCATGCGCTCCAGCAGCTCTTCCAGTTCCTCAGGCGTTGCTTCGGCCATTTTTTCCCCGATCGCCATCAGTTCCTGTTCTTGCTCCAAAAGGGGCAGGAACGCATCTTTCAGCACGTCACGGATGGTTTTGCCTGCTTGCAGCTTCGTGTGCTGATCGAGGTATCCGTATTGAATTTTCGGCATCCACTCGATACGGCCGTGATCCGCGATGTTTTGGCCCGTCAAAATGCCCATCATCGTGGACTTTCCTGTACCATTAGCTCCAACAAGTCCTACGCGGTCATTCGGCTGCAAACGGAACGACACGTCGCGGAACAAAATCCGATCCCCAAACCCATGGGACAAATCTTCTACAATCAAAACACTCATGCTTGCTTCTTCCTCCTGTTTCCTCTGTGAGGTCTACAAAATGATTCTTTCAAAATAAGCCGGCTCGTACCGTTCTTCATAGGTCTCGCCAGACAATATTAACTCATCCAAACGCACGCGCATGTCTTGCAGATTGATGCCTTGCATAGCCGTATTCAAAATCGTCGCTCTCGCCATCAATCTGAGCGTATTGACTTCATCGGTCAGTTTATCGCCGAATACTTTTCCGCTGTGCGCGATCTCTGAACGATGATTGTACGATTTTTTGACGAATTGGGCAATCTTTTGCCGCTGGGCATACGAGTCTCCGAAGTAGTACGCCATCCGTACCCGCAGTTTGTAGGTGATTTCTCCCTTTTTACCGTCGGGGGCAAACAGCGATTCCAGCGCGATCCACAAATCGAGCAGCTGGTCTTCGTTGCTTTTTTTCTCAAGAGACAGCACATAGCGGCGAAAAGCGAGGGATGGCAGTTGATGTTCCAAAATCCGCAGAAACGTGTTCTGCGTCGACTGGTCAAATGCCAGCTTGTTTCCGTCGATAGAGCGCTTCAAGTACGTGATCCCGCACATATTTCCGCTAACCGTCAGCACATATGGAATGGAGCATGTCCCGTCAAACGCAGACAAGTTCAGCTTGTTCTCGATCTCTTCAATCCATGGGCGATCGTCCGTTACTTTCATCTCGGCATGCTCTGCAACCAAAAACAGACTGGTGCGACTCACGCGCTGATCAAAAATGCGCTTGTTCTCGTCCATTTCGTTGCGCAAATAGCGCGAGGCTATCTCGTACGGCCGCTCTGCTCCCGAGACCAAGTAGTACGAATTGGGCAGCTCGATCCGAATGGGCTGTTCTGTCGTCGAATTAAACACGGGTGCAATCAACAGTGGCATGAGCTGCTCCTTTCCGATCCATCAAAGCCTGGTTTTTTGTTTACATAATAAACATGCTGTTATGCTTTCAGTATCGTGCTTTTTGGCTCTTTTGACAACCTATCCATTGCTACCAATCGCGGGCACGCTTCCTTATAGAATACCAGCATTTCCTATGGTTCGTCACCATCTGATTGATACAAACTACGGAAAGAAGGAGCTGATTTTATGGAAAAGGATCATATTTTGGATGAGAACCCTCATCAAACTTACAATAATGTCGCAAAACCGCAAGAACAGACTGGCGAGCCTCTTTCCGGCTCCAAAAAAGTAAAACAAAAAAACCATTCTCGTTCCATCAAGACCAGGGAAGGTTGAAAGCAATTTTCCCTGCGCAAGAACGGCATTGTGCAGAAGCCCGGACGGTTTAGACCGTGCGGGTTTTCCTTTTTCTTACAATAAAAAAGATTGAATTGTCCCACAGGGATGATCTATGATGGATGCAGTATCCATGATGGAGGTTTAGCCCACTATGATCACTATTCCACTTCCGGGCAACAGCCCGCTTTCGAACGCGATCAGCTACAGTGTTTCTCCCTTGTACGAGCTGGCTGCCAGCCTGCATACCCTTGCCCAGCCAACTCCTCCTGAGCGCTTCATTTCATGGTCGGAAGACAAGCTTGAACAATTTGAATCTGTTCGTCTGAAAAGAGAATGGGACTATCTGCTGCCGCTGTTTCGTTACGGCATCCCCGATTCGTTCGATCCTGTACATACCAAAGGGGTCATGGCTGTCGACGATCAGTACGAATACTTCGTCACCCTGCCAACCGAAGAGTTTGTGCGAAGCGTGAGCCCGATGCTGGACCGATGGCTAGAGCAGCACAGCATCCCACAAGTGCTTCTCGATATACGGGAAGACTCCGATTATGTAAAAGGCCGCTTCAGCCTGTTTGTATCGTCTTATTGGCAAATGGTTTTCGAGGAGAACTGGGAGGTCATCGCCCCGCAGTTTGTAAAAGAAGCTGAGCGCATCTACTATGCCGTGCAAGATATTCCTGCCATGCTTGCCTACTTGCACACCATTTCCCCTGCGTTCGCTTTTGATGAAGCGGCTCGTCATTTGACGCACCCGAGTGATGAGCCAAACCATGACGCGCAGCAGCTTATTTTGTACCCCAGCTATTATTATGCCCAAGAGCCTTGTTTACGAAAAATGGGGTCTAACGCCCACCTGCTGTATTCCTTCTCCTAATTTTGCCCACTAAAAACGCCCTTACGAAGGGCGTTTTTCATGCAACATATGCGCGACGATCAGCTTATCCAACTGCTGACTTATTTTTACGATCTCGGGGTCAAGAAAATTGTAGCCTGCTTCTTTGGCTGCGCGTTCCAGCTTTTGGCGCAAGTCATCAATCATCTTATTTGTAATCTCCATGCTGCCAAGCCTCCACCCACGTCAGTCTCCCACTATTTTACATTATATAAGTACAGGTGGAAAGGGTAAGATGTGGAAGAAAAAAGCCCTGTAACCGTAAAGGTACAAGGCTTTTTTCGTAAAAGCTGCTGTTATTTCATCACGTGAATCGGACGACCCAGTGCCAGTTCAGCCGCTTCCATCGTCACTTCCCCAAGAGTCGGGTGAGCGTGGATGGTCAATTCGATATCTTCAAGGGTTGCGCCCATTTCAATCGCCAGTCCCACTTCTGCAATGATGTTCGAAGCTTCTGGACCAACGATTTGCGCACCGAGGACGAGATTCGTTTCTTTTTCGGCAATCAACTTCACGTAGCCCTCACCTGCATTGACAGAGAGCGCACGGCCGTTTGCTGCGAATGGGAAGCGTCCCACTACATAATCGATGCCTTGTTCTTTTGCTTCTCTTTCGTTGATACCGACGCTTGCGATTTCCGGATCGCAGAAAACAACTGCCGGGATCGCTTTGTAGTCGACTTCAGCAGGATGGCCTGCAATCGCTTCAGCGGCCACTTTTCCTTCGTAGGAAGCTTTGTGCGCCAAAGCTGGTCCTGCCACGATATCCCCGATCGCATACACGTTAGGAATGTTCGTACGGCCTTGCTTGTCGACGACGATCAGGCCGCGATCAGTCAGGTTCATGCCGATATCGCGAACGCCAAGCTCATCCGTGTTCGGACGGCGCCCAACTGTAACGAGGACGTATTCCGCCTCGATTTGCTGCGCTTCGCCTTTTACTTCTGCCTTGACAATTACACCGTTCTCGGTTTCTTCCATTCCTTGCGCCAGCGCTTTGGTATGGATGGTCACGCCCAGCTTTTTCAGCTTGCGCTCAACGAGACGAGGCATATCTGGCTCGAAGCCAGGCAAAATTTGATCGGAGCCTTCCAGAATGGTTACTTTGGTGCCGAATTTCGCGAATACGGTACCCAGCTCGATGCCGATGTATCCGCCGCCGATTACAACCATGCTCTTAGGCAGTTCGGTCAAAGCCAATGCTTCTGTCGAGGACAGAACGCGTTTGCCGAACGGGAAAGCAGGGAGTTCGATCGGACGAGATCCTGTCGCGATGATGCAATGCTGGAAGCGATAGCGGTTCACGTCATAGCCGTGGAAGACGCGCACTTCGTTTTCGCTGACAAACAGTGCTTCACCTGGAATCACCTGGATTTTGTTGCCTTTGAACAAGGAGCTTACGCCACCTGTCAATTGCTTCACAATCCCGCTTTTCCACTCTTGAACCTTGGCAAAATCCACTTTGACGTTTTCCATGGTGATGCCCATGGATTCGGTATGTTGAGCGTGCTCATACGTGTGTGCAGCATGGATCATCGCTTTGGAAGGAATGCAACCTACGTTCAGGCACACGCCGCCGACTTCCGCTTTTTCCACAACTGCTACGGTTTTTCCCATTTGCGCGGCGCGAATCGCTGCCACGTATCCGCCTGGGCCCGCACCGATGACGAGCACGTCTACTTCTGTCGTAAATTCACCTACTACCATTGTCTCTTATCCCTCCATGACGAGCAGCGTTGGGTTTTCCAGAAGCTGCTTCACGTAGTTGACGAAACGTTGTGCAGGTTCGCCATCAACCAAGCGGTGGTCAAAGCTCAAGGACAGGTGCAGCATTTGGCCAACCACGATTTCGCCGTTTTTCACCACTGGTTTTTCGCTGATACGACCTACGCCCAGGATCGCAACCTCAGGGTAGTTGATGATCGGCGTGAAGAACATGCCGCCAGCAGAGCCGATGTTGGTGATGCTGAAAGTCGAACCTTTCAGCTCGTCAGCACTCGCTTTGCGATCGCGAGATTTTTTCGCCAGCTCGCTGATTTCGCCCGCGATGTGGAAGATCGACTTGCTGTCAGCCGCTTTGACAACCGGTACGAGCAAACCGTCTTCTGTCGAAGTCGCGATGCCGATGTTGTAGTATTTTTTGTAGATGATTTCTTGTTTTTCTTCGTCGATAGAAGCATTCAGTTCTGGGAACTTTTTCAGACCAGCAACGACTGCTTTGACGATCATTGGCAAGTAAGTCAGCTTCACGCCGCGCTCTTCTGCGAGTGGTTTCGCGTCTTTGCGCATCGCTACCAGCGCCGTTACGTCCACTTCGTCGAAAATAGTAACGTGTGGTGCTGTGTAAGCGGATTTGACCATTGCTTTGGCGATCGCTTTGCGGATTCCTTTCAAAGGAACGCGCTCTTCCAGCTCGCCTGCTTGCGCACTGTAGTGAACAGTTGGCGCAGAAGCAGCTTGTGCTACGCCTGTTGGAGCCGTAGCTGCCGGTGCTTCTGTTGCTGCTGGAGCAGCCGTTTCCACTGCTTGTGCAGAAGGAGCGACAGCGCCACCCGATACGAAGCGATCTACGTCTTCGCGAGTGATGCGACCCAGCTTGCCAGTTCCAGGAACCAGTGTCAGCTGAACGCCTTTTTCACGCGCATATTTACGCACGGAAGGAGTAGCCAATACGTGTTTGCGATCGATTGGAGCCGCTACTGCTGTCGCAGTTGCTTGCGCCATTGGTGTTTCCAGCGCTTGGTTCGCATTCGCGCTCACTTGGGAACCGATATCGCAACCTGGCTCCATTTTGTCAGCAGCAGGTGCTGGCGCCGCTTCAGCCGCAGGTGCGCTGCCATGACCGTGGTCTGGCAGGTTTGGAATCTCGCCCTCAACCTCGAACTCGATCAAAGGATCGCCGACAACAGAAACCGTTCCTTCTGTTACTTTCAGCTCGATAACTTTTCCTTTTACAGGCGATGGAACTTCTACTACCGCCTTGTCATTTTGCACTTCCATAATGACTTGGTCTTCTTCTACGGAATCTCCGGGCTGAACGTGCCATTTGACGATTTCGCCTTCATGGATACCCTCACCGAGCTCCGGGAGTCTGAATGTAAAACGACTCACAGTATCTCCTCCTTAGTAAACACTACGCCGTATTCACAGCCTGTAAATTTCGGAAAGAAGGCGGAAAGCTTTCAACTTTTCCGCCATTATGTCTGTTACCGATTAAAAATCGAGCACTTGAGTCAATCCGTCTACCACGCGTTTCACGTCAGGCAGCCAGATGTCTTCTGCTTGTGCAAACGGATAAACGGTATCCGGTGCCGTGATACGCAGCACTGGTGCTTCGAGGTGGAGAATAGCGCGCTCGTTGATTTGCGTAATGATTTCCGCAGCAACGCCGGAAGTTTTTTGCGCTTCCTGCACGACGATCGCACGGTTTGTTTTCTTCACGGATGCTACGATGGTGTCGATATCGAGCGGGCTGATGGTGCGCAGGTCGATGACTTCCACTTTGGCGCCACGAGCTTTTTCGATTTCTTCAGCCGCTTTCAGGCTGGTATGCACCATAGCACCATAGGTGATGATGGTAACATCGCTGCCTTCTTTTACTACGTTCGCTTTTCCGAGCGGAATGGTGTACTCGCCCTCTGGTACTTCTTGACGGAAAGAGCGATACAGCTTCATGTGCTCCAGGAACACAACCGGATCGTTGTCGCGAATTGCCGAGATCAGCAGACCTTTTGCATCGTAAGGGTTGGAAGGGATAACCACTTTCAGACCCGGCGTTTGCATCATCAAGCCTTCCAGAGAGTCAGCATGCAGCTCAGGAGTTTTCACGCCGCCACCGAATGGGGAACGGAAAGTTACCGGGCTGCTAAAACGACCGCCGGAACGGTAACGCATACGAGTCGCTTGGGAAGCGATCGCATCGAACGTTTCAAATACGAAGCCAAAGAACTGGATTTCCGCTACAGGGCGGAAGCCGTTAATGGACAAGCCTACTGCCAGTCCACCAATTCCGGACTCAGCGAGCGGCGTATCGAATACGCGCTGCTCGCCAAATTCAGCTTGCAAACCTTCTGTCGCACGGAATACCCCGCCGTTTTTCCCTACGTCTTCCCCGAAGACAAGTACGGTTTCATCGCGCTTCAATTCTACGCGCATTGCATCCGTAATGGCTTGAACCATTGTCATTTGTGCCATGGCTTATTTCGACTCCTTCGCCAGGAATTCTGCCTTTTGCTCTTCGAGTGCAGGCGGCAGTGTCTCAAACATTACATCGATCAGTTCAGTCACTTTCATTTTCGGAGTTTCGTCCGCTTTTTTGATTGCGTCTGCAACTGCTGCTTTCGCTTCTTCAATGACAGCTTCTTCGTCTTTTTCGCTCCAAAGACCTTTGCTCTCCAGGAATTTGCGGAAGCGGATCAATGGGTCGCGCAGTTCCCATTCGCTTTGCTCTTCACCAGTACGGTAGCGAGTTGGGTCGTCACCAGCCATGGTGTGCGGACCATAACGGTATGTCAGCGCCTCGATCAAAGTCGCGCCTTCGCCGTTAACACCGCGCTCTTTCGCTTTTTGAACTGCGTAGTAAACAGCGAGGATGTCCATGCCGTCGATACGCTCGCTTGCGATACCGGCAGAAACTGCTTTGACTGCGATATTTTCAGAAGCCGTTTGTTTTTCGAACGGCAGGGAGATCGCATAACCGTTGTTTTGCGAGAAGAAGATCACAGGCAGTTTGTAAACACCTGCGTAGTTCATACCTTCGTAGAAATCACCTTGGGAGGTTGCCCCGTCACCAAAGTAGTTGATCGCAACGCGCTTTTCGCCGCGCAGCTTGTAGCCCATTGCCACGCCTGTCGCTTGTGTACATTGTGCTGCGATGATGATTTGTGGCATCAAAACGTTTACGCCTTCAGGGATTCGTCCACCCTCGATGTGTCCGCGGGAGTAGAGGAACGCCTTGTGCATAGGGAAACCGTGCCAGACCATTTGCGGAATGTCGCGGTAGCTTGGCAGGATGAAGTCTTCTTTGGACAGAGCCGCCTCGGAACCGATCATGCTTGCTTCTTGACCAGCTACAGGCGCGTAAAAGCCCAGACGACCTTGGCGGTTCAAGCTGATAGCGCGTTGGTCCCACACACGGGTAAAGACCATTTTACGCATCAGTTCACGCAGTTCATCATCGGAGAGCTTAGGCATCAAGTCAGGACGAACAACCGTACCGTCCGGAGCAAGAATTTGCAGCGGGGCGTTGTTCTCTGTTTGTTCAACAGCAGTGGTTACGCTCATCACATTCACCTCGTCACTAGAATAAGGGGCTTCCTTGCTTGCTTCGCCATGTCCCACGCAACTGAGCCAGTGCTCAATCGACAAGGAAGACGAAACGTGTCGGAAGTGTCCCCTGATAAAAAGCAGAAGAAAGTTTGTGTGTGCAAGAAAGGGCTTACAGCGCCGTCCGCACAACCCTGTTATATTGCAGACAAAATGTCTGTTTAACGTGTTATAGTATTGATATTACAGGGTTTATTTCCTCTCTGTTATCATTTACTATATAAGCTGTATCAGTTTTTTTCAAGGCTTAGTTTTACATTTGAGCAAACAGGAGTGTAAATCGATGTCTGATTATGTAAAACGAACAATCATAAAAGAAGAAGTCCCAAGCGTCCACGTAGACACTCCCCGCTCGGTCAAAGTGTACCTCCCGCCGGGCTATAATGAACTGCTTTCTTACCCTGTCGTCTATTGTCAGGACGGAAACGATTTCTTTACGATGGGGCGGATTGCCACCATCGCCAACCAGTTGATTCTCGAAGAAGGCATCGAACCGTTCCTCGTCGTCGGCGTCTCGGTGGATCGCAGCAAACGGACGAGTGAATATTCGCCTGTAGGCGCAAAAAATGCAGCGTACAAACGCTTTTTTTGCGAGGAGCTGCTGCCGTACATCGAGGAGCGCTATCCCGTAAGACGCGACAAAGCTTCCCGCGTGCTCGCGGGCGATTCGCTCGGAGGAACGGTTTCCTTGCACCTCGCACTGGACCACCCCGAACTGTTTTCCCAAGTGCTTGCCCTGTCAGGAGCCTTTTTCCAGCCGACACAAGCGGCCATCCAAAACAGCGGAGACCTTTCCTGGCTGCGGCTCTGGATGGTGGTGGGACTGGATGAAACCGCTGTAGAAACCCATATCGGAACGTTCGACTTCGTTCAATGGAACCGGGAAGCAAAAACACTGCTCACTGACCGCAACGCCAGCCTGTCCTATTCGGAAAAACCGGGCAACCACGTCTGGGGCTTGTGGCAAAAAGAACTCCCCGATGCTTTGCGTCACTTTTTTCCGCCGCCGCTGATTTAGGCGGACACGCACATCCGCTGTTTAGAGTGAACCGTTGATTTCCTTGATGTCTTCATATCCGTAGTAACGGCCATCTACCATGAAAATCCCTTGGTGGGTGGCTTTTTCAATCTCCCCTGCCACTTGGCGGGCATCCTGGAGCACAATGTTGACAATCTTGCTCTCATCGCGTTTCATCTGGTTCTGCAGTCTCTCACGCTCTTTGGCCGATATCATGTCTATCCCTCATTTCCTTCCATAGTCAATGGCTATAGTATTTCTTTGGGTGTGCGGAATTACACGCGCTGAACAGAGAAAACCCCCTTCATGCCGCCGGTCTGATCGTTGGCACAAAGGGG
The DNA here is from genome assembly GCF_003521185.1 of Brevibacillus sp. Taxonomy (NCBI): domain Bacteria; kingdom Bacillati; phylum Bacillota; class Bacilli; order Caryophanales; family Paenibacillaceae; genus Brevibacillus; species Brevibacillus sp. The sequence continues at coordinate 123,770 of NZ_DOTK01000026.1, forward strand.
GTTCCTGCCTTTTTCGTTTACTTTTCTACGGTAGTGTATTTAAAGTCTCTGCCGCCGAACGGATTCAGAAGCAGACCTTTGACCTTGTCGTTTTGAATGTACGGGCGCACGCCATAGTAAATCGGGGCAATCGGCATCTCGTCCATCAAAATTTGCTCGGCTTGCTGCATGATCGCATTGCGCTTCGCTGTATCCAGTTCCAGATAGCTGTCCACGATCAGTTTGCGGTACTGTTCATTTTCCCAGGCGGCGTCATTCGTTCCGACTGTCTTGTCTTTGAAAATCTCCAGGAAGTTGATCGGGTCGTTGAAGTCCGCTCCCCAATTCCGATAGGCAAACTGATAATTTTTGGAGCGCTTGTTTTGCAGGAACACCTTTTCTTCCAACCCGCTGATCTTCACCTCTACGCCGAGGTTTTTCTTCCACTGATCCTGAAGCGCTTCCGCCAGTTTCTTTTGCCTGTCATCCCCTGTTCCGTAGGAGAAAGTAAATTCCGGCATCGCTGTCAGCCCCAGCTCCTTCAAGCCTTCCGCCAAAAGCTGCTTGGCTTTCGCCGAATCTTCTTGGAAATAATCATTGCCGCTGAGCTTCATCGACGGCGGAACCCAGGCATACGCAGCGGGCACACCCGGCATGACGATGCCATCCACCAGCGGCTGACGCTCAATCGCATACGAGAACGCCTGACGAACTTTTTTGTTCGTAAAAGGTGGCTTTGTGGTGTTGAATGTCACGGCTACTGTGTTCGGATACGGATCGAGGACAATTTTGCCTTCGTCATGCAAGCTTTGCAGCAAATCTACAGGGAGCGTATACGTCGGATGGCCTCCCCAATCCAGATCGCCCGAATCGAACAGAGCTTGCGCTGTGTTGGTATCGGTAATCATGCTCCAGACGATCTTGTCCAGCTTCACTGCACCTTTGTCGTGATAGTTGTCGTTTTTGACCAAAACCAGCTTGTTTTTGTGTTCCCACGTTTCCATTTTAAACGGCCCGTTTCCGATGTAATTTTCCGGAGATGCCGCCCAGGCCGGGTTAGTTTCCACTGTTTTTTTGTGCAGCGGGAACAGCGTCGGGAAAGCTGTCAGCTCGTAAAAGAACGGCGCTGGCGAGTTCAGCTTGACTTCCAGGGTATGATCGTCGATCGCTTTCACCCCGACATCATCCTTGCTGCCTTTGCCTGTATTAAATTCTTCCGCTCCTTTGATGAAATAAAGCATGTAGGCGTATTCCGATCCTGTTTGCGGGTCGAGATTGCGTTTCCAGGCAAACTCAAAATCGTGTGCCGTTACCGGATCTCCATTCGACCAAAGCGCGTCTTTTTTCAGTTGGAACGTATACGTCAGCATATCTGGCGAAACCGAATACGTTTCAGCCATCGCGCCCGCAATTTTCCCGTCCGTCCCATAGCGTGTCAGACCCTCGAAACAGGCCGTAATGACGTCAAAAGAAGTTCCATCTGAAGCAAGTCCCGGGTCGGCCGTAGGCGGTTCTCCCCCATCTGCGTTCCAGTTCAGGACCATTTCTTTCGCTTTGGCTGTGTCTGTTTTGGGTGCTTCGGTTCCATTGTTGTCTGTAGCTGTTGGCTGCGCTGTGCTACATCCAGTTACTAATTGAAAAATCAGAAAACTAGCCAAAAGTGCGCCCATTCGCTTTTTCAAATCTGGCATCCCCCTCGTCTGTATCGAGTTCGCGATGATGACTGAAAGATAGGCTCCAACTCATCATTATGCTATCGCATTACAGTGAGAAAGGAACTGGACGACTTGGTTAAAAATATTCTCTTTATTCCGAAAATTTTTGTACAATTTGTCGAAAGTCGGCCGCAAGTGAACGGTGCAATCAGAAAAAGCCAATCCGCTCCCCGATTCAAGCAGACTGGCTTTGCCCATGATTGGTGCCCGCAACATTTATCCCGAAACCTTCGCCGTGCCAATGAGTTCTTCCACGATTTCCAGCACCCGCTTTACTTGCTGCTCATCAATGTGGCGATGAGTGGTAAAGCGGATCACGTATTCATCGAAGTCGACTGCCAGGACTCCTTTGTCTGCAAGACGCTGCAAAAAGGCAACTGCCGTCTCCCGGATCGAATCCGTCTTCACCAGCACGATGTTCGTCTCGACAGGCTCCACTTCGAGCGACAGCTTGCGGAACCCTTCAGCCAGTTGTTGCGCACGCGCGTGGTCTTCCGTCAACCGCTCCGTCATCTGTGTCAAAGCCACGATTCCCGGCGCTGCCAAATACCCTGCCTGACGCAAGCCTCCGCCGAGTTTTTTTCTCCACCATCTCGCTTCTTCGATAAAGGCCCGATCCCCTGCCAAAAGAGAGCCTACAGGTGCGCTCAAGCCTTTGGACAGACAGACTTGGACGGTATCGGTATGCTGGCTAAGCGCAGACACAGGCACGCCCAGAGCTGCCGCCGCATTGAACAGTCGTGCGCCATCCAAGTGAACGGGGATGTTGTGCTGTTGCGCTACCTCATGCACGCCCTTCATTTGCTCGATCGTAACGACCGCGCCGCCCGCCCGGTTATGTGTATTTTCGATACAAATCAGCTTCGTGCGCGGAAAATGAATGTTGTTGCCGCGAATCGCCTTTTCCACATCTACTGGACGCAGGGCGCCCCGTTCTCCCGCCAGCGTCCGTGTCTGCACACCAGCCAAAGCCGACATCGCGCCGCCTTCGTAATAAAAAATATGAGAATCCGCTTCCGCAATGACCTCATCGCCGTTCACACAGTGCGTCAACACGGCAACCTGATTGCCTTGCGTGCCGCTTGTGACAAACAAAGCCGCTTCTTTCCCCAGCAGCTCGGCTGCAATCTGTTCGAGTCGGTTAACGGTCGGGTCTTCCCGGTAAACGTCATCGCCCACCTCGGCATCTGCCATGGCCCGAAGCATCGCCTCAGTCGGCTTTGTGACGGTATCGCTGCGCAAATCAATCTTCATGAAAGCGTCCCCTTTTCGCAAGTTTGTCTAGCAACTCTATCACCCAGAACACTTTCCACATTGCATCTGCATTTCCCTCTTTGCTAAGATGGAGAAGAAACTCACATACATACAGTTAGGAGACTTGACCTATGAAGGTAAAGATTACCAAAAATGCAGCGAAGCAGCTCGGCACAATCATGGAACAAGAAGCAGACAAAGACCTGAAGCTGCGTGCCTATATCACTCACGCGCACGGTGACCATGCGCACTACGGTCTTGCTCTGGACAAGCCAACCGAAGAAGATGTAGTTGTTTCCACCGACAAGGAAATTGACGTCATCGTGAAAAAAGACGAGCCATTGCTCGATGGCATCATCATCGACTACTTGTTCCTGCCACAGGAAGGCTTCGTCATCACCAATCCGTCCAAAGGAAATACAGGCGACCATTAATCGGTTCAGCCAGCAAAAATCCCCTCTGCTGTTATTCAGTCAGAGGGGATTTTTCCTGTTCACGCCTGCGTATACAGTTCTTGTGCGAGGTTAGCTAAAAGCGGCGCTTCTTCGCCTGCCATCTGCGTCATCACCAGCCGGTGGACAGGTCTTGTCATCGCCACGTACAACAGCTTCGCGTCCCACTCGTTGTTTTGATAAGATGCAACATCGAGCAAAATCACGGCGTCAAACTGCAAGCCTTTTGTCAAATAAGCTGGCATTACCGTTACGCCGCCCGGAAACTGGTTGTCCTTGCTGCCGAGAAGCGTCAGATCGGCGATGCTTTCGGCAAGAACCTTGTGTGCCTTTTTGCTCGCCAAAATCGTTTTGGTGACAATCGCAATCGTTTGAAAGCCTTCCTGTTGCAAGACGGAGACTCGCGAACGAATATCGTCCCACAGCTCGGTTCTTGAATGAGCATGAACCATCACCGGCTTTTCCCCATGACGCAAAACCGGCTTGGCGAGAACCGTCTCCGGCAGATCAATCTGTCGCAGCACCTCATTGGCGCATTGCATGATTTCGATCGTCGAACGATAGCTTTGTGCCAGCGTATAGTAGGCGGGACGAAGCTGCTCAAAAATGCCTTGCGTCAGCTCTTCCCACGCGTGAATGCCGCGATAGCTGTGGATGCCTTGGGCAATGTCGCCAACGATGGTCATGGAATTTCGCTTCGTCGCAAGCCCGATGACCGCAACCTCCAATGCGCTCAAATCTTGCGCTTCATCGACAACCGTATGATCAAAATGCTCCGCTTTGTTCATGCCCTCGATAATATGCTGCAAGTACAGTAGCGGCGCGATGTCTTCCGGCTCCAGGCGCTCCTGTTCCAGCAGTGCGGCAGAAGAGGTGCTGACATCACGGATCACCTCGTCCGGGATCGCAGCCGGAGCAAGCTTGCGCAGCAATTCCTCATCTGCAATCAACTCCCGATACGCCGCAAAAATATCCAGACGTGGAAAGCTGACCAGGTATGTATCCAAAATCTGTTCCAGCATTTTTTCAAATTTGGCCAGCCCTTGCTTGTCGAGATCGACTTTTCGTTCACGCAAATGCGAAAACAGCTGCTTGTTCATTTCCTGCTTCAAATGTTTGCGCAGCGCGTCTACCCTGCGCTGGTACGGCAACGCCCCGAACTGCTCCAGGAAAAATTGCCGGATCGTCTCTCCCGGAATGGAGAAGACTTGCTTTGTTTTGTTGTAAAGAAAACTCAGTTTCTTGAAAGGGATTCTCGTCTCAATCACGTAGCGAATGTATTGCTCCATCGCTTCCTTGCACGCCAGTGAGCCTTTGAAGCGCAGCCTGTTGCGAGTAATCTCCTGTTCACGCTGATCCTGACCTTCCTCAAAAAACAGCTGCAACGGCTTGTCGGGACTGACGATCCGCCAGCCTTTTGGCATGAGCGGTTTGACGAGCCGCGCCGCCCAATCCACAAATGTCGACTGCTGGACATCATCGACGCCGAGTTCAGGCAGCACTTCTGATATGTACGTAAGAAACATCCGGTTTGGCGCGAACACCATGAATTTTTTCGACATCATCGTATCCTGATAGTTGTAGATCAAGTACGACAGCCGATGCAGGGCGATGGTCGTCTTTCCGCTACCTGCCACCCCTTGCACGACGATCGGCCGATCTTTTTCCGCACGGATGATCTCATTTTGCTCTGACTGGATCGTCGCCACGATATCTTTCAAGCGACTGTCATTGGCCATATTCAAATTCGCGTTCAAAAACTCGTCGATGAAACCTTCCTGCAAAAACTCGTCCGGATGCCCCATTTCCCGATTGATCGTCTCTTTCACCGCTCCATCGTAAATCCCGACAATCTCTCCGTCCTCAATCGCAAAGTTGCGCTTCAACCGCACCTCTCCGCGAACAATCTCGCGCCCCATCCGGTAAAACGCATCCTTGCTCTCTCCGGAGTAATAGAGACTGGCAATGGGCGCTCGCCAATCCACGACAATCGAATCGAACGTATCGCTGCGGACAATTCCGCGTTTTCCGATATACACCTGATCCAGCTCGTAAATCTCGTCTTTGAGAAAATCCACACGTCCGAAATACGGTTTGTCTCGCCCGTGATCTTCCAGATACCGCAAATCTTTGGCCTTGTTGTAGTTCACGACCTGTTTCACATAGTCATCGGTTGCTTCGTTAATTTCCTCACGCAGTTGAACAATCTCGTCGTCAATGAGCGCAATCGTCTCTTTCAGCTTGTTTTGTTCTGCTTCGTAATCGCGGTGCTGGGTACTCACACCCATCCCCCCTCTCAGCTTTATCCATTATTTTTTATTATTGCATTTGCCGGGCAAGCCAAATCCCTACGGCGCATGAGGACAGCCCGACCACGATACTCGCGAGTGCATACAGCGTCCCGCGCAGCCATTGCCCGTCGCCCCAAAAAGAAACAACCTCCAGAGAAAAGGTGGAAAACGTCGTGAAGCCACCCATAACCCCTGTGGTAAACAAAATATACACTTCGGGAGAAATGCCTCCCCGCTCTTTGCCGATCACAAACAACACGCCGATCAAAAATGAGCCGATGATGTTGGCTAACCAGGTGCCGATTGGCCACCCCGGCTGATTCGCCGCCAAAGACAACCAATAGCGAAACAATGAACCGACAGCACCGCCTACCGCTACAGCCACCCACGCCATCTGTTTTCCTCCTCTGTCGAATACCTGATAGTCATAAGGAACAAAAAGACACCCGAGCGTCAAGCAAGGATGTCTGCCTTATCAATACAAGTGAGCTTAATGTTTGGGACGATTCTCTTCAAGATCTTCCACATAACGGATGGAATCGAGATTCGCTTTCAGCGATGCCTTGACCGCATCAATGTACTTTTGTCGCAGAGCTTGCTGCTCTTGCTTTTCCTCATCGGTCAAACCAACCTCGCGCGATTTTTTGACCAGTTCGTTGATTCGTTTGATTTCCGCGTCAGATACCACGTACGGTTCCTCCCACCCAGTAGTAATGCCGTTTAATTATATCACATCAGGGCGAACTCGCAAGATGGAGACGAACCGGCAAGTGCTTTCTATCATTTCGGATCGGGAATGAGCAAGGTCTGTCCCGGATAAATCAGATTGCTCTGCAGATCGTTCGCCTCTTTAATATCCTGGATCAGATCGCGTACATCGACCGTCTCCGTTTGATGGCGGACTGCAATGGTCCACAAGCTGTCACCGTCGCGAACCGTCACTTCTGTTCCTTTTAGCGGCTCAGCGTGCGAAGAAGCAAACACCAGTTCGGTCAACAAGTAAAAAAAGAGAGAAAACGTAATCAGGAACAACAGGGCTTGGCCTCTGGTAATACCAAAACGGACGCGACGGGACGATTCTTTTTCAAAACGGTTAGGAATAGACATGACATTCATGGGATAACCTCCTGCAAACATACGTTCTATAAGTTCGTACCCTAATCATAAATGAGAACATATGTTCATGTCAATACGAAAACCTGCCCCTTTGCAAAATTCACGCAGGTGACGGCAAGATGGCCAATTCCCCTTTTGGTATGGGACAATCCGCGAACAGCCATGCTTCTGGCTCGCACCAACCATTCGACAAGAAACGTTCTTTCGGGCAAAAATTCCTGTTCGCCTTTTTATCGAACTTATGTTTGTCGAACGCAAGCTCCCATGGTATAATATAGGAAAATATGTTCGAGAAATCAGGGGTGTCTTTTTATGTCAAAATTATCTAGCAGACAACAAGCCATCATCGAATTCATTCGGAAGGAAGTTCGCGACAAAGGTTATCCTCCATCTGTGCGCGAAATCGGCGAAGCTGTCGGACTGGCTTCCAGCTCTACCGTACACGGCCACTTGGCCCGCCTGGAAAAGAAAGGCCTGATTCGCCGCGACCCGACCAAACCGCGCGCGATCGAGCTGTTGTCTGAAGAAGATCGCTTCCAGGACAACTTCGAAGACTCCGTTGTCCGCGTTCCTGTCATCGGGAAAGTAACCGCCGGGCAACCGATCACGGCGATTGAGGACGTAGAGGAATACTTCCCGCTTCCAGAAAATATCGTGACTTCAGACAAGGTGTACATGCTGCGCGTGTCCGGAAACAGTATGATCGACGCCGGAATCCTCGACGGAGACTACGTCATCGTGCGCCAGCAGCATGTAGCAAACAACGGAGATATCGTTGTCGCCATGACCGAAGAAGACGAAGCAACCGTCAAGCGCTTTTTCAAAGAAAAAAACCACTTCCGTCTCCAGCCTGAGAACGCCACGATGGAACCGATCATTTTGGACGCCGTTTCCATTCTCGGCAAAGTCATCGGCGTCTACCGCCTCATTCACTAATTTCGCGACATACAAAAAAGGACAGCCATCGCTGTCCTTTTTTCTCTCTATCTGGCGAGGAAAAACCAGATAATCATGGTCACCTGCAACACTACTTTGACTACTGCGCTTCCCAAAAAGCCGATCAGGGAGCCAAAGCCCGCTTTGACCGCCCGCTCGAAAGGCTGGTTCTGCACCAACAGCTCCACCAGCACGACGAAGACAAACGGCAAAATGATCATCCCAAATGGCGGGAACACGAAAATCCCGAGAAAAATCCCTGCGGCAGCCGCCACCGACGACCATTTGGAGCCGCCGTATTTTTTCACGAAATACATGTTGGTCAACAAGTCAGCGCCGTACAGCAAAATACTGAATACCACCATTCCCCACCAGAAGGACGCTGGCAACCCCGCTCCCGGATCTGCTATGAAAAAGTGGTAGAGCAAAAAGCCTGCCCACAGCAAAATCGTATCGGGTAACACAGGCAAAAATATACCTGCAATACTGAGCGCGAATAGCACCAAAACAACGATCCAGAGTAAAATATCCATCTGCATGCACTCCCCTCACATAGGTAATACGAGCAAAAGCGATTTTTGTTGCACACTTGTTTTCGCGAATCTATCATACTTGTTGCGACAAACATCTGCAAATACCGAACGAAACAGGAGTTTTCTATGACGAGAAACTGGCGTGATCTCACCTATTTGCGAAACGGTACAGCAAAACAGCAAGCAGCCGCACGAGCCATCGAACAAAGCGCGGTATTGCAACGCCTGCAAGCTTTTGATCCGGTGCTCGCCGGAACGATTCCGCTCGACATCGATATTGGCGACAGCGATTTGGACATCGTCTGCGAATGCTACGATCTTGAGCTGTTCGCCGAGATCGCCCGCAGCTTTTACGCAGACTGCGAAGAATACCAGGAAGCCCGCATGCCGGTACAAGCTGTGCCCACATGTCTTGTCTCCTTTTTTGCCCACGGCTTCTGGTTCGAGCTTTTTGCCCAACCGCGCCCCGTCGAACAACAAAACGCGTATCGGCACATGATCATCGAACATCGCTTGCTGCAACTGGCAGGACCGAAAGCGCGGCAGCACATCCGCCAGCTCAAGCAAAACGGCTTGAAGACAGAGCCAGCTTTTGCCTCCTACTTTCACATCCCGGGAGCTGACCCGTACCAAGCGTTGCTTGCGCTGGAGCCATGGACAGATGATCAGTTGCTTGACCTGATCGTCGGCCGATAAGCCGCAAAGATCGTGTTTTTTGAGTAACTTGGCAAAGCGCTCGCAAACATCTGCGCATGAAAATCGCTGCAAGATGATCTATAATGGAAGGAACTGCGCAGAGTTTGCGTACTGCACAGGAAGGTATGAATCGTGATCGAGGGGGTGTATGGTTGGTGAATGGATTCAGTTTGCCAGATACTGCAGCGTCTCATGCAAAGCCTGGAAATAAAAAGGCGATACTTTGCATGAGGTGGACAGTCGTTTAGACAATACATCGCCTACCGTTATGTATCTCATTTTTTATTTTCCGGCTTTGCCCCTTATTTGAATGCCAAAATAAGGAGCGAGCGAAAATGAAATATGCGAATGCAGCCAATATGCTGCCAGAAAGCCTGATTGCAGAAATCCAGAAGTATGTGCAGGGGGAAACCATCTATATCCCGAAGTCAAAAACCACGCATTATAAATGGGGAACCCGCTCTGGCGGAAGAAAACAGCTGGACGAAAGGAACAACCTGATCCGCAACGCTTTTCGCGAAGGTGTGTCCATTCCACAGCTGGCCGAACAGTACTTTCTCTCGATCGAAACGATCAAAAAAATCGTATATGTCAAATAGACTCAGGCACTGATCTGTCCCCAGGACGATCAGTGCTTTTTCTATGCCGAGTTTTGTTTAGAATCGTTCTCTCCCTATCAAGCGCAGCCGTTTGCTTTTAAAGTAAAAGAGACAAAACTGCTGCGTTCTTCCACCAGCGCAGCGGACACATACAGGAGGTACACGATCACATGCAACCGTTTATTTTTCCCCACCACTACAACTTTATCAAATGGCAGGTGCAAAACTTGTTGAATGCGTATACGGGCAGCACGGATTTGAACGTCATCCGGGCACGAAAAGACATTGCGCAGGAAGCGGTTTTTCAGCTGTTCGCTGATCTTTCTGACGAACAAAGACAACTACTTGCGCCAATCCGTTCGCTGAAAGAAAAGAACGAAGCCAAACAGTTTCTGCTGTCTTTGTCGCCTTATGTTGTTCCGTTTCCCGCTGTTACCGAGCAAGCGATCAAAAAAATGTACCCGAAGATCAAGAAGCTCAAGCCACCAGTAGCCGCCGAGCTTCCGTATGCCGAGTTGTCGTACATCAGTTGGTTCGACAACGGTTCTGATAAAAAATTTATCATCGCCAACTACCCCGACAAGCTGATCGGTATCCACGGCACTTTTACGCCCATAGCGAAGAAAGGCATCTGTGCCATCTGCAACAAAGTTTCCGACATCGGCATGTTCGTCCTGGAAGCACGCGGTTCAAGTGACGGCACGTATTTGAAAAAAGGAAACTATTTATGCCAAGACAGCACAACCTGCAATCAAAACATCCGCTCTTTGGATAAACTGCACGAGTTTTTAGCTCTCATGATCAAATGAGGGACCAACAGCAACTTTCTGGGCAAAAACGATGACAGCTCCTTGTTCTCATTCATGAACAAGGAGCTGTTTTGGCAAAAAAATGAACCCCTCGTGCAGCTCAAGGGGTTGTTGATGGCAAGCGGGCGAGAGGTTGTATCTGATTCTCTCAAATGGAATCCATTATAAGCCCGCTTCCTGTGTGGAAGGTGCACGGAGAGATGGTTCCTTCCACACAGGATACGCCACGAGGAGGGCGATTTTCATCGAAGATGGCGTCCATCAACTAAAGCGAGGATGTTCCTTTCGGGTACTTTTACTATACTTTGCCTGCCTCTCTGCCGTCTCCTATCGAAAGTTAGGTAGGGGTTAATTTTTTTATCTCTTCATCACTCATAAGCAGACAGCCTCATAAATAACCGGAAAGCGAACCGCGTTTAGTCATGAAAAAGGGGCCGGAATTTTCACTAACACATAGTCACCCGTCCACTTTTGGGTAGTTACAATCAAATTTTCTCCTTGTTTTTCAAAGAAGAGGCCACTACCTTCTTTTTGTCGGAACGTCCATCCTTTTTGACTGACCATTTTCTTAATCAACTCATCAGCTGCGGATGCATCTCGTTCGCGTATGATATACCATTGTTGACCGTTTTCGTTCGATAATGTAACGATTGGTTTGTCAGAGTCATTCAGCTTTTCTATCACCGCTTTTTTGCTCATACTTTCTATTGGGAGTGGCGGATAGTAAAGTTTGTTGTCGAATACGAAAGCGCAAGCAAAGACAAGGATCAATCCGCTTACTACTAACCGCTTTTTCATCAGACCCCCCCATTTCAAATCTTTCCGGACCTGTTCTCCATCTTGTGAACCGAGATTGCCTGGGTCTATATGTATTACGACTCCTGTGTCTTAATGGATACTTTTCCCCAAACTTTTGGTGATTGCTTGCTTTTTGGGGTGAAATGGAAAGAAAAGGTGTAAATTTTGACATAGGCGGTGTACGATGATAGTGCCCGTTGTTCCTTTTCCTCCATTCTTATCCGTTGATGGAACGCCGTGTGCGATGAAAGTCGCCTGCACGGTGTAGGCTCGAACGAAATCCCTCCAAAACAGCAGGGAAGAAGTCGAGAATAGCAATCAAGCCCCGGTTGTTGTAGGCTCGGGAATACCTGATCTCGCTATCCCTCCTACCGGAACCCATGAGGCTGTTTCCCTTACCGATTATTTTGCTGATCCCGATGAAGATAGCCTGACTTTTACCATTCAATTTGAACGGGGATCGGGCTTTGTTTACACTTTCAACGATGTCGTTACTAGCCCTAACTATGGAAAAATTGTATTCCATACCATTTCGGGTCATTCAGATTACGCTATCGTGAAAGTCACCGCTCATGACGGAAAAGGTGGGACTGTCTCAGATTGCTTCGAAATAAGCGTTTCCTAACTCCCCTCCATCAACGGGTCATTGGATTTACACCCCAGAAGTGGGGTCTTTTTTTTCGGGTCTATGCTTTCCACCGCAATGTCTTCCCGTCATGCAAAAAAACAGCAAAGCTGATCACCTGGAGTCAGCTCCCAGGATCACCCTTGCTGTTTTTCTTTTCCAGACTGATTTACAGCTTCACTGGCTCGCCTGCGAATACTTCCACTTCCATCGGTGCCGAAACAAAAGCTGGTGCTTGCTTGATGAACGCCTGAAAATGAGCGCTTGCATTGTGCGCCGCTACTGCCGCAGCATCCGCCCACTTCTCAACCATCGTATAGCAATGCTCTTGCTCCGTGCTTTTCATCAGAACGTATCCGAGATTGCCTGCTTCCGCCTGGCTGGCAGCAACCAGCCCTTTGACCGCTTGCAAAAATGCTTCTTCCTGTGCAGGAATTACTTGCAGATGCGCATGAATGATCAGCATGTTTTTTCTCCCTTTCGAAAACGTAGTTGGATTATTTCCAGGTGGTCACTGTCTCCACCGGCAATCGATAAGACGGGTGCCCTTCCTTCGCCGCTTTGCCGATGCTGATTAACATGATCGGCAAATAGCGTTCCTTGTCCAGATCAAATGCCTCGGCGATTTGCTCTTTTTCATAGCCGCCAATCGGATTGGTGTCATAGCCAAAAGCACGGGCAACGAGCATCAGTTGCATCGATACGAGTCCCGCATCAATAAAATTGACGTCCCGCAGATCAGCAACCGACAGATTCGCGTAGTACGGTTTCACCGCTTGCAGCTGCATATCTTTCACTTCTTGCGGCATGTAACCAAGCTCGACCGCTTTTCCGAAAATCTCATCCATGTATGCGGCATTGTTCATGTCAACGAATACGGCAATGACCGCAGACGAAGTGAGCACTTGCGTCTTGTTGAAACGAGCCAGCTCGGCCAGCTTTTCTTTCCCTTCCTTGCTTTCGATCACGACGAAACGCCATGGCTGCATATTGACCGAAGATGGGGCACGCGTCGCTCCGGCTAAAATCTCGGTCATCTCTTCCCTGCTGATTTTGACTTCCGGGTCATACAGTTTGACAGAGCGACGGCCAAATGTAATTTCCCGAAAATCGTTTGTCTTTTGCAATGTGCGCACCATAGTAACAGACTCCTTTTCTGATCGATCAAATGTTGTTTTGCATCCGTTTGAGAAAATCAGCCAGGACCCGCGTCTCTTCCTCGCTGAATCCCGCCAAAATCTGCTGGATAAAAATCCGTTTCTCGCTTTTGTACCCTTCAATCCGCTCGATCCCTTCGTCGGACAAGCGCACGAACGTTTCGCGGTTATCATTTGGATTTTTGTAGCGAATCACCATGCCATCCGCTTCCAGTTGCTTCAAGTGCCGTGTAATGGCCGCACCATCGATGTCGATGTGCTTTTGCAGTTGGGACTGATTGATTTCGCTTCGCTCGCACAACATTTGCAAGATCGCGAGACGAGTCGAACTGATTCCGGTACAGCGCTCGAATTTCGGGCTGATTTTATTGGTTAAACCAATGAGCAAGCTGAGAATTTGTTCTTCTTCAAACTCCTTGTATGTCATGAAAAATGCCTCCCGGGGGCTGGTAAATCGATACGGATCATGCGTGTGGATGAGCAAATTCAGCAGCATGCAGTTAGTGGCTGACAATTACTTGACCCATCAATCATTGATACTTCAATTAATATACCATCATGCACTCGCCATTGCAACTTTTAGCCTGGCGCAAATATGCTTCGCGTTGTTTTTTGGCATTGCCTAACGCAAAAACCCCGCCGAAGCGAGGTCGATTGAGAGTTCTGACAAGCTTTTCTTTTATGCGGGACGCAGCCGCATGTTTGTCTATCTCGGTTGAAAAACATCCTGATTCCACGTCTTTAACACTTAGTTTCAAATGGCCATTTCCCTGTTATGGATGTCCAATACTTCCAGCTTCACCGTACCGCCAAGATGGCGGGAGACGAGATCAGACAATTCTTTTAGCGCTCTATGAAACTCATCGCTTCTCGTTTCATCGACTAATTCCATACAGAGGAAAGCATTTTTCGTCTTTTCGGTTAGCATCGTCCGCTGCGCCTCGCGCCAAACCAAAATGACCGGATTACTGCTCAATTCCTCCAACTTGAGGAATTGCTGCGCTTCTTTCCCTGCTTCCTGTAGCAGCTTCTCGTAAACTTCAACGTTTTTGATAGAGTTATCAATCCCCTGACAAATAACGACGCCTATTTTGGCCTGGGGAAATAGCGACCAAAAGTCATCTTCCGCGATAAATCTAGGCATCCTTGATCTCTCCCTTTCATTTTTGGCAGAAACGTCATTTGTTGCCTCACAACACGATCATGCTCTTATGTTTTGGCAGGACTGGCAAAGGCGGAAATGATCCCTAGAACCATATAAAAATAGCCGGTTATCCGCTTCACTAACCTGGAACTCGCTGTTCTGCCCACAATCCGCTTGCGAATACTTGCTGCGAGAACCGCATACAGCCCATCGCTAATCAAAGCCAGGATCAAAAATATCGCTCCCAAAAGCAAAAACTGTACGGTAACGGAGCCAGCAGAAGGTGAGATGAACTGCGGAAAGAAGGCTAGAAAAAAGAGCGCTGTCTTCGGATTCATGACTTCCACGATGGCGGATTCGCAAAAAATCTTCCCTAACTGTTTGCGAGGGGCTTTTGGTATCTCTGCGTCTGTTCGATCCGCTTTGGAAAACAAAGTCTTGCACCCGAGATAGACCAGATAGGCAACTCCCACGTATTTCACGATATGAAAGGCTGTTGCTGACGTCATCAGGATCGCAGAAACTCCGATTGCTCCCGCGATCACATGGACAGAACCACCAAAAGATACACCGAGAACCGATACCAAGCCCGCTTTTTTGCCTTGATCTATACTTCTTGCCATAATGTAGAACACAGCAGGTCCAGGTATGATTAACAAGGTAGCGGCAGCAATTACAAACAGCCAAACCGTTGAAAATTCCATGACTTGCAACTCCTTGCTGTATGTTTGTACACGATCTGCTTGGGCTTGCGTAAAGCACTTTCAGGCCAATTATTTAAATAACTCTTTCCGTTGCTCACGCAGCCATTCAGCAACGAGATTTTCCTCTTGATCATTTGACTTTTCAAGCTCTCCCACAATCGATTTGTAATCGGTGTTGTTGCGATTTTGACTCATTTTGGCTGCCCCTTGAATGTCGGTGTGTGGTCCTTGGAAAATCAGCAAGACATCACGATTGTTTTTCAACGTTTTTTTCTGCGTATTGCCGTATGCGATGTGCCCCGTGGCATAAATTTTCCCTTCCTCTTCGCGAATCTCCACCGGAATGTGCGTAGCCAACGGGCGCTGTTGCTCCACCGTAATCAGCAAGGCAAACGGGGAAGTCTTCATCATTTGAACCGCCTCATCATGATTCATGCGATATTGCTTCGGAGTGTACACCATGCTCATCCTTTCTGTATGCAAAATAACTGCCCGATGAGCAAACAATAAAATACAAACTGACATAAAAAAAGATACAATACGGAGTAAATGTACATGTCAGAAGGGATATAGATGAAAAATACCATTTTTACCTTCCAGGATCACTCTCCTAAATACAAACAAATCTACGAAAAATTTAAAGCATTTATTGAGCAAGGCGACATAAAGGCGGGTGAGCCTTTGCCCTCCATCCGCCAGCTTGCCGATTCTTTGCATGTCAGCCGCAATACGACCTTGCTGGCTTATGAACAGCTTGTTGCCGAAGGGTATGTACGTAGCGAAGGTCGAAAAGGGTATTTTGTCAATGAGCTAGAGCCCCTTTTATTTCAAGCAACTCACAGCACGCCTCATCACAGGCAAGCAGAGCCGATACCATCTGCTCGCATTGATTTCCGCGCAGATGTCGTCGATCAGACGCACTTCCCTGTAAAAGCGTGGAGAAGAATTTCGAATCAAATCTTAACGGCAAAAGACACCTATCGCTACGGAGAACCTTTTGGCGAACGGTGTTTGCGCGAACAAATCGCAGCTTACTTGCTCCAGTCTCGCGGGGTACGCACAGATCCGAATGCCGTTATCATCGGAAGCAGTACCCAACAAATGCTGCTGTATTTAAGTCTTGTCCTGAAACGTGATTTCTCAAGCATCATTGTGGAAGACCCTGGCTATGATGGCGCTCGGGAAGCTTTTCAATTAAATCGTTTTACGCTGGAAACGTTACCCGTTTATGAGACAGGCGCTGATTTTTCCCAATTGGCACATACGAAATCAAAATTAATTTATGTGGCTCCGTCCCACCACAGTCCATACGGAGTAAGCATGACCATTCAACAAAGGCATGCGCTGATCCATTGGGCAAACAAGCGGCAAGGGTACATTATTGAAGATGATTACGATAGTGAATTTCGCTATACCCAACAGCCATTCCCCGCTCTCGCTTCCATCGATTCCGCGAGAGTTGTTTACCTTGGCAATTTTTCCAAGTGCTTTCTGCCAGGCATACGTTTAAGTTACATGGTGTTGCCGCAGCCACTGCTAGACAGCTATAAAAAGCACTTCGCACATTTCGAGAGCACGACGTCGCTGCTGAGCCAGTTCGCTATGGCAAAATTTATGGAAGAAGGCGAATGGAATCGCCACATTAAACGAATGCGGCTTGTTTATAAGCGCAAAATGCAGCACTTCGTTTCTGAATTACGGAATCATTTCCAGCACAACATCACTGTCATTGGCGAGCAGTCTGGCTTGTACGTCTTGGTCAAAGTGCACTTGGAGCGTTCAGAGGAATGGCTCATTCAGCAAGCTTCCCTTCTGGGAGTGAAAGTCTATCCTACTTCCCTCTATTTTTTGAAAAACAAGACCGCAGAGCCTATCATTAGACTTGGGTTCAGCAACTTGTCATGCGATGAAGTCAAGCTTGGCGTGGAGTTGTTAAAACGGGCTTGGTTATAGCACAAATCACTGGGGTGCCATTTTTGCAAACGCCCTCCTTTGCCCCGTAACACCATCGGTCATTCGAATTGTTGATGAAAACGCAAGTGACCCGCAGGAGGGGGAATGTAAATTTTTTTGTG
>NZ_DOTK01000030.1:0-37712 GCF_003521185.1 Brevibacillus sp.
CACTTGGCTTGACAATCCGTCTTGTTAAAAAACGTCTCAACGCTTTGCATTGACCTGAAATAGAACCAAAAACGTTAGACAAAAAATCCAAAAAAACACCGTCAAGAATTGACAGACTTTACATACACATTGATATATACTGCTTTTACTGATAGAGCCAGCGCTATAAAAGCGGCGTCCTGGCGCTACGACATACGGCAACTCTTGCAGCTCTCGGATTTTCGCCCAGGCGAAAACAGATCGGAGGTGAGGGCAAGTGGTTGTGTATCTTGATATCATTCTACTCCTCAACCTGGCTATTGATACCTTGTTGCTCTGGTTTACCGCGTATTTTCGCAAAGAGCGCGTGGTGTGGTGGAGAATGATCGCGGCCTCATTGTTCGGTTGTTCGTATTTGGTCTTTTTCTTTTTCCCTGCGTTTTCGCCTATGTATCAATGGTCAGTCAAGCTGTTGTTTTCCATTCTCATGCTGTGGATCGCATTCGGGAACAGGAGGTTGTTGTCCTTTGCGCAAAACTTGATCATTTTTTATTTTGTCGCTTTTGTTTTTGGCGGAGGAGTATTCGGGCTTCAATACTTTTTGGCGCCGCGAAACGAAATTGTCAACGGATTGATTGTGACGCACAACGACGGTTTTGGAGTGGGCTTCAAGCCTACCCTAGCGATTGTGGTCATCGGGTTTCTGCTCGTCTTTTTCCTCGGGAAAAAGAGCTACAAAGCGATTCAGGAGCCGCGAAGAATGGAGACGTTCCTCGTCGATGTCGTGGTGACTGTCGCAAAAGAAAAAGTCATTTGCCGCGGTCTCGTGGATACAGGCAATCAGCTGCACGAGCCGATCACGCGTCTGCCGGTGATGATTATCGAAAGCCGCATGCTGGCTCATCTGCTTCCGCCGTCGCTTCTCCGACAAACCGATGAAAACGGTGGAGTGTGGGAGAAGCTGGACGGATCCTGGGATGACCTGCCGCTGGAATGGCAAGCTCGGGTACGGCTCATCCCGTACCGGAGCGTGTCGCGGGGAATGGATTTTTTGCTTGCGATCAAGCCGGATCATGTGATGGTTGTACAGGAAGGACTTCGCTATGAAACGGAAAAAGTGCTGATCGGGCTTAACCCGATTCCGCTTTCGGCAGACGGCAAGTACCAGGCGATCGTACATCCTGCCATGATGGAAGCATATACGCAAGAACCTACCTTTATTCTCAAACAGGAGGGCTAATCATGTATGTAAAACTTCGCCTACAACTCCAGTTGACCTGGTACCGTTTCCTGCTGTGGATTGGTGCACGCGCTGAAGAAGTCTATTACATTGGCGGGAGTGAAGCATTGCCTCCACCGTTGACGAGAGAAGAAGAGGAACTGCTTCTGGGCCGCCTGCCTTCGGGCGATCCCGCCGTGCGCGGCATGCTGATCGAGCGCAACTTGCGGCTGGTCGTCTACATCGCCCGCAAATTCGAAAATACCGGGATCAACATCGAGGATTTGGTCAGCATCGGGACGATCGGTTTGATTAAAGCGGTCAACACGTTTGACCCGGAGAAAAACATCAAGCTGGCGACATACGCCTCCCGCTGTATCGAAAACGAGATTTTGATGTATTTGCGCCGCAACAACAAGATTCGCTCCGAGGTGTCTTTTGACGAACCGCTCAATATCGACTGGGATGGCAACGAACTGCTTTTGTCCGATGTGCTCGGTACAGAAAATGACACGATCTATAAAAATATCGAAGACCAGGTAGACCGCAAGCTGCTGAAAAAAGCGCTGGATAAGCTGTCCGAGCGGGAGCGAATCATCATGGAGCTGCGCTTCGGCCTCGCTGGGGAAGAGGAGAAGACGCAAAAAGACGTCGCGGACTTGCTCGGGATCTCCCAGTCGTATATTTCCCGTTTGGAAAAGCGAATTATAAAACGGTTGCGAAAAGAGTTCAACAAAATGGTCTAACGCATATTTTCCCAGCCTCAGGGGATACTGTTCCTAAACCGTAACAGATGGTGGTTTTTGCCACCTTCTTGGCGGCTACGCGTCAGTACGCGGCCTTTCAAGACAACCGGGTTAGGGACTTTTTTCTTGCTTCGAGGAGGGAAAGACGTGACGCGCAATAAGGTAGAGATATGCGGGGTAGATACCTCCAAACTGCCGGTGCTGACAAACAAGGAAATGCGGGATTTGTTTGAGCGCCTGCAAAGCGGAGAGCTGGCTGCCCGCGAGAAACTGGTCAACGGCAACCTGCGTCTGGTGCTGAGTGTCATCCAAAGATTCAACAACCGCGGAGAGTTCGTCGACGACCTGTTTCAGGTAGGCTGCATCGGATTGATGAAAGCGATCGACAACTTTGATCTCGGGCAAAACGTTAAATTTTCCACGTACGCGGTACCGATGATCATCGGGGAGATCAGGCGCTATTTGCGCGACAACAACCCGATTCGCGTTTCCCGTTCGTTGCGGGACATCGCCTACAAAGCCCTTCAGGTGCGAGACAATCTGACCAACAAGCATTCGCGAGAGCCCACCATTACCGAGATTTCTCAAGAATTGAACGTTGCCAAGGAAGACGTCGTGTTCGCGCTGGATGCCATTCAGGACCCGGTATCGCTTTTCGAGCCGATCTATCAGGATGGCGGAGATCCGATCTACGTCATGGATCAAATCAGCGACGAGAAGAACAAGGATGTCACATGGGTAGAAGAAATCGCGCTCCGCGAAGGAATGCAACGTCTGGGTGATCGGGAAAAAATGATTTTATCCATGCGCTTTTACGAGGGAAAAACCCAGATGGAAGTAGCAGAAGAAATCGGAATTTCGCAGGCACAGGTCTCCCGGTTGGAAAAAGCGGCGATCGCTCATATGCAAAAGCACGTGCAATCGTAATGAGAAGCTACATAGGTCCCGACGGTCTTCGTGCCGTTGGGTTTTTTTATGGCTGGCGATTCGTGGCTGCCTTTTGTTTTTTCCGGCGAAGAAGGACATATTCTCCGGCGGGTTCATATACTGAGAGTAACGGAGAAAAGTGGGTGAGGAGAATGGTGAAAATCTCTGACTTCCAGACAAAAGAAGTGGTCAATATCCTGGATGGGAAGCGGCTGGGAACGATATCCGATTTGGAGATCGATCTGCGTCACGGACGTGTGGAAGCCATTGTCGTGCCGGGGCCGGGCAAATTCCTCGGATTTTTTTCCTCCGGGAATGATTATGTTATCCCGTGGCGCAATATTGTGAAGATCGGAAAAGATGTGGTGCTGGTCCGGATGGAGGAAGCACTGAAGGTAGAAGCCAGAACTTCTGGCGCAGATGAATACAGGGAGTAGAGGGGGAAAGGCGTCAGTTAGCCTTTCTTTTCTTTTCGGCTATGGTATGATAAGCCATATGAGGAAGGTGACAGGATGAGAGAACCGTTTGGCTTGGAAGAGGATAAATCTGTGTTGACGCTGACGGATTGGGAAAAGCATTTTCCGGGCCTGGTGGCGGGGTTTACCGTTCGCCTTGGCGGGGAAAGTGAACAACCGTACGGCTCGTTTAATATGGGCTTGCATGTGGGAGACGAGGCAAGCCGCGTTGTCGCAAATCGGAAAAAGCTGGCCGAGCAGGTCGGGATGCCTTTTGAAGCATGGACGTGCGCGGATCAGGTTCACGGCAACCGCGTTTGCCAGGTGAGTGCTGGCGGAGCGGGCAAGGAGAGTCTGGACGATGTCATTGCCGCCACAGACGGCTTGTTTACCCGGGAAAAGGGCGTTTTGCTCACCTCGTTTTACGCTGATTGCGTACCGCTCTTTTTTCTGGACCCGGCAACAGGGGCGATTGGTCTGGCTCACGCAGGCTGGAAGGGCACAGTGGGACGTATTGCCGAGGAAATGGTCAAGTCGCTGCAAACGCATTGCGGGGCGCAGCCAGCGGACATTCGCGTAGCCATCGGGCCGTCCATCGGGGGCTGCTGCTACGAAGTGGATGAACGGATCATGACGCAAGTGCGGACGAGCGCGCAAAACTGGGAGACCGCGGTAACGGCTTCTGCCGCAGCAGAGAAGTACATGCTGGATCTTCGCCAGCTGAACACGGAGATTTTGCTGGAAGCGGGGATTGCCAAGCAGCATTTGCTCGTAACAGACTGGTGTACAAGCTGCCGTACAGACTTGTTCTTCTCGCATCGAAAAGAAGCCGGAACGGCCGGGACGACAGGGCGAATGGCTTCTTACATCGGATGGAAAGAGACAGAAGGGAGATAAAAAGTCGTGGGAATCAAGGAACAGGAATTGTTGAAAGCAAGAATGGAAGCGATCGAAGCGCGGATTCAGGCGGCGTGCGACAGAGCAAACCGCAAGCGCGAGGACGTCAAAATCATTGCCGTAACGAAATACGTCGATGAGCAGGCAATCGGTGATTTGCTGGATGTCGGAATCGAGCATATCGGGGAAAATCGCGTGCAGGACGCCCTGCCCAAATACGAGTTGCATAAGGAGCGCGGCACGTGGCATTTTATCGGACATTTGCAAACGAATAAGGCCAAAGAGGTCGTCGGGCGTTTCCCGTACATCCACTCGCTGGATCGCCTTTCGCTCGCACAAGAGCTGAATCGACGCGCCGAGGCGATTGATCAGGTCGTAAATTGCTTTTTGCAAGTCAATATATCCGGTGAAGAGACAAAATTTGGGCTTAGTCCCAACGATGTATTGGCTTTTTTGCGTGAAACCAGTAATATGAAACATATAAAGATCGTCGGATTGATGACGATGGCGCCTGTTGTCGATGACCAGGAGGAAGCGAGACAAGTATTTCGCGGCCTCTACGAGTGGAAGGCACGAATTAATGAGTGCGCATTCCCCCATGCTCATATCGAAGAATTGTCGATGGGCATGTCCAGTGATTTTGAAGTGGCGATTGAAGAGGGAGCTACATATATTCGTCTGGGCTCTGTTTTGGTCAAGCCGGAATAGGGAAAAGAACCGTCAGACACGACAACGAGCAGGAGAGGAGGCAGTATATGGGTGTAATGAACAAGCTGATGGGGTTTCTGGGTTTGGAAAACGAGGAATACATCGAAGAAACCACAGTCGAAGAGGAACGGGATGAATACGATTCCAGCAATAAAAAGCATCAGCCTGTCAGCAGGGCGAATAACGTGGTGCCGTTCCAGGCGCGGGAAAAGGAGGGAATCCGTTTGATTCTCTGCGAACCCCGTCATTATAGCGATGCGCAAGACATTGCCGATAATCTCCGTCATCGCAGACCCGTTGTAGTCAATCTGCATCGTGTGGAAAAAGATCAGGCGAAGCGAATTATCGACTTTTTGAGCGGAACCGTCTACGCGCTGAATGGCGACATTCAAAAGGTTGGCGATACGATTTTTGTATGCACGCCTGACCATGTAGACATTCAAGGGACGATCTCCAGCGTACTGGAAGAGTAACGGACTAACACGATAAAAAGGGTGAGCGAATGGACTACGTATTTACCATTTTAGATTATGCTTTCGGTGTGTATCAATTTATGATTATCGCCTACATCTTGATGTCGTGGGTTCCACAAATGAGAGAGACAGGTATCGGGCAATTACTGGAAAGGCTTGTAGAGCCTTATTTGGCTCCGTTTCGCCGGTTTATCCCGACACTTGGTTTTATTGATATTTCTCCGATCGTCGCTTTGCTCGCCTTGCGTTTTGCTTATTTCGGTTTGATCAGCATTTTGGATAAGCTGGCGTAAGGTGTGTGGATAACGGATGAGCGTATTTGATCATTTTGCAAAAGAAGAACGTCCCTTTGCGGAACGGGCGCTGGAAATGCTGACGCTGGTAGAGCGGAAGCAGGCCATGCGCCTTACTGATTTTGTGGACCCCAGACAATTGCTGATTTTAAAAAGCTTGTGCTCGCAAGTTCGCGATGTGAAAATATCCGCCAGCGGAGGCTATGAAGGCGCGGAACGCGTGCGTGTGATCATCCACCCGGAGTACATGGAGGTCGAGCAGGACGACTACCGCCTCGCCCTTTTGGCGATTCAGGCAGATCAACGCTTTCATACGCTGGAGCATCGCGATGTGATGGGAGCTGTCCTGAGTGCCGGGATGAAGCGGGAAAAATTCGGCGACATGCTGACGGACGCCGGGACTTGCTATGTCATTGCGGCGGAGGAAGTGGTTGACTTCGTTTGCCTGCAAGTCACGCAGATTCACCGTACTTCCGTGCAGGTTGAACGCGTGGCGTGGGAGTCGTTCACGCCGCCTGCTGCCCGCCTGGTCGAAAAGACAATTACCGTTCCTTCGCCGCGAATGGATGCGGTGATCGGAGAAGTGCACAACATGTCCCGGGCAAAAGCACTGGTCCCGATTCGCGCAGGCAAAGTCAAGGTCAACTGGAAAGTGACCGAAGATCCGTCGACTCAGCTTGCAGAAGGCGACATGGTGTCACTTGCCGGCTTCGGACGGTTCAAAATCATCGAGGTAACAGGAACAACCCGCAGTGGAAGACTTCGCATGATTGTCGGACTGGTTACATAAAATGAAGCAGGCCGCAAAAAAATGTAAAATAAGGCAGGAAACAAAGCCGATTCTGTCGAAACCATAAGTACGAATTATCGGGAAAAGTGGGGGGTTCATGTGCCATTAACGCCATTGGATATACACAATAAAGAATTTAGCACAGGCTTTCGCGGGTACAACGTCGACGAAGTAAACGAATTTCTCGATCAGGTGATCAAGGACTTCGAACTTCTCATTAAAGAGAAAAAGGAACTGGAAGAACGAATCGCTATTCTCAATGAGCGTGTGGACCATTATAAGAGCTTGGAAGAAAACTTGAGCAAATCGATTCTGGTCGCCCAGGAGACAGCGGAGGACGTCAAGTCCAATGCCCGCAAGGAAGCACAGCTGATTTTGAAGGAAGCAGAGAAAAACGCGGATCGGATTGTCAACGAAGCGTTGGCCAAATCCCGGAAGATTGCCATCGAAATCGAAGAATTGAAAAAACGCGCGTCCGTGTACCGCATGCGCTTCCGCACTCTTTTGGAAGCACAGTTGGAAATGCTGGAGCAGGGCGCCTGGGATGATATCGAGCAGGCTGATTCTGCGGTCGCTGTTGAATAAAACATTGACGATGTGCCGATATTGGTACTATAATGTAAAACAACTTTGTCAAAAAAATCAGCCCATATAAACATGAGACGATGAACGGGAAGAGTACGCGGAACAGCACTGCCAAAGAGAGTCGGGACCAGGTGAAAACCCGACCAGTTGCCCCGCCGAAAATCACCCGGGAGTTCAATATCCGAAAGCTTATGCCGCGTGTTTGCGACGGCATCGGCGAGTAAGTGAGCGAGTCATTCCCGTTACGAATGAACGAGTGGAATCAATCACGCCTGCTTTGTATGAGCAGCGGTTTGGTTCAATCAGGGTGGTAACACGGGAGCTTTCTCTCGTCCCTTTTTGGGGATGGGAGAAGGCTTTTATTTATTTTCTAGGAGTGAATCAGGCTATGGACTACAGCAAAACCTTATCGCTACCAAAAACCGATTTCCCGATGCGCGGAAACTTGCCAAGCCGCGAGCCGCAAATGCAGGAGAAATGGGAAGAGCAAAACATTTACCAACAAGTGCTTGCGCGTACCGAAGGCCGTCCTTCGTTCGTTCTGCATGACGGACCTCCGTATGCCAACGGAGATATTCATATCGGGCACGCACTGAACAAAATTCTCAAAGACTTCATCGTTCGCTACAAGTCCATGGCCGGCTTCTACGCGCCGTATATTCCGGGCTGGGATACGCATGGATTGCCGATCGAGCAGGCGATTGTCAACGCACAAGGTCTGGATCGCCGCAGCATCGAGGTAAACGACTTCCGCAAGCGTTGCGAAGAGTATGCCTGGTCTTACATTGACAAGCAGCGCGACCAGTTCAAGCGTCTGGGTGTTCGCGGCGATTGGGAAAATCCGTATGTGACGCTTCTCCCTGAGTATGAAGCCAACCAAATTCGCGTTTTTGGCGAGATGGCGAAAAAAGGCTACATCTACAAAGGGCTGCGTTGTGTATACTGGTCCCCGTCTTCTGAGACCGCACTGGCTGATGCTGAAATCGAGTACAAGGACAAGCGTTCTCCGTCCATTTACGTCAGCTTCCAGGTAGCAGATGGCAAAGGCAAGCTGGATACAGAGACAGGCGTTGTCATCTGGACGACGACACCTTGGACGATCCCGGCCAACCTGGCGATCTCGCTCCATCCTGAGCTGGAGTACAACGTCGTAAAAGCAGACGGCCGCAAATTCCTCGTTGCCAACGGACTGATCGAGGCGGCAAGCAAGGAAATCGGCTGGGAAGGCGTGGAAATTGTCGCCAGCTTCAAAGGTCAGGAGCTGGAAGGCGTATTGACCAAGCACCCGATCTACGACCGCACATCCCCATTGATCCTCGGAGAACACGTGACGCTCGATGCAGGTACGGGTTGCGTGCATACCGCTCCTGGACACGGGGAAGACGACTTTGCCGTCGGACAAAAATATAATCTGGGTGTACTTTGCCCTGTCGACCACGAAGGAAAAATGACCAGTGAAGCACCGGGTTTCGAAGGTCTTTTCTACGAGGATGCGAACAAGGTCATCACCGAAAAGCTGAAAGAAAATGGAGCGCTCTTGAAGCTGAGCTTCTTCACGCACTCCTACCCGCATGACTGGCGCACGAAAAAGCCGGTTATCTACCGTGCGACAGAACAGTGGTTTGCTTCCATCGACGGCTTCCGCGCACAAATGCTGGAAGCGATCAAAAACGTGAAGTGGATTCCGCATTGGGGAGAAACCCGCCTGGCGAACATGATTGCAGATCGTGGCGACTGGTGCATTTCCCGTCAACGCGTATGGGGTGTTCCGATCCCGATTTTCTACTGCAAATCTTGCAATGAGCCAATCATCAACGACGCGACGATCAACCATATCGCCGAGTTGTTCCGCAAAGAAGGTTCTTCTGCCTGGTTTGCCCGCGAAGCAAACGAGCTGGTTCCGGAAGGTCTTGCTTGCAGCAAATGCGACTGCAAAGATTTCCGCAAAGAGACAGACATCATGGACGTATGGTTCGACTCCGGCTCTTCCCACCAGGCTGTTCTGCGCGAGCGCGGCATCGCTTGGCCGGCTGACATGTACCTGGAAGGTTCCGACCAGTACCGCGGCTGGTTCAACTCCTCTCTGTCTACGGGAGTTGCGGTTTATGGCACGGCTCCGTACAAGGCTGTCCTGAGCCACGGTTTTGCTCTCGACGGGGAAGGCCGCAAAATGTCCAAGTCGCTTGGCAACACAGTAGTGCCGCAACAAGTAATCGACAAGCTGGGCGCCGATATTTTGCGCCTGTGGGTAGCCTCTGTTGATTATCAGGCAGACGTGCGCATTTCTGACGCGATCCTGAATCAGATTGCCGAAGTGTACCGCAAAATCCGCAACACGTTCCGCTTCCTGCTCGGCAACCTGGACGGATTCGACCCGGCAAAAGACCGCGTAGCTTATGAGCAGCTAGGCGAGCTGGACCGTTATGTGCTGGCAAAAGCGGCGAAAGTCGTGAAGCGTTCCCGCAAGGCATACGACGAATACCAGTTCCACACCGTTTTCCATGCGGTGCACAACTTCTGCGTCATCGACTTGTCTGCTTTCTACCTGGACATCTGCAAAGACCGTCTGTATGTAGAAGCACCTGACAGTGTAAAACGCCGCGCAGCACAAACCGTCATGTACGATTGCCTGCTCAGCCTGGTGAAGCTGGTAGCGCCGCTCTTGCCGCATACCGCTGACGAAGTGTGGGCGTTCATTCCGGGAGTGTCCGAACAAAGCGTGCAGCTGACAGACATGCCGGAAGGCGACGAGCAGCACCTGAGCTTCTCCGCAGAGGCAGAAAGCAAGTGGGACGCTTTCCTCGCTGTACGCGATGAAGTGCTCAAAGCCATGGAAGAAGCGCGCCGCAACAAAGTATTCGGAAATTCCGTGGATGCCAAGCTGGCGCTGTATCCGCAAACGGAAGAAGCAGCGAAAGCATTGGCTGCCATGGACGATCTGGCTGACCTGTTCATCGTCGCTCACGTCGATCTGCACGCCCAGGGCGAAGCAGTTCCGGCAGAGGCAGCACAACTCGAAGGCATCGCAGTTGTCGTCTCGGCGGCTGACGGTGAAAAATGCGAGCGTTGCCGCGTCGTGAAGCAAGACGTGGGTACACGCGAAGCGCATCCATCGCTCTGCGTGCGCTGCGCAGACATCGTGGAACAACACTACGCACATGTAAGCGAATCGTAATGATTTCAAACCTGCCATTCCAATCGGGGTGGCAGGTTTTTTGTGCTTGCATGCGATGGTTATTTCCCAACTGCTGAGCCATACTACCTGTTGAGGAAACCAAACAAAGGTGGTGCCCGATTTGGATCACAGAATGCTGGCCAGCTTCAGGGAAAAACTGCTGGAGCAGAAAAAAGAACTCGAAGATCGCGTGCAAGATCACTACGGCATGCGAGAACCGATGACTACCTCCTTGCAGGAATTTTCCATGTACGATAACCATCCGGCAGATATAGGCAGTGAAATGTTTGAACGCGAAAAAGATTTGGCTCTCGACAGCCTTGACCGGGAGACGCTGAAAGAAATCGACCAGGCGCTGACCCGGATGGAAGAAGGGACATACGGCCTCTGCACGGTCTGTGGCGAGCCCATTCCGCACGAGAGGCTGGAAGCATTGCCCCAGGCGCAAACGTGCAAGGAACACGCTCCTGCCCCGCATGTGAACGAGTCCCGACCGATCGAGGAAGAGTTTTTGCAGCCGCCTTTTGGTCGCACATCGCTCGATGAAAAAGAGGGGCAGAACGGCTTTGATGGAGAAGACGCCTGGCAAATCGTCGAGTCGTGGGGCACGTCCAGCACCCCGTTCTCCTTCCAGGAAGGCGACAAAGCCGATTATGGCGAGATGTACATCGAAAGCGACGAGCCGGACGGGTATGTCGAAGCGGTAGAAGAAATCGGCTACACCGACATGGACGGCTACCACGGGCCGGACAGTGTTCACTTCATGCGCAGCGAAACATACGAGGATTACATGCGAAAAGGCGAAGGAAAAGGGAATTTCCTTTCCTACGACGAGTACGAAGAGCAAATCGAGCAGCGCGAGGGACGCGATGACCTCGTTTGATCGGCGTTTCCTGATCGAGCGCGTCGAAACTTATCCACTCCTGTATCGCTTGCCGCAAGCATACGGTGACGCCAATGGGTACAAGCGCTATCGCAGCACGTTTCTCGTCCGCATCATCACACGAGCTGGCATCGATGGGTGGGGGGAAATCGTCGATTGGTTGCCGACATTGGACAGAGGGTTTCGGGAACGGATCATCCCGTTTTTGCTAGGCAAGGACGCTTCTGGCCGACTGATGATCGCGGATGTGATCAGCAAATGGCATCAGCGATCGGCTTCAGGCGTCAGCATGGCTTTGAGCGAGATTGCCGCCAAAGCGGCGAACATGTCTGTCTGTCAGCTATGGGGCGGGGCGATTCATCGCACCATCCCTGTTTACGCCTCTTTTCAGTCTTACTCCGAGCGTGAAGACTGGATCGAGCATTCGCTCAGCCAAGTGGCAGCGGCGACAGAAGCGGGCTTTTCCAAAGTCAAAGTAAAAATCGGCGGACGCTCGGTTCAGGAAGATCAGCGACACATTGCCCGGATGATGGATATGCTGCCAGAGGAGATTCAGGTAGCGCTTGACGCCAATCAAAGCTACGACTTGGCAACGACGAGACAGTGGACGCGGCTTTTGAATCGCTATGCCAACTGGATGTGGCTGGAAGAGCCGATGCCGATGGAGCATGTCGACGAATACGCCAAGCTGCGGGCCGCTCTGCCGATTCCGCTTGCGGGGGGCGAAAATTTGATTCGCTGCACGCACTATTTGGCTTTGTTCAGGCAGGGAGCGATTGACATCGCGCAGCCGGACGTATTGCATACGGAAGGAATCGAGAGCTACCGGATCATGCTGCAAGCAGCGCGTCAGTTTGGCTACCGGGTATCGCCCCATACTTTTGACGGCGGCTTGGCGCGATTGTATACGCTGTTTGCGCAAGCTTGTCTGCCGGCCTGGAGCAAAATGGACAGCGAGCCGATTGAGCCGATCGAGTGGGATGTGATGGAAAATCCGTTTACAGCTCTCTTTCCCCTTTATCCAGTCAACGGCGAAGTGACCGTCCCTGAAGGACCGGGAATCGGACTTGCGCCGAACTGGGAAATTATCAACGCGATGCGCTGGGATGGCAGCGTCTATGCGTGAGATGAGGAGTTTCGTATGGCACAAAATGCGAAAAACCTGATAGGGCTGACGGGAATCCCGCTGGTGATGGTGTTGGGCAACTCGATGCTCATTCCCGTCTTGCCCACGATGAAAAACAAAATGCACCTGACCTCCCTGCAAACCAGTCTGCTCATTACAGCCTTTTCGATTGCCGCGGGGATTGTGATTCCGCTGGCAGGATACTTGTCTGACCGTTTTGGCCGGAAGATCGTCATTTTGTTTTCGCTGGCTCTGTACGGGGTAGGGGGGCTGTTGGCAGGACTCGCGGCGATGTGGCTGGATCAGCCGTACATGCTGATCATGGGAGGACGGGTTTTGCAGGGGATTGGGGCAGCAGGGACGGCGCCGATTGCCATGGCACTGGTGGGCGATCTGTTTGAAGGAGCTTCGGAGAGCAAAGCGCTCGGCTTGATGGAGACTTCGAACGGACTGGGCAAAGTGTTGAGTCCGATTTTTGGCTCCTTGCTCGCCTTGATTTCCTGGTACATGGTCTTCCTCGCGTTTCCGATTATTTGCGGGGCGGTTCTTGTACTGTTTCTGTTTTTGACAAAAGAAAAGAAGCAAGAACGCAAGCCGCTTGTCATCAAGCAATATTTGCACAGGATCGGAGAAGTGTTCAAGCAGCACGGAAAATGGCTGATCCCCGCGTTTTTTATCGGCAGCATTTGTTTGTTCACGCTGTTCGGCGTGTTGTTCTACCTGTCCGATCTGCTGGAAGAAAAGTACAAGATCGACGGTGTCATCAAAGGCGGATTTTTGGCGATCCCGCTTTTGGTCATGAGTATTGCTGCCTATTTGACGGGAGTCATTATTCGCAAAAAGCTCGGCCTCATGCGCCTGTTTGTGATCATCGGGATGTTTTTGCTGTCGGCATCGTATATACTGGCCAGCTTTGTCAAAGGCGCCTATGTGCTGATCGGGATTCTCATCATTGGGAGCATCGGGACGGGAATGATCTTGCCGTGCCTCAATTCGATGATTGTCGGAGCGGTGCAGAAAGCCGAGCGGGGGATGATTACATCCCTGTACAGCGGCGTGCGTTTTATGGGGGTAGCGGTCGGGCCGCCCGTGTTTACGTGGCTGCTCGGGATTTCGCGAAACGTCATGTTCTTTTCCATCGCCGGTCTGTCGCTCGTGTTCGGGGTAGTGGCGATTTTCCTGTTGAAGCCCAAGCAAGCTGAGCAGACCGGGCAGAGCACGGAGCAGGATGCTGCCAAAGAGCAAGAGACGAAAGCATGGCGGCAAATCTCCGAGGTGCTCGGAATCGAACCGGAGACCGAGCAGGAAAAGCGGCGTGCGAATGCGCTCAAAAAGTACGGCCTTGATGTGAACGATCTGTTTGCACGCCTGTTGTCCGGGAAAAAGGAAAAAGAAAAAAATTAAAAACAGGCAGTCCTGCCGCAGTCTCTCACCAGAAAGGGAGGGCTTGCAGTTCGGACATGCCTGTTTTTGTTCACCTGACGCTTGAAAGAAAAGCTTGCTCACTGGCCGGAGTGGGCCGCAAACGGATGCCGCAGGGCGCGCTCCAATGTCAACGGATACACGTCGTCGCGCAAAATCCGGCTAAACTGCTTGTCGTTCTTGATGTCCCGGGGAATATCCGCGAACATGACCGTCTCCTGGACGTCAGCACCGGGAGGGTTCTTTTCGTATGTAAGCACTTTTGCGATGTAAATATCTTTTCGCTGCCCGCCGCTCAGCGTGTACTGCCCGATACGCTCAATGCCTTCGAGGACAGCACCTGTCTCTTCATACACTTCCCGTACGGCGGCAGCCAGACTGCTTTCGCCAGGCTCGACTTTTCCGCCGGGCAGCTCCACACCGCGGCTGCGATGACGGGTAAACAGCAGCTTGCCTTGATAAAAGGGAACGATGAGCACGTGCCCAGCCGGGTGAGAGCGATACTCGTCCGGATCGAAGGTAAGCTGCACAGGCAAACCGAAATCATCTGAAAAAACGTACAAGAACAGCGCTCCTTTCTAAGCTCAAAACGGAGTAGACGAGCGGCCGTGCATGGAAATATGCTTGACGGCTTTCATAGCCTGCCCGACAGCCAGTGACAGGCTGGCATAGGCAGCGCCGTTGGTGACGTCACCCAAGCCGTATATCCACGCATCGTCGGATCGTTGAAAATCGTCTGTCTTCAAATAGCCGTCTCCAAACATGGTCAATCCATCCAACCCGGCGCAATTGCCATGGACTCCGATGCGCGGCAAAATCAAGTCGACCAGCAATTGTTGCGGATTTTCCGGCCGACGCGAAGCCAATGTCAACCATAGCCGGTCTTCGCGGTGCAAAAAGCCGCTCACTTCCGTCTCCCACAGAACGGTCAAATTGGGGAGCGCGGCCATTTTGCGCAGCCAATCGGGTCGGGCACGCAGATGGTTGCTGCGGATCAGCAAGGTGACGTGGCGAGCATGCTTGGTGAGGTTCACGGCACTCTCGACAGCGCGATCTCCGCCGCCAATCACAGCCAAGTCCAGTCCAGCTACCGACGTAGCCTCCGCCGTCGTGGAGAAGGAGGGTGGCAAGACGCGGGGGCAGCCGTCCAGAGCCGGAATTTGGTTAGGGGCAACACCAGTGGCAACGAGCAAATAGTCTACGCGATAGAGCGCTTTGGAAGTCGTCACGGTTTTGGCGACCCGATCGATGGCTACCAGCTCTTCTTCAAAGCGGACAGCCAGTTTTTGCACGGAAGGATGCCGGGACAAATCTTCCAGCAAAGAAGCCCCTTGCGCATACACACGCGGAGGAAAATCCCAAATTTCATTGTGGATTTGATGCAACTGGCCGCCGAGCCGATCTGTTTTTTCTACCAGCAAACAAGACAACCCCAATCGTTGGCACCAAATAGCGGCAGACAACCCCGCGATGCCGCCGCCTGCGATCAGCACCTGTACGTGTTCCACTCTCCAGTCCCCCGATCTTTTCTTTTTCCGGTTTTCCCAATAGTTTTAGACTACCTGTTTCGTTTAAGGAGTGCAAGGACTCGCCGCTAAAACGACAAAACAGGTGCGATCCCTCGGGCATCAGCTACAATCTGACAGCAGAATGTGGTAAAATAGGACATGCTTTTCCAGAATAATAAAAAAAATGAATAGAATTGTGACACCATGCATGTGAAAAGGAGTGAACCTGCGTGCAGGCCAAGAACGAAAAACAAAGGGCCCCTGTGAAACAGCCGCGTACACGCAAAAAACGCGGACAGCGAAGCAAGCGGATGTATCTGCTCTTGGCTGCGTGCCTGTTTCTCTGCTTGCTGGCGGTCGGGGCGGGATACGCGCTCAACAAGGTCGACCAGACACTGGAAGTCGTGACGGAAGATCCGTACAAGCTTCCCGATCAGCCCGTCGTCGAGCAGCCGTATGAGGATAAGAAATCGATTGCGTTCGTCATTGTCGGGGTGGACACGCGGAAAAACATCGGGATGCTGAACACAGACGTGCTGGTTGTCGCGGTCGCGAATCCTGTGACGAAAAAAGTGACGATGGTATCCTTGCCGCGCGACACGCGGGTCGAGATTCCCGGATACCCAGGTTATCACAAGATCAATGAAGTTTTTGCACTTGGCGAAGGTCAGAAAAAGCTGGCAGAAAGCAAAGGCAAACCTGTGACGGAAAACGGCATGACGATGCTCAAGAAAACGCTGGAGCATATGTTTGGAATCTCTGTCGGCCATTACGTCCAGCTCGACTTCGAGGGCTTTACGGCAGCGGTTGACAAGCTTGGCGGCGTCAAGGTAGATGTGGATCGCGATCTCG
The DNA here is from genome assembly GCF_003521185.1 of Brevibacillus sp. Taxonomy (NCBI): domain Bacteria; kingdom Bacillati; phylum Bacillota; class Bacilli; order Caryophanales; family Paenibacillaceae; genus Brevibacillus; species Brevibacillus sp. Next base: position 16,039 of record NZ_DOTK01000030.1, read on the forward strand.
TCTATGAGCTTCCCAAGCAAGGCGTCTACCGAAATTTGAAAAAGGGAACCCAGGTGCTGAATGGCGAACAGGCTTTGGGCTTTGTCAGACACCGGATCGACAGGCGCGGCAGTGCTTACAATTCGAGCGACTTTGACCGCAACCGCCGTCAACAGCAAGTGATTCGCGCAGTAGCGGACAAAATGATCTCGATGGACGGAGTTACCCGTCTGACATCGGTGATGGAAACGGTTGGACAGCATATTAAAACAGATTTGTCGAAGGATCAAATCAAAGGCATGGCCATGGATTTCGGCACGATTTCTTCGGATAATATCGTCTCGCTGGAAAACGGGGCGATCTGGAGCTCGCCGTATTCCTTGTGGCCGCGGGAGAACATGCAGGCGGTCCGCAGTACGCTGCAAAAGGAACTGGGTGTAGCCGAATCAACGAACCAACTGAGCAACGCGTCGGTTGCGGAAGTCGCCAAGATCGAGATGAAAACGGAGACGAGGCCGACGACGCCAAAGCCGTCCACTTCATCCCCGACCAAAGAAGCGAAGCCAAAATCGGAGAAACCGACAACCCCGGCAGCTAAACCGGAAACGACGCCAGAGCCAACTCCCGTACCGGATGGAGGAAACGGGCAGTCCGGCGAGACGTACCCGAGCGACATGCCGCCTCCTGACATTATCGCGCCGCCAGCACCCGCGCCAGATGTCAGTGACAATGGGCAGACATAATGATTTTTGTGCACCCTTCCCAAAGCGAGCCACATATACTGCCAAAAACGGGCGTATGTCAGCTTGAGGGAAGGAGGCCACGTCCTTGAAAAATTGGCAAGAGACGTTGAAGCAGTTGCAAAAGGCTTCGCAAAGCCTGGGAAAATTAAATCTGGACAAAGAGCATCCGTGGGGTGCTTTGCGCCAGATGAATCAAATCATGGACGCGAGTTTTTGGGAAAATGTAGCGGCACTCAGCAAACAAACGCCGAATCAGACAACGACCTCTACCACGAAGACGACGAAGGTCGTGCAGACCAGCCAAAAGAGCGCGAAACAGCCCAAAGGCAAGCCAGTGCGGGTCGTGCAGGAGGAAGAAACGACTGATTATCCTGTCACGGATGTGTTCTTGTCGGAGCAAGCGGTAATCGTCTGCTGCGAATTGCCGGGCTTCGCGCGCGACAGCCTGGAGTTGGCACTGGTCGAGCAAAAGCTGCTCGAAATCAAAGGGGAAGTCAAAGAGCCGAATTACAACGGCGCGTGCGTGAAAACAGAGAGGAGCTACGGCTCTTTTCAACGGAATATCGAGCTACCAGCTCCGGTGGTCGCAAAAGGAATGAAAGCACAGTACCAGGATGGCTTGCTGGAAATCATTTTGCACCGTGATGCGGACTATCGGGAGCGAAAAACGACATTCAAGGCGAAGCTGTAGGGGAGGACTTCACGTACCTCCTCTTTTTTGCGGTTTCCCGAGGCGAAAAGGAGGCATGTCCGCCTGCGGGCAAAAACAGTGCTAATGAAAGCCATTAACACTGTTCGTTCATATATTCCCTACCAGCGGCTGATCGACAATGCTCGGATCAAGCGTATTGGTTGCATTGGCGCCGTTGATCGTATTGACGACATTGCCCGTATTGCCGCCCCCAGAGCCGGAAAAGGTTTTCGTTGCGCTTTTCGGGGAGATGTTCAAGGTATCCCCGAAGTTGACAGTTCCCGAGTTGCTGTTGATATTGACAGCTCCCACCACGGAAGGCACTGGTTAATCCCCTCTCTTCGGCTTTGGTTCGTCGCGAAGCAAATGCCGGATATTTTTCACGCGTGTTTCCAGGGTCAGGCATTCGGTGGAACCGATATGGATCACGGAAGATGCCGCAGCGAACGGCACGTCGACTTTTCGCACGCGCAGATGTGTGCAGTCGTGAAACGTATCGATGCATATCGGCTCCTCGGGGCAAGGAGCTGCTAACGGAACGCTGAACACATCGTAATCGGCAAAAGGCAGTTCATTTTTGAAAAAAATCGCTTTTTCCCGTTGAATCGCCAAAATATTGGCTTGGGTATGCACTTGCCTGGAATCGCCAAGTTGCAAAACAGAGGAAGAATCGATGGAGATGCTGCTCAACTTTTTGACGTGGCTTGTTCTTCGGTACAACAGCTGTCGCCTCCTTATGGCGGAGTGAGCGCGGTATCAACCGGGACCGCTCCAATGATCATCGATTCTGGCGGAGTTTCATAAATGGACAGCAGTTTGACCGTTGTTGTATCTCCAATGAACAAGGATGCAGAGGATGACAAGGCATCAATCGAAAGCTTGCCGACGCAGACGGCACCATTTATCACCTGGTAGATCATATCAGGGTTCGTTCACCTCGCGAGGCAGATTTTTGACGAAGCTCTCACACGTTTTTTCGATATCCCGCTTGACCTTCTGGACTATTTTTGGCACCAAGGCGTCGATTTGTTCCGGCTCCAGGTCATCGGCGGGAAGCTGATTGACGTAATAGCGGATGCGCTGATCAATTTGCTTTTTGATATCGTCCAATATAAAAGCCCGGTAGTCGTCATTGAGCGGGTATCCGCACTCTTCTTCGATTCGTTCCAGCACGTGATAGGCGTCCGACTCCAGGTAGCGGTATATTTCTTTTTGCACGCGGTCAAACAGCGGCGAGTTTTTTTGCTCGCCAGACGGCACATTCATCGTCTGATTGATGGAAAGCTCGCCGATTCCCGAATCGTTGCCTTTCGGGTTGAGACCGATATTGAGCGTTCCTTCTAGCCGTTCCACCTTCAACAGATCAAACTTGTACTCGTTTTTGATTACAGAAGGAACCTGTTTCTCTTTCAAGTCTTTGATATCTTGCTGCAATTCTTCTATCATTTGCTTCATTTTCTCGATTTTTTTGTTCTGTGTTTGTATATAGTCATGTAACTGTTGCAAATACTGCATCACTTCGGAACCGATGTACATGACGATCATCCTTCTTCATCAAACATAAAGCTGGTCAGCGTGAAGGCTCAACCAATGGGACAAGCGGAATAAATTCTGCCGAAGACGTCTCGGGCAACGGTCCGGCTGCGGGGGCCGGCTCCGTGAATCCGCCTGTGTTGTAAAGCTGGGATAGCGGCTTGATGATGCCGGCACTGCCGATTTGACAAACCGATGAGTTGGTTATGCCATCAATCTTCAAATTGTGGATGACGATGTTTTGATGAATAAAAAAATTCATGGAAAATCCCGTCCCTCTGCCGCAGAATCGCTCGTATCCTCCACGAAGATGGGAAGTTCGTTGCTGGTCGTTTCGTTCACGTAGACTACGCTGCGCGGAATCTTGAACGAAAGATTGGTGCCAGAGTTGAACGAGCCTCCTCCTGCAAAGGTTTTGGAGTAGCTGACAGGGGAAATTCTCCGGACGTCTCCGACATTGAAGACGCCGCTTATGCTGTTTACATTGATGACCCCAACAATGGCTGGCATCTTCGACACATCCTTTTTACGAAAGAGCCTTTCTGTATTGTATGTGGGAGGGCACTGGGTGTTCATACCTGTTTTTGGGTTCGCGGTCCGCGCTGGGCAGTGCAGGCATACAATACAAAATCCCGCATAGAGCAAAAGTGCGATGAAGGAAAAAGGAGAACGAGCAGAATGAACATGAAAGTCCACAATAAAAAGATTGCGCTTGGAGACATCAAAGTAGGGGGCGTGCAGCAGTCATCGCTTGTTTTGATCGGAGATGCGGACGTGATCAGTTGCACATCGGTTTTTGACACGCCAAAAGACTCGCTCATCTACAGCAAAGAGGTGCCGATTCGACCGACGACACCACCAGCACCAACAAGACGAGGCCAATGACAGCCTCGCCTAACGGGATGAACCATATTTGTGCTCGAAGTGGCCAAGAGCGAGCAACGGCCAGATGAAGCGATAGCTGTGATAGGCAAAATACGTGCCGCCAGGCCGTCCGCCTCCTGTCGGATACGAGACAGACCAGCTCGTCGCCTGACTTTGCCGGGATAAAAAGTCGATCCCTCGCAAAATCGGGGGCGTAGGCTCAGGGGAGACGGCGATGAGAGCATCGAGCGCCCAGGCTGTTTGGGAAGGCGTGCTTGCGCCGAGAGGGACGTATGTTTTTTTCTCGTCGCTGTGGCATGATTCGCCCCAGCCCCCGTCAGCGTTTTGCGTGCCGAGCAGCCAGGCGACAGCCTTTTGGACCGCAGGGTGAGTGGACGTTACACCGACTGCGGCAAGTCCGGTAATCGCCGCCCATGTTCCGTACACATAGGCAATCCCCCAGCGACCGTACCACGACCCGTCCGCTTCCTGGTGGGTGAGCAGCCAGCGAACGGCTTTTTGCACAGGGGCGTCGCTTTCCTTGTACCCGGCGTATCGACCGAGAAACTCCAATGTTCTTCCGGTCAAATCAGCAGAGGAAGGATCGGTGCTGACCGTATCTGACCCCTCAATCGGCAAGTTGCGGATCAGGGCGGAGTCTGTATTTTTCTCAAAGGCAGGCCAGCCGCCATCGTCGTTTTGCATGGACAAAATCCAGTCGAGTCCGCGCTTCCAGGCGGCGGCTGTCGTTTTGTCCAGCCGCGATTGGGCGCGTAATGCCCGCAAAGCGGCTGTCGTATCGTCGATGTCGGGGTTCAGCGTGTTGAAGTCGGAAAAACCCCAGCCTCCCGGGTGTCCTGCCGGATTGCGAATTTTCCAGTCGCCGTACGTATGCTGCTGTTTCGCAAGCAAGTAGCGGTTGGCTGACGCGATAGCAGGGTGATTGGCGGACAGGCCGCTTTGCTGGAGAGCGTGTGCCAGGAGGGAAGTATCCCAGACGGCGGAAGTCGCCAGTTGCAGGTGAGAGCCTTCCGGCGTTTGGCATACGCTGTCGCGCAGCCCGACGACCGCTTTCGCGATGTGCGGATCGCGGGGAGAATAGCCGCGGGCAAGCAGGGCAAAGACCATGAAAAAGGTGGAGGTGGAGTAGTTGTACAGCGTTCCGTCGGCTTCCACGCGAGCCAACATAAACTGCTCCAGTCTGCGCAGCGATAGCTCGTGCAGCAAGCCGGGCAGCAAAGGCAGGCGCATGACATGCTCGTGGATCGAAGCAAGGAAAGGCTGGCCGCCACGGGCAAAACGATCCAGCAAGCGGTGCGGATAAAGGCCGGGAGAGATCGGAGACGTCACGTACAAATCAGACAAATCGGGCGTGTCCGCCGTTCCTTTGGCAAACTTGCGGTCGGCAACAATCATCATCGGGGCGAGATGCACGCGGGCATATCCGACAAAATCGTAAAAGCTGACAGGCGAGGAAGGGGGCAGCAAGGCAATTTCTACAGGCACGAGAAAATGAGCGGGCCACTTGTACTGTCCGGTCAGGGCAGCGGCAAATTTGGTCAGCAAATTGGCTTCGGTCAGTCCGCCTTTGGCGCGAATGAACTCGCGAGCGGGAACCAGGCGAGGATCATTTTTTTGGTAGCGGCGCGAGAACAGCAGGGCGTAGTAACAGTCCAGCGTCGTCGACAAATTCCCTTCCGCTTCGTCCGGATACAGCTTCCAGGCGCCATTTTCCTGCTGGAGAGCGGCAATGCGGGTCGCAAGTCCATCGATCAATCGCTCATCATCAATTCCGAGCGTGCGCAATAGGATGATCATGTGAGCGTCAGTCGTCGGGGAGCTTTCCAGACAGAAGCGCCAGGAGCCATCCTGTTTTTGCTGGCTGAGGAGCAGAGACTGAATGCGGTTGATTTCTTGCCGTACTTGCAGCAATGACAAACACCTCCATCACACATGCTTTTGCCAGAGGGGAGGGACGAATGATGGGCCGGACATGGCAAACGTACGCGACTCTGTGGCCGCTTGCACGCGAGCTTGGAAAAGGAAAGCGAGCGAGTCAGGCTGCCGATCCCCTCATAAAAAAAGACCAGGACACGGTCACGGACATTCGCAGCAAAACAAAGGAAAGCAACGGCGACAATCTGGACAGGACGAGCGCCTATTTGGCTTTTTTTCGCCGGCATCCCGAAGTCCATTGGACACTTTTGGCGCATCTCGTTTCGCGCAATGCCGGATGGAGCATGACAGATTTGCGCGGCGAACTGCTGCCCAGGCTGCTTTCCAAAAAAGAACAGCACGATTACTTTTCTTTTTTGGAGCGGGGCAACTGGCTTATTTTTCAAGATGCCTACCCTCAATTATTACTGTATGAGGAGAGCGCCAAGCGCCAGACCAATCTTTTTCACCTCCTGCCCCAATTCGGCGTCTCCCGCTTCATGCAAGCGCTCTGGAACCACTTTTGGGAGAAAGGCGACAGCAAGCTGCTCACCATTGGGCTGATTGTGAACGAGCAAAACTATTTGGAGACGCAGATGATGGGGGATGCGACGTACCGCCATAGCGTGGTCAAAACGTGGCCTTTTGCCTTGCAGGAAGTGCTTCGGCTCAACTTGATCTTGTTTCCGTACGAAGCGGAGGGACGGTCAAACGCTCCGTTGCGGCTGCTCGGCGATCAAGTGCTTCAGTTTGCCTCGCTGGTTGAACGGATCGAGTTGGGCAAACGACTGTACAGCCTTTTGTATCGCGACACGAAAATCAGAGAGGGAGTAGAGAAGTGGGCAGAGCACAAGCCACATTCCGGCTCCCGCAAAGATTTTTGGCCGCACCTGTTCCACGATTTGCGCGAGACGGTGCCAGGGAAGCCGTATCAAAAAACGGTGCGCAGGTGCGCGCTTTTGCCTGGCGCCAAGCGACTCTACTCTCCTGCGCTGCGCCAGGCATGGCAACGGGTACAGCACGAAGCGCCAAAGGACATAGACTGGTACGAAGGCAGCAAAGGCGTCATGCGGCAACTGGCATTCGCCGCAGCAGATACACCGCCTGTTTTGGCCGATGCAGAAGGCGTCTATTGCCAGTCGATTGAAAAAATCGAGCTGGCTGTGCTGGCAAAAGGGAAAATCTTTGGCCCGATGTAGTAGAATAGAGACAGATTGAACACAGGGAGAAGAGCATGCATGAAAGTCGTCATAGCAGAAAAACCGGACCAGGCCATGAAGCTTGCCAGTCCTTTTGCCCATAGAAAACAACAAGGCTTCGTTGAAGTGCACCCGAATCGGATGTTTCCGAAAGGAGCCTTTTTTACTTGGGCGGTCGGGCATATTTGTGAACTGGTGCCGCCGGAAGCCTACAACCCGGCGTGGAAAAAGTGGTCGCTTGCCACACTGCCTTTAGTGCCGCAATCGTTTCAGCACCAGGTGATGAAGTCAAAAGCGAAGCAGTTTGGCATCATCAAACAGCTGTTGAAGCGTTCAGACGTGACCGAAATCATCCATGCGGGCGACGCCGGGCGCGAAGGGGAGCTGATTGTCCGCACGATTGTCGAGATGTGCAAAGTGCGCAAACCGATGAAGCGGCTGTGGATTTCCTCCCTGACGGAGAAAGCCGTAACCGCAGGCTTCGCGGCCTTGCTTGAGGAGACAGAGACGCGCAATCTGTACCATGAGGCGTACAGCCGCTCTTGTGCGGATTGGCTGGTAGGCATGAATGCATCGCGCGTCTATACGTTGTTGTTGCAGCAAAGAGGGATCAAAGACGTCTTTTCGGCGGGACGGGTCCAGACGCCAACGCTCGCACTGGTGGTCAAGCGGGAAAAAGAAATCGCGGCGTTCAAGCCGGAGCCTTTCTGGGAAGTCAAGGCGACGTTTGCCATCGGCAAGAAGCGCTACGAAGGCGTCTGGCACAAAGAAGACGGGGAGTCGCGCATCCTCGATCCGCAGTTGGCAGAGCGGATTGCCGCTTTTTGCCGGGACAAGCCAAGCGAGGTTAGCGAGGTGGAAACCGAGCGCAAAGAATTTTTGCCGCCTTATTTGTTCAATCTGTCCTCGTTACAGGCGACGGCGAATAAAATGTTCAAGTATTCGCCGCAAAAAACGTTGGAGATTGCGCAAAAGCTGTACGTGAAGGGGCTTTTATCCTATCCGCGCTCCGACTCGTCTTTTGTCACCCAGGAGGAGGCGAAGACGTTTCCCGACATTTTGAACAAACTGTCGAAGCAGCCGGAGTACCAGCCACACTTTCCTTTGGCGAAAGCATCCATCGCCTCGGACAAACGGTACGTCAACCAAAAAAAGGTGACCGATCACTATGCGATCATCCCAACCGAGCAAGTGCCGACCGTTTCCAGGCTGAGCGACGAGGAGCGAAAAATTTACGACCTGGTGGCAAGACGCCTCATTGCCGCGCATCAGGAAAGCGCCTTGTTTGACTATACGACGGTGAACACGCTGGTCGACGGCCGCGCCGTTTTCATCAGCAAAGGCAAGGTGCAAATCAGGGCTGGCTGGCGCGAAGTGTTGTTTGATGAGGAAAAGGATGACAAGGAAGCTGTGCTGCCTCCGCTTGCCAAAGGCGAGACAGGAAAAGTGCACAAAGTAGAAGCCAAAGAAAGCAAGACCCAGCCGCCCAAACGCTACACGGAAGGCCAACTGATCACGCTGATGAAGACAGCCGGGAAGCACCTCGACAATCAGGAGCTGGAAAAGGTGCTGATGAAGACAGAAGGCTTGGGGACAGAGGCGACCAGAGCTGGGATCATCAACATGCTCAAGGAACGCAAGTATATTGAAGTCCGCAAAAACCAGGTGTTCGCAACGCAAAAAGGGACGCTGCTCATCGACGTCATCGGCGACAAAATTCTCGCTTCCCCGGAAATGACAGCCAGATGGGAGCAGCGCCTTCAGGAAATCGGGCAGGGCGATGCTTCCGCGCAAGTTTTCATGGAACAGGTGCGCAAGCTCTCGCACAAGATCGTCGAGGATGCCGTCGAGCAGTCCCGCGAATGGAAGCTGGAAGCGTACGACGTCGAAGCATTGCCCACATCCAAGCAGGCGTCCAAGTTTTCCATCGGCTCGAAAGTGGCTGCTTGCCGGGCGTGTGGCGGCGATCTCGTAGACAAGGGAGAGTTTTACGGGTGCGCCAACTATAAAAAGTCCCAGTGTACCGTCACCATTTCCAAGACGATCATGGGGAAAAAAATTACTCCGGCTGCGGCCAAAAAGCTGATGGAAACAGGCAAGACCAATCTGATCAAAGGCTTTGTCAAAGGGAAAGAGCGCTTCGACGCATACTTGCAGTGGGATGAAGCGGACAAAAAGGCGAAAGTCAGCATGCCAGCCTTGGCGGAAAAAAATGCATAGAAGAAAAAGACATCATTTTGAAACTTGCTTGCGTAAGTAACGTAGATACATGTATAGAGGGTTCGGCAAATGTGGGCCGAATTACCCAGCACGTATTGAGGGAGGAAATCACATGTCCATTTTTAAAAGACTTCGCGATCTGACTATGTCCAATCTTTATGCCTTGATTGAAAAAGCGGAAGATCCAATTAAAATGACCGATCAATATTTGCGCGATATGCAAGAGGATTTGAGTGAAGCGGAAAAAGCGGTTGCTGCCCAAATCGCTCTGGAGAAAAAGTTCAAGGTGCTGTACGAAGAGCAGGAAGCGCTGGTGAAAAAGCGCGAAGAGCAAGCGCACGTGGCCGCTCAGGCGAAAAACATCGATCTGGCCCGCCGCGCTCTCGAAGAAAAGAAAGCCGCCGAGCAAAAAATGGCTGAGTACAAAGAGGCTTACGAGAAAAACAAGCTGGCTGCGGACGGGCTGCGCGACAAGCTGGCTGAAATGAAGAAACAGATTACCGATCTGAAAAACAAGCGCGAAACACTCGTGGCTCGCGTCAATGCTGCCAAAGCGCAAAAAACGATCAACCAGACGATGGCTGGATTCGACAGCAACTCTGCGATGGCAGGGCTGAAACGGATGGAAGAAAAAGCGTTGCAGATGGAGGCGGAAGCGGAAGCAAGCGGCGAGCTGTACAAAAAACAAAGCTCGCTCGACGACGAAATCGCGAAACTCTCCAAAGACCAGCAGGTGGAAGACGAACTGGCAGCGCTCATGAAAAAATACGAGGGGTAAACCGCTTCGGCGGAGCCCCTTTTTCCTTGAAAGGTTGAATGAGAAAGCACAGGCTTCGCCACGAAAAAAGCTGGCGAAGCCGCACTTTCTACTATCTTAGTTGCTGCGGGGGGATAGACGTGTCGTGGACACAATTGCTCGGAATGCTCGTGTGGACCGGAGCAGGCGGTATTTTGCTGTTTGTATTGATGTGGATTGACACGCTTTTTACGAAGTACAAGGATATGGCTGAAATCAAAAACGGGAACGTGGCCGTGACGACCCGGTTTGTCATGAAGCTGTTTGCGCAAGGTTATATTTTATCGCAATCGATCATGAACTCGAATGAATTGTGGAACGCCCTGTTGGCATCTGTGGTCTCATTTATTATTTTGCTCTTGTTGCAAAAAATCGCGGAAATTTTGTTGAAAAGCTTTGCCGGACTTGATCTGGAGCGTGGAACCCAGCAAGGAAAAGTCGCACACGCCATGGTGGCGGGATCATTCCACCTGGTCGGCGCCTTGATTCTGGGCGCACTGGTCTAAACCGGGCAAGGAAGGAGTAGGACCAGATGAGTTTGTTCAAGCGCATTCAAAATATATTTGCCAAGCATGAACCGCCTGCCCCGGAAAAGAGCATTTTGACGGTAGGGCCTGGCGACGTGGTGGAAGTCTCGCTCGTCACCTACCAGGTAACGGGAAAGTCGACCAATGCGAGCCGCAATGCGACGATGCTGACTTTGCAGGATGGAACGACCATCCGCTATTTATACATCGAAGAACGCGAAAAAACGGTTTACCAGCTGTACACGGTCATCGACGGCAGACTGGACTCCGTAGATGAGGTGCCTACGACAATCGAAATGGACGATGTGACCTATCATCTGGAAGAACAGTACAACGGCAGAGTGCTCGTCGTCGGAAAAGCTCCGTTCCATACTTCCGGTGATCAGTACATCTGGCAGTTCCAATCGGACGGCCGCGAGCTTTTGCGGATCGAATGGCAGGACGGCAGATTCATGCTGTACGAGGGAGAGTCGGTTTTACCTGCGGATGTCCAGGTACTTCGCGGAACGTAAGGAGGAGTGAGCATGCCGAACCGTTGGATGAAATCGATCAAGCTCCTGCTGATTCCGGCGGTGCTCCTGCTTTTGCTGGCTGGCTGCGGAAGCCCCGGAATTGGCGAGAGCTACCCGCTTGAATCCGTCTCCACGAAGGACAAAGGGCAGACATCGCGCATTTATCGCGCCGAAAACAAGACGGTGCCGGAGGTAGCGCAGGAGCTTGCTGACCAAAAGCAGCCGGACGAGATTTCCAAAGAAGACGACCAACACATGTTTCTCGTCTATCCGGATGAGCTGTATCATGTGCAGCAAGATCAGGCGAAGCCGTCCGATACGCTGATTGAGGTCGACACGAAGGAGTACGTTCGGGAAAACTACGATTCATCCTTTTTGCAAGGATACATTTTGGCGAGTGTTCTCGACGATTTGTTCGATGGACACAAGAAAAGCTACAAAGGCAGCTACCGGGGCTACTCAAGCAAAGAGATTTACAAGCCCTCCGGCAGCTATCACGTCCCGAGCGAGGCAGAGAAAAAGGTTGCCCCGCCGATTACCAAAGAAGGAACGGGCAGCATCTTCAAGCGCAGCGACAGCAAAAAGAAAAGTGACAGCTCAGTCGGTCAGGATGGCAACCTGTTTAAAAAGCAGGACTCATCCTCTAGCGGAAGCAAAGGCAAAATTACCCGCTCCTCCGACGGCTCGTCTGTTTCCTCGAAGAGCTCCTCGATTTTTTCCAAGCCGAAAAGCAAATCACCGCCGCGAACAAAAGCAGGAAGCTCGGGGCGCATTACCAAACGCAGATAATCGTCACCCAAAACCCGCTGAGATGGCGGGTTTTTTTATGTTTGGCTCAGCGGACAGCGAAGTTTGCGGGAGATGCGCTGCTTGCGATCGACAAAACGGTCACGCCCGGTTCCGTTTTGTAATGAATTTTTCATAAAGCAAAGTATGGAAGCCCTTTGTCATTTGTAAGATGTAAAGTACGCGAAAAACAGCGGGAGAAAAGCGGAGCAACATTCGACTGATGAAAGCGATTACCAAAGCGGCTTTCTCGACTTTTGTTTGGCAATGACGAAAATATGATTGTTTATCGACAAAAGAAGAAGAGATGTGCATGCATCATTCGACAGTCTTTGTTAGCGGCATTCGCTATGATGACATTGTACATATACAAAGACGACAGACAAGTGGATAGCGGAAGGGAAACTTGGCGGAAAGGAGCGCATCACGATGCTGGAAAAAATTCTTGAATTGCGTGCACAATCCAAATCCATCGCACAAATTGCCCAAGAATGCGGCTTAACCATAGGCCAGGTGAAATATCGTTTGCAAAAAGACAGAGCGAAGGTGGAGAGTGTATCGGCAGAGAATCGACAGATGTCATCGCTGGCATCCCGACGAGAAGAAAATTGGCAACTGCCAGCTTTTTACGGACGCGATATCGTCAAGGTGATGGCGCAAAGTCCGACCGTGCTGTTTGTGTACTGGGAAATTACATGGCCGAGGATGAGGATGGTGGCATCGTATCTACAGGCAGACTTCCGGCAGATTCAAAAAGGGCTGCGCTTGTACGACGTGACAGAGCGGCTGTTTGATGGTCAAAATGCCCATTCTGTCCGGGATATTTACGTCTGCGAGGACGCGCATTCCTGGTATGTGAACGATGTGCTGCCAGGGCGCACGTACTTAATCGACTTCGGTCTATTTGAGCATGGCCGCTTTTGTCCGATACTGCGCTCGGATGTGGTCGTGACTCCTCGAAATACAAAAGCTGCCTGGGGCGAACCATTGGTGGAGCCAGCGTCTGATCGCTCTGCGCCTGCGTGGTTCGAAAACTTTTCCTCGTATTCACTCTACTCCAAAACATCCAAATAAGTGAGGTGTCAACTGTGCACAACGGTTATCTCTCCCTTGTGTTGCACGCTCATATGCCTTATGTACGACACGGGGACCGGGACGATCGCCTGGAAGAGCGCTGGATGTACGAAGCGATGCTGGAATGCTACATCCCGTTGCTCATGGTCTTCGACAAGCTCCTCTCGGACAAAATCGACTTTCGCATGACAATGGTGCTGTCCCCGACTTTGCTGTCCATGCTGGATGACGAGCTGATCGCGACACGGTTTCGCGCCTATCTCGCCAAAACAGTAGAGCTTGCAGGCAAAGAAGTAAAACATACGGCAAACAACCCGGCTGAACAGCGTATCGCCAAGATGTACCTGGAAAAGTTTCGTACTATCGCTTTATTTTGCAGCAAGCTCGATTATCGGCTGATAGAAGGCTTTAAACGTCTGGCAGACAGCGGCTGCCTGGAGCTGATCACATGCGCGGCGACACACGCTTTTCTGCCATATGTGGAGACAGAGGAAGCGATTTTGGCACAGCTGCGTACGGGCATGGACACGCACGAACGCATTTTGGGCAGGCGACCGCGAGGAATTTGGCTGCCGGAATGCGGCTATACGCCAGGGGTAGATCGGTTGCTCCGAGAGGTGGGGCTGCAATACTTTTTTGTCGATTCCCATACGATCGAACACGCGACACCACAGCCGCGCAGAGGCTTGCTTGCTCCGCTCGGCACGATGCACGGGGTGGTGGCTTTCGCCAGAGACGATGTCGCATCCCAGCAGGTGTGGAGCACTTTTGACGGCTATCCGGGCGATTATGATTACCGGGAATATTATCGGGATATCGGGTTTGACCGGGACATGGACTATATCGAGCCGTACATTCATCCCGCCGGAATCCGTATACATACCGGGTTGAAATACCACCGGATTACCGGACGAGACGTGGAAAAGCAGCTGTACGAACCTGACTGGGCACGGGAAAAGGCAGCCTCTCACGCGGGGCATTTCCTCTATCACCGCGAACGGCAAATCGAAGAGGCAGTTGCCTGGATGGACCGCAAGCCGCTCGTTGTCGCGACGTATGATGCTGAACTGTTTGGACACTGGTGGTACGAGGGTCCGCAATTTCTCGACTACTTGCTGCGCAAGACGGCATGCGATTCCCAGATTGTGAAGCTGATCACCCCGTCCGAATACTTGGACGAATATCAGGAACAAGACCTGGGGCATTTGCCGATGTCGACCTGGGGACGCAACGGCTACGGAGAAGTCTGGCTGAATGAAAAAAACGGCTGGCTGTATCGGCATCTGCATCAGGCGGAGCGCGATTTGATCGAGGTCGTGACGGCTTTTTACGAGCATAAGGGCCAGGAGCAAGAGCGTGACCAGCTTGCGAGCCGCGCCTTGAAACAGGCGGGCCGAGAGCTGATGCTTGCGCAAAGCAGCGACTGGGCGTTTATCATGGATGGTCAAACCGTTGTCGAATACGCTGTGCGTCGCACCCATGATCACCTCGCCAATATGCGGGAGCTGCTTGCGATGGTGCGCGAAGACCGAATGGATACAGAGAGATTGACACAGCTGGAGACTGCCTTCCCGATCTTTCCCCACATAGATGAGACGTACTATTTGCCAAAAGAGGCGCATAGAGTGAACGTATCGCATCAACTGGTAGCGGCCAGCAAAGGCGCGGAACCTGCGGGAGTTGTCCTGATGCTCGCCTGGGAATTTCCGCCGAACGTGGTAGGCGGACTGGGTCGTGCCGTCTACGATCTCGCCCGTCATCTGGTTCGCCAAGGTGTTGCCGTGCACGTCCTGACCCGGGCATCGGACTGGAGCGTGGCGGAGGAAGTCATGGATGGTGTCCATGTACACCGTTTGCCTACGTACATTCCGGTAGAGCAGGAAGATTTCCTGTCATGGGTGTTCCAGCTCAATCTGGCGATGTCAGACGCGACGGAACAGCTTTGGAAAAACGGCGTCAGACCGGACGTGATTCACGCTCATGACTGGCTGGTCGGCTGGGCCGCCATGGAAATCAAGGAACGCTATTCGCTGCCGCTGGTCAGTACGATCCATGCTTTGGAGCACGGGCGGCATCAAGGGATTCATACGCCTTTGCAAGAGCGGATTCACAATAGCGAGCGCACTCTTGCGCACGCTTCGGATCGAGTCATTGTTTGCAGCCACTACATGGCGAATGAAGTGCAGCGTTTGTTCGACATTCCGCGAGCCAAACTGCGGGTGATTCACAACGGCGTCGATTTGGCGCAGCCGCCAGCATTCGATCAAAATCGATTGCGCGAAGAGCTGTCGATTGGCGACGGGCCGATCCTGTTTTTTGTCGGGCGTCTGGTCCAGGAAAAAGGGGTTCACCTTTTGCTGGAAGCGATGGCCAGGTTGCGCTACGACTTTGGTCATATGACGCTGCTCATCGCGGGCAAAGGACCGATGCAGGGGCAGTGGCAACAGCGGGCGGAAGAGATGGGGATTGCCGAGCGCGTGAAGTTCCTGGGCTTTGTCGATGATGCACGTCGAGATCAGCTGTTTTTGCTTGCTGATATCGCGGTCTTTCCCAGTTTGTATGAGCCATTTGGCATTGTGGCCCTGGAAGCGATGGCTTTGGGCGTGCCGATTTTGGCAGCGGACACGGGCGGACTGCGTGAAATCGTCAGACATGGGGAGAACGGAGCGACGATGTACGCCGGAAATCCGGAATCGCTCACCGATCAGCTGCGCTGGCTGCTGCAAGATCCGAAAAAGCGGCGGCAGATGGCGCAGACGGCGCAACATGACGTTTTGCAACATTACAACTGGACGTCTTTGGCGATCCAGACGATGGAGGAATACCGATTGCTCGGCGTTGCTTGCCTGGCCTTATCGGAGAAATAGACACTGACAGCGCATGATCGCAACGATGATGAAGGAGGAAGGAAAAAAGATGAAGGCAGTAATTATGGCTGGTGGTAAAGGTACGCGTCTACGTCCGTTAACGTCCCAAACTCCAAAACCAATGGTGCCACTCTTGAACCGGCCTTGCATGGAGTACACGATCGATCTGTTGAAGAAGCACGGAATTACAGAGATTGCCGTCACGCTCCAATACTTGCCTGATGTCATCCGCGATACGTTTGGTGATGGTTCGCGCTACGGTGTTTCTCTCGTGTACTTTGAAGAAACGACGCCGCTCGGAACAGCGGGCAGTGTGAAAAACTGCGCCGATTTTCTCGACGAACGGTTCATCGTCATCAGCGGGGATACGTTGACCGATATGGATCTGTCAGCAGCGATCCGTTTTCATGAGCAAAAAGAAGCGCTGGCTACGCTCATCTTGACCCGGGTGGAGACGCCGCTGGAATTTGGCGTGGTCATGACGGATGAACAGGGCCGGATCAATCGTTTTCTGGAAAAACCAAGCTGGGCAGAAGTGTTCAGCGATACCGTCAACACAGGGATGTACGTCTGCGAACCGGAAGTGCTTTCTTATATAGAAGAAGACAAAGAAGTCGACTTCAGCAAAGAAATTTTCCCCTTTTTCCTCCAGGAACAAAAACCGCTGTACGGCTATGAGGCGAGCGGCTACTGGTCGGATATCGGCTCGCTTGAAGTATACCGCCAGGCACAGTTTGATCTGCTGGATGGCCGTGTGAATCTGGAAATCAAAGCCCAGGAAATCGCCCCGCGCATCTACCTGGAAAATCACGTTCGCGTCGACTCTTCGGTACGTCTGGAAGGGCCGGTTTATATAAGTGAAAATGTACACTTGCAAGCGGGAGTAGCTGTGGGGCCTTATACGGTCCTGGGCAGCAACACGGTCGTTTCTTCCGGCAGCAAGCTTTCCCGCGCGATCTTCTGGGAAAATAGCGTGATCGGGAAAAAGACGGAAATTACCGGAACGACCCTTTGCAAAAATGTCCGACTCGCCGATTGCGTGCAAGCAGGCGAGGGAGCCGTCATCGGAGACAATTGCCAGATCGGAGCGAAATCAGTCGTGAAGGCAGGCGTCAAAATTTGGCCGGACAGAGAAGTGGGGGAAAGCGCAACGGTCACGACCTCGCTCATTTACGGCATGAAACAGACGAAAAACTTGTTCGGAAACAACGGGATCAAAGGGCTCGCCAACGTGGACATCACGCCGGAGTTTGTCACCCGGCTGGCTGCGGCGTACGCCTATTTGCAAAAGTCCGGCAGCAAAATTGCCCTTTCCGCGTGCTCGCATCCTTTTGCGCAGCTGCTCAAGCACAGCATCATGACGAGCTTGTGCTCCTCCGGCATTGATACGGTGGATTTTGGCGTCGGCAACTCTCCGCTCATCCGCTATGGTGTGCGCTCCCTCGGTTGCGTCGGCGGCATCCACGTGTTCATGAACGAAGCCTTAGACGAAAAAGAGATCGTCATCCAGTTCATCGACCAGACAGGACTGCCCATCACGCGTGATATGGAGCGGAAAATTGAAAATGCCTACTGGCAGGAAACGTACGTGCGCAACTTGCATCATTTGGGCGAGCTGCATGTCGAGCATCAAGTCCAGGAGGCGTACTTGCTGACTATGGCCCAGCAGCTGGATATGACGGCGATCCAGCGCCAGCGTTTTCACTTGCTGATCGACAGCGAAACCCGCTTTTTCCCCACGTTCCTCGCCCCGCTGTTCCACGAGCTGGGAGTGACGGTGACGTATGGCGCGATTCAGGATGGCATCAGCAAAAAGAAAGCCGATCTGGGGATTCGGCTGGATAAGAACGGCGAAGCGCTGGCCCTGTTTACAGAGGAAGGCGCGAAGCTCTCCGCTGAACAGCTTCTGGCGTTGCAGCTTTTGGCATGCAGCGGCCGACATCAACGCATCGGTCTTCCTGTCAGTGCCCCGATGGAGCTGGAACATCTGGCGCAGCTTTTGCAGATCGAGGTCATCCGAACGAAGGTGACGCCGCGCTCCATGATGGAAGTGGCGGCGGAGGATCACTTCCATCCTTTGTTCGATGCCGTGTACAGTCTCATGAGCATCCTGTCCTATCTCGCCCAGGAGGAAAAGCCGCTTAGCCTGCTGCTTGAGCTGTTGCCTGCGTGCCACATGGAGCGGAAAACGGTGTTTTGCCCGTGGGGTGCGAAAGGCAAAGTGATGCGAAAAGTGCTGGAAGAGAACAAAGGCAAGCTGCTGGAGCTTGTGGACGGAATCAAAGTGTATGACACGAATGGCTGGGTACTGATTTTGCCCGACTCCGAGGATTCGCATGTCAAAGTCATTTCGCAGGGAGCGACAGCAGAGACAGCGGCAACACTCGCCTCGTCCTATGCGAGACGAATTGCGGAGTATCAGTGAGGATAAAGGGAATCGACAGCCTGAGTACGGGAAGGATGTGAAGGCATGCCGAGACCGCTCGTCGTCGGGAACGGAAGACTTTTGATCAATTTTGACGACAAGCTGCACATGCGCGATCTGTACTATCCGTATGTGGGCCAATTAAATCACGTCGGCGGACACTTCAGCAAGCTGGGAATATGGGTGCAGGGGCGCTTTTCCTGGCTCGATGAAGACGGCTGGACACGAAAGCTGGGCTACGACCGGGAATCGCTCGTCACAGATGTTCACGCTCATCATGAGCATCTGGCGGTTTCCTTGCAGATCGCAGACGGGGTGCACCAGCGCGATCCGATTTATTTGAAAAAAGTGTGCGTTCGCAATCATGCCAATGAAGTGCGCGAGTTCCGGCTGTTTTTCAATCACGATTTCAGCCTGAACGAGACGGAGGTAGGGGACACCGCGGTGTATGATCCCCGCCTCGGCACTGTGTATCACTACAAACGCAATGTGTACATGATGGCAAACGGAGTCACCCCGGAAGGCGGAATCAACCAGTACAGCGTCGGGATCAAGCGGTTCAACTACGCAGAAGGAACATGGCGAGACGCAGAAGACGGCCTGCTCGCGGGAAATCCGATTGCGCAAGGCTCTGTGGACAGCACGATCTCGTTTCGGATGGTGTTGCAGCCGCACGAGGAAAAAACGATGTACTACTGGCTGTGCGTCGGCGAATCGTACGACGCGGTGCGGACGCTGAATCAGTACGTGCTGGACAATGACCCGGACCGGCTGCTTGGTCGCGTCGCCGTCTACTGGAGACGTTGGGTCAACAAGGAGGAGCGCGACTTCGCCGACCTGCCCCAGGAGATCGTCCATCTGTACAAGACCAGCTTGCTTCTGGTGCGGACGCAGATCGACCAGAACGGAGCGATTTTGGCGGCAAATGATTCCGACATCCTCCAGTTCAATCGCGACCACTACAGCTACATGTGGCCGCGAGACGGTGCCCTGATTGCCAGCGCGATGGCGAAAGCGGGGTATACGGGAGCAGTCGCTCCGTTTTTCCGCTTTTGCGCCGAGGCACTCAATGAGGAAGGGTACTTGCAGCACAAGTACAACCCGGATGGCTCTGTCGGCTCCAGTTGGCATCCATACGTGGTCGACGGGGAAATCCAGTTGCCGATTCAGGAGGATGAAACAGCCCTCGTTCTGTACGCGCTCTGGGAGCAGTACAAGAGCGGCAAGCAGATTGAAGACTGCCAGGCGCTGTATCCGACGCTGGTTCGTCCCGCTGCCCGCTTTTTGCTGGAGTACGTCCATCCTGCGTTGCAGTTGCCCAAGCCAAGCTATGATTTGTGGGAGGAGCGCCGCGGCATCTTCACGTTCACCAGTGCCACGGTGTACGCCGGGCTGATGGCGGCGGCGCGGTTTGCCCAACTGTTCGGAGATGACCGCCGACACAAGCGTTACGAGGACGGGGCGAAAAGCATCCGCGCTGCGATGGAAAAGCATTTGTACGATCCGGGAATCGGACGGTTTTTGCGGGGAATTTACGTGCGGCCCGACGGTGGCGTGGAAAAAGATTTCACTGTGGAGAGCAGCTTGCACGCCCTGTTTGCCCTCGATGTATTCCCTGTAGACGATCCGCGCGTGCAGCGCACGATGGAGGCTGTGAAAAAGAGTCTGCGCGTCGATACAGAGGTAGGCGGCTTCGCCCGCTATCAGGGAGACTACTATTTCAAAAAGTCGCACGATGTTGCCAAAGTGCCGGGCAATCCGTGGATCATCTGCACGCTATGGGTAGCTGACTGGGAGATCGCCAAGGCAAAATCGCTCGACGAATTGCAGGAACCGAAAAACAGGCTCGCCTGGGTCGTGCGTCACGCGCTGCAAAGCGGCGTGCTGTCCGAGCAGCTTGACCCGTATTCGGGTGCCCCCGTATCGGTTGCGCCTTTGACCTGGTCGCACGCTACGTTCGTAGCTACTGTTCTGCGCTATTTGGAAAAAGTGAATGAGTTGCGCTAACGAGGGGAGAGATGGAGATGACGGCAATCCGTTTCGGTACAGACGGCTGGCGCGACATCGTGGCGGACGGCTTTACGATGGCCAATGTCCGCATCGTCGCACAAGCAATCGCCAGCTACACAAAAGAAGTCGGCCAGCAGGAGCAGCCGATTTTGATCGGATATGACACGCGCTTTCTCGGGAGACGGTTTGCGGAGGAGATCGCCAGTGTGCTCGCAGCGAACCGGATTCGTTCTTATTTGGTGAACGAGGCGGCTCCTACGCCAGCGGTCGCCTTCGGAGTCAAGCATTTTGCGGCCAGCGGGGCGATCATGGTCACCGCCAGCCACAACCCGCCTGAGTACAACGGGATCAAATACATTCCCGAATACGCCGGTCCAGCCACACCGGAGATCACGGCGAGGCTGGAAGCGTGGATCAGCGAGATCGCGTCTTCCGGTCAACCAGTGCAGACAGTCGCTTTGTCAGATGCCGCGCGCGACAGGCTGCTGCAAGTAATTGTGCTGCGTCCTCACTACGAGGCCCATCTGCGGCGCATGGTCAACATGGATGTGTTGCGCAACTCCGCCCTGCATGTCGTCGTGGACGCGATGCACGGCGCAGGAATGGGCTACGTCAGCTCGCTGCTTGCGGAAGCCGGAGTCAAAACGGTGGGAATCCGGGAAACGCCGGACGCCGCTTTTGGCGGAGATTTGCCGGAGCCAAACGACAAGCACCTTGGCCTGTTGAAAAAAGAAGTGCTGGAGCGCAAAGCGTCACTCGGGCTGGCGAATGACGGTGACGCTGACCGCTTCGGAGTCGTCGACCGTTTTGGCACCTACATACCGCCTAACGATGTGCTTGTTCTTTTGACCCATCATCTGGTGAAAAACAGGAAGCTGACCGGGCGGATCGTGCGAACAGTTGCGACCACGCACCTGTTGGATCACATGGCCGAGCACTACGGGCTGGAGCTGGTAGAGACTCCTGTCGGCTTTAAATACATCGGAGAGCAAATGCGCCAAGGCGACGTCCTGATCGGGGGAGAAGAAAGCGGGGGAGCCAGCGTCCTCGGCCATATCCCGGAAAAAGATGGCGTCCTGATCAATCTGTTGCTCACCGAGATGGTCGCTTTTGAAAACAAGGAAATCGACCAGATTTTGCGCGATGTGTACGATGAGTTCGGCGAGCTGTTCCATACGCGCCTCGACATGCGCCTGGCGGAAAAAGAAAAGTGGATTCAGCAGATGGTCACTACGCCGCCGCAGCGGATCGGGCCATACGCGGTGCAAGGCATCAACCGGATGGACGGGATCAAGCTGCTGCTTGAGGAAGGGCACTGGGTACTGATTCGTCCTTCGGGCACGGAGCCGCTGGTGCGGATATACTGCGAGGCGACGAATGCGACAGCGCTTGCCAAGCTTCAGGAAGCGATCCGCGACTGGTTTTCGGAAATTAATGTATAAAAAAGAACAAGAAAAGAGCGGAAGAACGGACGCCCAACAGCGCCGTTCTTTCTTTTGGTGCGCCCAGCATG
>NZ_DOTK01000029.1:0-83519 GCF_003521185.1 Brevibacillus sp.
AATCGCCATGCGTGGCGCACCAAGACAAACATCCCTCATGATCGAGGGATGTTTTTTCTTGCCAAAATCGGTTATCCGACAAAATGATATTCACCCCAGGGCGAACGCTGGAAGATGCGCTCCCCATCGTTCAAAAATTGTTGGCGATTTTGGGCAAGTCTCCCCTCCAGCATCACCAGTTGCAAAACGCCGCGCATATGATAACCGGGACGCCTGCTGTACAGCCCGGTCACCTCGCGCAAAAAATTGTCCGGATAACGGAGCAATTGATGAACCGCCCAAATCTGGGTGTCGCTCAAGTAATTGATTTTACTGTATGCCTCCATCGCCTCTACGAACGATTCCATCCGATATTCCTGCATCAACAGCATCCGCGACATCAGCTGGACGAGATCGACAAGCTGGATGTCGTGTCCGACCGTATCCAGATCGATCAAATAGCAATTCCCTCGCTGCGTCAGCAAAAAATTGTGGCTGGCGACGTCGCGATGCGCCAATGTGCCTCTTTCCATCGCCATATACATTTCCGGAATCAGCGGAAGCTTGTGGGCGGATTGCAGCAGTTGCTGACCGTCACGCAGCACCTCATCGGCAGCGTGGGCAATGACTTGCTCCAGTTTGTTTTGCGGGCCGTTTTGCTCAATCATCCACGTCAGTCGTTCAAAGTATTCCATCCGACTCTCCCACTTGTCGAGCAAGGCTGGCTTGCCCTCGTAGGCATAGGAATGAACGACAGGGAAGCCTTGAGCCGCGACATGAAACCGCGCCAACGTCTCTGCTGTCTTTTTCACATCAAAGAGTGACGCGTTATCCGCTTCCTCGCCATCAATCAGCTTCATGATGGTGTAATAGCGATCCTCGAAAGGAAATATTTTGGCACCCTCGGTAGTTGATACGTAGTGAACTGTGTGAACAAAGCCTTTTTGCCTCAAGGCGTCGGCTAACTCCGTGACCCATACTGCTTTTTCCAACTGCTTATACCCTTTGATGATCCAGTGTCCCCGGTCTGTTTTGAGCAGATTGACATTCCTCTTAGGCTTAACCCCGTGCACCTCACAACGAAAAGCTTTTTCGATCGCTGGTATGAGTCCTTTGTTCATAACCGTCCCTCTCAGTACGAAGAGGATTCATCGAGTCCGTCTCCCCAGTTAGGCCATGCGCCTTGTTCCGGCATGGAAGCGACACATTGGGAAGGAGGGAACATCATGTTGTTGTGAAACGGCTGCGGGCCACGGCTGCTTTTCGCGCTTCTGCGCCTTCTCAATTCCGGGCTGTCCGAGGAACACTCACATGATGAAGACGATGATTCCACTGGTTCTGGGCATACAGGCAACTGCGGATGCGGCCGTCTTGGCGGTGGCGGTGGCGGCGGAAACGGCATGGGCATCGGATAGAGCGGCATAGGGAACGGCATTGGTCGCATCATCGGCGGCATCATTGGTGGCATTGGTGGTGGCGGTCCGAATGGCATCATGCCCATCCCCGGAAATGGCGGCATCATTTGCCCCGGACCCATAAATGGCCGATAAGGAAACATCGGCTGACCAGGGCCGCCAAACGGTCTTTGGGATGGCATTGGCCCCATCTGTTGAGGGCTTAGTAGCTGCTGCTGCCTGCCAGGAGGCATTGGCTGTTGCATCCTCGGTGCGGCACACGGTGGGCATGGTCGCACGGGCGGGCATGGCCTAAGCTGCGGCGCAGGCGGC
This sequence comes from Brevibacillus sp., assembly GCF_003521185.1. NCBI lineage: Bacteria > Bacillati > Bacillota > Bacilli > Caryophanales > Paenibacillaceae > Brevibacillus > Brevibacillus sp. The sequence continues at coordinate 1,707 of NZ_DOTK01000029.1, forward strand.
ATGAATGGCGGCATAGGACGCTGCTGCATGGGCGGCATTGGTGGCATTGGACGAACCTGTGCGGGCGGCATTTGTGTAAACGGCCTCACTTGGGCTGGCGGTCTGGTTGGTTGCACCTGCACAGGCGGGCATGGCGGGCACATGATAGCTGGCGGTGTTTGCGGCTGAAATGGGCTGATCTGTGTTGGCGGCATCGGCGGTATGTTCGGCATCCCGATGTTTGGCGGACTAGGCGGCTGGTAAATGTACGGACTGACCTGTGTTGGCGGCGCAGGCGGAACGAACGGCCGTGTAGGTGTCGGCAGTGCCGGCGGACTCGTAGGCTCCGACATGATATTCGGCGCTGAAGGCGCAGGCGGAAGCACCCTTTGCGGCTGCAAAGTCGGCACAGGTGTAGGTGTAGGTGCAGGCGTTGGTGTGGGCTGGATCGTCTCCGGAGACACGAGTGGGCCTGGAGACGCTGGCGGCCGCTCTTTTGCCGGAGGTGTAGACGGCGCTTCCTGCGTGATTCTCGTTTCCGATTCGATTTGCACTTCTTCCTCAGGCTCAATCGGCCGCCGCTCAATTTGTCTCGGCACTTCCTCCGACTCTGCTTCTGTCCGCGGACGTTCTTTTACATATGGAGCTGCCTCACTCATCGGATGAGGCGTTGTTCGTGGCTGGGGCCTGACAGGAACGCTCTTCGTCGGAATTTTGATTCTTGCTCCTGGATAGAGCGTGTCGGGAGTTTTGACCTGGCTGTTTAAGCGAAGCAGTTCCTTGTAATCGACGCCATATCTTTTGGCGATCTTCCACATGCTGTCGCCCTTTTGTACGATGTGAATCCTCAATGTTTCTCCTCCCTTGCGTAAAAACTCCCTACCATGGTATGCACCCATGGGCTTTTTGCTCCTTGGCGGCCTTCGCTTTTACGCTTGCAGGGGAGAAAAAAGAAAGAAGCCAATTTTTACAAATTGGCTTCCAGCTTGGCTCCTTGCATATAAAACGGATACGTTCCCAGCTGACGCACCTGACAACCGATAGCTTCAATCTCGGCAAATGCGCCCGGCAAGAGGACATCGTCCATCTTTTGCTCGATATCGATGACAAAATAGTAGCTTCCCAGCGCTTTTTTCGTCGGCCGGGACTCAATCCGCGACAGGTTGACCTTTCTCCAGGCAAACGCGGCCAACACTTGATACAGCGCACCAGGGAAATCTTCCGGCAGCGTGACAAGTATCGTCGTTTTCTCGCGTGAGGACGCCTGCAACTCCAACGGCTCCGTGCCGACCAGCACAAAACGCGTGTAGTTATTCGAATAATCTTGAATTTGTTCGCGGGCGAACTCCAGCGGGTAAATCTCCACATTCAGCTTCGTGCCAACAGCAGCCCACGGCTCCTCGGGATGCTCGCTCACCGTTTTTGCAGCCAGTGCCGTGCTGTTCATGTACTCGATCTTGGCGTGCGGCAAGTTTTCCCGCAAGAAATTGTGGCTCTGGGCAATCGCTTGCGGGTGTGACAACACTTTTGTGATTGCAGACAAAGGCAAGGCTTGCTCTCTTTTGGCTACCAGCAAGTTTTGCGCAATCGGCAGCGCCAGCTCAGCCAGGATCGGCAAATCGACCTCGTGAATGAGCCAGTCCAAAGTCGAATTGACGGTACCCTCGATGGAATTTTCCATCGGCACGACCCCGAATGCCACTTCCTTGTTGGAAACAGCATCAAGCACATCGATGATGCTCGGATACGGAACGAGCGAGAGCGGCTGGCGTTGCGTCAAAGTCCGCGCCGCCTCTTCTGTGAATGTTCCGCGTGGTCCGAGAAAAGCAAGTTTCTTCTCCATGGCGTTCTCCTATCCACTATGCTCTATCTCTGATGGATTTCTACTTGTACGCCATTTTCGTCCGGCTGCAAAATCATTACACGGTAGGCAATGCCGTGTCCTTTCATCACTCTGTCCACGAATGCGCGCAGTTGCCCCTCCTCTTCCGCGGAAGAAAAGAAGCACAGGATGGTTGGTCCCGCGCCGCTCAAGGCAGCACCTACGGCACCGTGCTCAGTCGCTTTGTCCAGGATTTCGTTCAAGCCAGGTACAAGTTTAGCGCGGTACGGCTGATGCAGCCGATCCGACATGGCCCGTCCCATCAGGTCTAGTCTGCCTTGTGCCAAAGCGGCAACAAGCAAACTGCTATGTCCCACATTATATACAACATCTTCTTTGCTGTACACCTGTGGCAAGACGTTCCGCGCTTTTGTCGTCTCCAGCATGAAATCCGGGATCACGACGAGTGTCTGCAATCCGGCGGGAGGGGAAAATCGAACGTAAGGAACAGGTTCTTCGATCGTCTCTGGCATAGTCGCCACGATGATCCCGCCAAACAGGGAGGCTCCGACGTTGTCTGGATGTCCTTCCAGTGCTGTGGCGCGGGCGAAAAGCTGCTCGTGGCTAAATGGCTCGCCAGCGAGTTGATTGGCCGCCACCAATGCTCCGACAATCGCAGCCGCACTGCTCCCCAGCCCGCGGGTCAGGGGAGCTTCACTCGATGCGCGTATGGCAAGCTCCGGCACGGCAAGCCCTGCTTCCTGAAACAGACTCGCTGCTACTTGATACAACAAGTTGCTTTTGTCCGCAGGTGTGCCTTCCAGCTCTTTGCCAACCAGCTCGACGGTGGTCCGGTCACTGATTTCCATTTCTACTACGGAATACAATTGAAATGCCATTCCCAAAGCATCAAAGCCTGGCCCCAGATTGGCTGTGCTTGCGGGAATCGTTACTTTTACACGCTGACTGCTCATGAGACGACTTCTCTCCCGCTCTGGCGAACCAGCTCCATGACGGCTTCATGTGTCGCAGGCACTGAGCGTGGCTCTTCTCCAACGAGCTTCAGGGCGATGTTTGGATCTTTCAAGCCGTTTCCTGTCAAAACGCACGCAACCTTGACACCTTGCGGCAGTTTGTTTGCTCGATGCAGCTTGATGATTCCGGCCAGGGAGGCAGCAGAAGCCGGTTCGCAGAAAACGCCCTCTTCTTTGGCCAGCAGCTGGTATGCCTGCAAAATTTCATCGTCTGTCACGCTGTCAACAAGACCGTTCGATTCAGAAATCGCATGTAAAGCGCCGTCCTTGCTCGCAGGGTTTCCGATGCGGATCGCAGTCGCGATTGTTTCCGGATTGGGTACAGGCTGTCCGAGCACCAGCGGAGCGGCCCCCGCCGCCTGGAAGCCGTACATGTGCGGCAAACGGCTTGATTTGCCTGCTTCCTTATACTCCTTGAAGCCTTTCCAGTAGGCGGTGATGTTTCCGGCATTTCCTACGGGAATCGCCAAAATGTCCGGTGCATCTGCCAGAGCGTCGCACACTTCGAACGCTGCTGTCTTTTGTCCTTCGATCCGGTAAGGGTTGACGGAGTTCACAAGCGTAATCGGCTCTTTCGCCGTAATGTCGCGCACGATATTCAGCGCTTCGTCAAAGTTGCCGTCGATAGCGATGACCTCGGCACCGTATGCGATCGCTTGCGCCAGCTTGCCCAGCGCGATGTTGCCGCTCGGGATCAGGACGATGCAGCGCAGACCGGAACGCGCTGCATACGCCGCTGCTGCCGCAGACGTATTTCCGGTGGAAGCGCACATGATCGTTTTGCTGCCTTCCTCCACTGCTTTGGCAACAGCCATGACCATGCCTCTGTCTTTGAACGAGCCTGTCGGATTCAGTCCTTCATATTTTACATACAGCTCGACTCCCAGCTTCTTGGACAAGTTCGCCGCATGGATCAGCGGAGTGTTTCCTTCGTGCAGACTGACCAACGGTGTCTTGTCCGTAACCGGAAGAAACTCCCGGTAGCGCGCAATAATGCCAGATTGACGATCAAAACTCATTACTTGTCTCCCCCTTCTACACGGTAGCAGCTCTCCACTTTGGAGATGATGTCCATTTGTTCCATATAGGCGATGACCCCATCCATATCGCTCTTGGACGATTGGTGCGTCACCATGATGATCTCCGCTTCGCCGCCATTGTTGTACGGCTGCTGAATGACTTGCTCCAGCGAAATGTTTTTGTCCGCCAGCAACTGGGTAATCTTTGCCAAAACGCCGCGTTTGTCCGCCACCACGATTCGCAGGAAATATTTGGACAGCTTTTGGCTGTCGTCTTTAAGCACTTTTTCCTTGTACGGCGCAACCATCCCGCGTCCGTTTACGCCCAGCTTTCGGTTTTTCACAACCGTGACCAGATCGGACACGACTGCGGTTGCGGTCGGAAGCTCGCCTGCGCCCGGGCCGTAAAACATCGTCTCGCCTACGGCTTCCCCGTGTACGTACACCGCATTGAACACGCCGTTGACAGAAGCAAGCGGATGCGATTTCGGCACCATCGTCGGCTGCACGCTTACCTCGATCGCTTCCTCGTCGCGGCGGGCCAGACCCAACAGCTTGATTTCATAGCCCAACTGCTTGCCGTATGCGATGTCTTGCTTGCTTACCGCACTGATTCCTTTGACGTCCACATCTTCCAGCTTCATCGGCACGCGGAAACCGAGTGTGGCGAGAATCGCCATCTTGCGGGCTGCGTCAAAACCTTCGACATCGGAGGTAGGATTCGCTTCCGCGTAGCCCAGCGCTTGCGCTTCTTTGAGGACGTCGCTGTAATCTGCGCCCTCTTGGCTCATTTTGGTCAAAATATAGTTGGTCGTCCCGTTGACGATCCCCATCATTTTCGTAATGCGATCGGAGGAAAAGCCTTCCACCAAAGCGCGCAAAATCGGAATCCCGCCCGCTACGCTCGCTTCATAAAACACGTCACAGCCTTTTTCTTGCGCCTTGTTCAAGATTTCAGCCCCATGCAAGGCCATCAAATCTTTGTTGGCAGTGACTACGTGCTTGCCGCGCTCCAGCGCCTGGAGGATGTATTCTTTGGCCGGGTGGATGCCGCCAATTACCTCGACGATTACCTCGATGTCCGGATCATCCAGAAGCTCGGCAGGCTCTGTCGTCAGCAAATTTTCCATGGCGGCGATATTGCGCGACTTCTCGGCATCCTGCACGAGAATCTTCGTGATCTCAATCCCCAGTCCGGTCTGCTTTTGCAAATCGTCCTGATGAGCAGAAATGATGCGGACAACCCCAGTCCCGACTGTTCCAAACCCCATTAACCCCAGCTTGATGCTTTGCTTCTCCATTGTTTCTCTCCTCCTACCCTTCTTTTACCCTCTACCGACGATCATCGCTTTGCGAACGCCGGGGATTTCTTGCAAGCTTTCCAGAAATTCCGTGCTGGATACGCGCAGATTGGCCATATCGACAGACATGGAAATATTGGCAATCCCTTGCAGCGGAATCGTCTGATTGATCGTCAGGACGTTCCCGCCTTGTTCTGCAACATACGTGAGCACCTTCGACAAATAACCGGACATGTGCTCCAGCGAAAACGTGATCGTCATGATCTTTTCGCTCATCATGGCATTGAAGGGAAAGATCCCGTCCTTGTATTTGTAAAATGCACTCCGGCTCAGTCCCACTCGATCTACTGCCTCATTCACGGTGTCCACTTCGCCGGATTCCAGCATCTTTTTCGCTTCGATCGTCTTGACGATTGATTCTGGTAAGATGTCAGATCGTATCAAGTAGAACTTCTCTTCCCGTTTCACGTGTTGTGTCCTCCTGAGAAAAACAGTTGTTTCTTCATAGAGGACATTATAACGGATAGTACTCGCTGTGACAATCCTTCATCGCCAACTTTTTTCATGGAACCATATTCGGTTCACCTGGGTTACATGGCTATGTCGATCTTCGTACACACTAAAAGCGGCAAGAAAAAGAGGAGGTGAAGCACGAATGGCAGGACGCGGAAAGTCAGACAAATCGGAGCGCCGCAACAATCATCCGGCTGGAAAACCGAGCAGCCTGGAGCAGTTCGGTTCTGATCTTCGGGGCAAAAAAATGGCGCAATCGCCTAACATCATCGAGGACCCGAGCGGCAATAAATAGCCGTCAACGGCCAAGCTTTTTCAGCAAACGGCCACAGGCGTATGGTCAGGCGCAAGCAGGCACATTTCCCTTGCTAAAAGCGAGCGAGCTGTTTTGTAAAGAAAAAAACCCCGGGATTTGTGTATCCCGGGGTTTGACGCTTGTTCGTATGGTTGTTTTTGGTTTAGTACGCGAGCGAAGACAAGCCGTTGATGTGAGTCAGGTAGCGCACGTTGCTCGCTTCCTTCATCAGCGTAGCTGGCAAGCCTTTCAGCTTCAACTGGCTTGCACCGATGGTTCCGATGGCATCTTTGCGGCCCAAGCTTCCGAGAGTACCGGAGAAGACTGGCTTGAACGTGTCCATTTTGGAGCCGTTGAAGTGAGCGAACAAGTTGTAGCCAACCACTTCACCCATTTGCCATGCCAATTGAGCAGTTGGCGGGTATGGACGGCCTTCTGGCCCCATAACCACTGCACTGTCTCCCGCGAGGAATACATCCGGATGAGAAGTGGATTGCAGGAACTCAGTCACAGTTGCGCGACCGCGGTTTACTTCGATGCCGCACTCAGCCACTACGCGATTTCCTTGAACGCCACCAGTCCAAACCATTGTTTTGGTTTCGATGGTGTTGCCGTCTTTCAGGCAAACGGTTGTTTCTTTCATTTCGGTTACAGGAACGCCAGTCAGGAACTGAACGCCACGTTTTTCCAGGCTAGTTTTTGCACGCTCTACCAGGTCAGGAGCAAAGCCCGCGAGGATCGATGGTCCTGCCTCTACGCAATAGATGGACAGGTCTGCAAAATCTACGCCGTACTTGCGGCAAAGATCAGGCAGCATGTCAGCAAATTCGCCAACCAGCTCGATGCCGGTCAGACCGCCGCCGCCAACCACGAAAGTCGCATCGGCTTTGTTTTTGCTCTTGCTGTATTCCACTACGCGCTCTTCGAGGTGCGCGCGCAGACGGTTCGCTTCCTCTACGGATTTCAGTGTAAAGCTGTACTCTTGCAAGCCAGGGATACCGAAGAATGCGGTTTCGCTGCCCAGAGCAACTACGAGTGCATCGTATTTGATGCTCTCGCCGCTCGTCAAAGTGACGCGTTGCGATTCCAGACCGATTTTTTCAACAGTGTCGATCACCAGGTTGATGTCTTTTCCACGCAGCAGTCTTTCCAATGGCAGTGCCACGTTTTGTTCAGACAGGTTGCCTACTGCCAAACGGTGCAGCTCCGTGATGATTTGGTGCGTAGGGAAACGGTTCACAACCGTGATCGTCGCCTCTTCCGCCGTCATGTATTTGCGTGCAGTCAAAGCGGACAGCAAACCGCCGTAGCCGCCGCCCAGAATGAGAATATGCTTCGCCATGCCTAATCCTCCGTCCTTGTCTCTCGTAGGTTATCGTAATTAGCGTTTTTGTTGTTGGCGCTCAGCCAAAACTTCGAGGAATGCTTGTGCAAAACGCAATGTTTTTTGCACTTGCGGATCTTTCAGCATTTTGAGCATGCCAAACAAGCCAACGGTCGTTTCCTCAGTGTGTGCGCGGTCGTTTGCTTCAATAGCCGCTTGCGCGATGCCTTTTGCCTTGTCGGAAATCGGTTTGACGAACTCTTCCATACCGCCCTTGATGTCGTCGATGAGTACATGATCGTTAGCTACGGTGTTTACCAGGTCGTACGTTTTGGTGAGGATAGTTGTCATCTCGGCCAGTTTTGGCAAGTTTGCCACCAATACATTCAGGGATTCTTGAATTTCTGGTTTCATCAACTGATCGAGTACATCCATTTGTTGCTCAGGTGCCAGAGTAGCTGTGCTTGCTACTTCTGCTTGAGCTTGTTGCGTGGTTGTTTGAGACATGGAAAAACGTCCTCCTTTGCTTTGGAATAGAGGCCTTCATTCTCGATGCCTGTTCATACGAGTTACGGCCGCTATTCTCCCAAAATACCGAAAAGCACGTGTGCTTGTAATATTTTTCACAAAGCGAATGATACAGCTACGTGGAATAATCAAAAGTGCATGATTTCACAAAGTGATATTCAGGAAAAAGCACAGAACAAATCCATCAGGTGAACAGGCTCGATTTAGAACTCTATGTACTCTACTATATACCTTCTTCGCGGGAACAGCAAAGGAAAAAAACCGCTTCCTTAGGAAGAAGCGGCAGTTGAGAGCTTTTTATAGTAATCTTTGATGACTTGGTGATGTTTTTCATTGATATCCGTAAAAATTAACTCGATTACTGTCTGCTTGTCTTCGAAGGTCTTTTCCACGATTTTTGCCATCATGACGATTTCTTGCCCAGTCGAAGGAACCGTGAAAGAAAGGTGGAGAAACTCCCCTTTTGCCACATAACCTTCTGTTGCGAGTATCAGTCGTGTAGGGGAAAATTTCAGCAGCACAGCCTCCCCTTTTTCCTCGATCGGTCTTGCGCCCATCACCTTGTACGGGACGCGAATGTCGATCCCGGGCGGAATGGGTTCCTGCTTGCGGCCTGTGGCAATCTCGACGCCGACGCTGACCGGAACCATCGCCAACAGCTTGATAGGCCATATCGTTTCTTCCGAAATCACTTCCAGATCAATCGTGTTAATCGCCGCATCCGATTCCCACCGAACACGCACCGTTGATCCGAGCAGTTCGGCCTTTGCATCGGCCTTCATCTCAAGAGAAACGACGAGATAACTACTTTTGACATGCTCAACCATTACTTGAATGGGCGATTTGACCTGTCTAGAGATCATCATCGGCAATGAAGCACCGCGTTGGAGGCGTTTGTCCGCCATAAAAGGGGTGAGGGATGGGATATCAATCATTCTATTTGTCACTCCACAAAGTCAAACTCTAATTTGCCAATCCGAACGGTATCCCCGTCTCTTGCACCGTGTTTGCGCAATGCCTCGTCCACACCCATGCTGCGCATCTGTCTCGCGAAGCGCTGAGCTGCGTCATAGCTGTTGAGGTTCGTCATGCGCACCAGCTTCTCGATTTTTTCCCCGCTGATCACGAATACTTCGTTGTCGCGAGTGATTTCAAACGGCTCCGGCTCTTTCTCCGCACGGAACATCACGCGCTCTTCCACTTCTTGTACTTCTTCGACTGTCGGCTTGTCCGGAATTGTGGACAATGTCTCGCCTACTGCGTACATCAGTTCCTTGACACCTTGCTGGGTCGCTGCCGAGATTTCGAAAACTTGAACACCTGGCACTTTTTCTTTGAAGCGCTGCAAATTTTCGGCCGCTTCCGGCACGTCCATCTTGTTGGCAGCAACGATTTGCGGACGATCTTCGAGCTTCAAGTTGTACAGCTTCAGCTCGCGGTTGATCTGCAAATAGTCTTCGTACGGATCGCGTCCATCCACTCCCGCCATGTCAATGACATGGACAATCAGACGAGTGCGCTCTACGTGGCGCAGGAATTGATGACCAAGCCCCACACCTTCGTGCGCTCCCTCAATCAGCCCTGGCAAGTCAGCCATGACGAAGCTCTGTTCGCCCAAATCCACGACACCGAGATTCGGAGTCAATGTAGTAAAGTGATAGGCAGCAATTTTTGGCTTCGCTGCGGTCACACTGGAGAGCAGCGTAGACTTCCCTACGCTCGGATAACCAACCAGACCGACGTCGGCAATCAGCTTCAGCTCCATGACGATGTAGCGCTCTTGGCCAGGCTCGCCGTTCTCGGAAATATGCGGCGCCGGATTCGACGAATTGGCAAAACGGATATTACCCCGTCCACCGCGTCCGCCTTTGGCGATCACAGCACGCTGACCATGCTCGATCAGATCGGCGATGACTTCTTTTGTATCGTCATCGATCACAGTCGTTCCCGGCGGTACGCGAACAACCATATCCTCCGCACCGGCTCCGTGCTGCGACTTGTTGCGGCCGTGCTCGCCGCGTGTTGCCTTGAAGTGTCTTTGGTAGCGGAAGTCTACGAGCGTGCGCAGTCCTTCGTCCACCTCGAATATGACATCTCCGCCTTTTCCACCATCGCCACCTGCTGGCCCGCCCAGTGGCACGTACTTCTCTCTGCGGAAAGAAACGGCTCCGTTACCGCCGTCTCCACCTTTGACATAAACTTTTACCTGATCGACAAACATGGTGCCACCTCTTTCATTACGCGAATGGAACCAGCAAATCCAGAACCCATTCGTCTTCCGTATGTATCCACTCGGTGACCTCCACCGTACTTTGCTCGCTATTCCGTATCAGCTTTTCCAATTTTTCCATTCTGGATGCATTCAGCTCTCCGGCCAGGTCAAAACGAAAATGAACGCCTCGTTGATCCGCCTGCAAGCTTACTTGCATACTGGCTGGTTCGTAGCCGCTTTGGTCTACATGATCGTTCACTGTGCATAATATCTCTGACACCAACTGAAACAAGTGCTGCTCGCCTAATGCTATTCGCGTGAGATCCACGTCATTGCACACGTCTACTTCCAAAAGCATTTCCTTGTTCAGCGCATTGAATGTCAAGAAGAAGACGGACAACAGGGAGTTGTTCAAACGGGCGACCATCGATTCCTGCATCGCCATCTGCGCGATGCGCTTCAAATGCGCCTCTCCCTGCTCAGTACGGTTCATATGCAAATAGCCGAGCAGAACCTGAACGTGGTTCAACCAGTCATGCCGCTGCCGGTTCAGTACGGCCAACAGCTGGTCTGTCTGATGCGTAAGCAGTCTCCGCTCGTCCCCCATCACATTCACCCAAGTCGATAAGAATTTCTTTCTTAACTATTGTACCATAAAAGGGGGCCAGACAATGAGAAAACTTGGCTGCGCCCAACTATTTTGACACAAGTCTTATTCCCAAAATCCGCCTACCCGAAACCAAAAAGAAAACCCAGCACCGATGCTGGGTTTTCTTTTGGAAAAATATTTACGCTTCGGAAGCAACTGGCTCGATCACAACTTGTTTGCGATCGCGGCCCAGACGCTTGAAACGAACAACACCATCTGCAGTTGCAAACAGAGTGTCGTCTCCGCCTTTCATTACGTTCGTACCTGGGTAGATCTTCGTTCCGCGTTGGCGAACGAGGATGTTTCCGGCAGTAACGAATTGACCGTCACCACGTTTCACGCCCAGACGTTTGGAAATGGAATCGCGTCCGTTTTTAGTGGAACCTACCCCTTTTTTCGATGCGAAAAACTGAAGGTCCAAATTAAACAGCATGTTCATATCAGACACCTCCCTGCCATTTATGGTCATTCACTTTTACGTATTTCCCGTACTGCGCTTCTACCGATAACAGAGCGATCACCATGCTCTCAGCCAAAAGCTGCTGCTTTTCTAGTATGTCCGCCGCTTCTTGCGAAGCCAGCGTCCATTTTAGAAAGCCGCCGCCTTCTTGGGCGACTGATACTTGCGGTGTCAGTCCTGTCAACGGCTGCACGCTGTTTAATATACCAAAGCTGATGCCTGACACGGCAGAACAAACGATGTCCGCCCCATAGGCACCCGCATTGGCATGTCCGGAAATACAAATTTCATGGATACCGTGCTGCGCACGGCTCACGATCACTTCAATCATATCAGGTCACCAAAATTAAGCGTTGATCTTTTCGATCACAACTTTGGTGAACGGTTGACGGTGACCTTGTTTGCGACGGTAGTTTTTCTTGGCTTTGTATTTGTACACGATAATTTTTGCAGCTTTACCGTGTTTTTCTACTTTACCAGTTACCGTTGCACCAGCTACTGTAGGAGCTCCTGCAGTAACTTTGCCGTCTTTGCTTACGAAGAGAACTTTGTCAAAAGTAACAGATTCTCCTTCGTTGCCAGCCAATTTCTCGATGAAGAGAACGGAACCCTCTTCAACTTTGTATTGCTTTCCACCGGTTTCGATAATTGCGTACACTGTGTGCACCTCCTATACTCAGACTCGCCTCTACAGGTGCGCCGTCTGGCGGCGACTTATGTACCCGATTCGTGCGGTTACAGTATGCACGGGGCATAGCTGCATGACAACCATTAGGTTATCATAGCTGCAATTGCCCAGTCAAGTTATTTTCCATTGTTTTTCGTACAGACGCTTTGCTTCTGCCGTATTTCCCGCATATGCAATCCGGTACTCGTCCGGAGCGAGCCGCGGCTCCTCACGCTTGAAGACGCGTAGCGGCCAGCTTTTTTCATCCCCTGTCGTCTCCAACTGCTCGACGAGTTGGAACAATCTGCCGGAAAGCTCCACCACAGCTGCCTCCACTTGCTGCGAACGGGCCAATCCTGCAAGTTCGTTTTGCAACCGCCGGATGCTCTCATCCCCGCGCAAAATTCGCCCGCGCCCATCACACACCGCGCACGTTTCCATCAGCCGCTCAGAGAGACTCGCTCTCACCCGCTTGCGCGTCAATTCGACCAGTCCAAGCGCTGTCATGCCATGGACTGTAGAAGGTGTCGCATCGCGGGCAAGCTCTCTTTTCAGCGTCGACAGCACGCGTTCTTTGTTGGCAGACTCTTTCATATCGATAAAATCGATGACGACGATCCCGCCAATGTCGCGCAATCTGAGCTGTCTGGCTATTTCTTTGGCCGCCTCCACGTTGGTTGCCGTGACTGCCTGCTCCCTTTGCTGGCCGCCCGCTCCGGTAAAAGAGCCGGTATTGACATCGATCACGGTCATGGCTTCTGTCTTGTCAAACACCAGATGTCCGCCGTTTGCCAGCGGCACCTGACGCCTGAACGCCTGTTCCAGCTTGGCCTCCAAGCGCAGCGCGTCAAACAGCGGCTCTTTGCCTGTATGCTTGCGCAGCAAACTTTCCGCGTCGGCAGAAAAGACTGTCAGCATGTCTTTGATTTGCCGATACGTGGCAGCATCCTCCACGATCACCTCATCAAGCCCTTCCGCCAAAGCTTCGCGCAATATCGCTTCGATTCCATCGAGATCGTGACCGACCCGACCCGGCGTCTTTTTCGCCTCCGCTTGCTGGCAGACGCCTTCCCAGCGCTTGCGCAAATAGGCCAGTTCGTTTGCCAGCTGCTGTCCGTCCACGCCAGCCGCTTCCGTCCGCACAATGACGCCTTCCCCTTCAACGAGCAGCGGCGCGATGGTTTCTTCCAGTCGTGCCCGTTCTTCCGGCTGGCTGATTTTTCGCGATATAGATATCCCCGCTTCTTGTGGCAGATACACGAGGTAACGTCCCTGGAGACTGACTTTCAATGAGATTTTTGGAGCCTTCCATTCAGAGGCTTCTTTTGTCACCTGGCAAATAACCGCTTGACCAACTTGCACCCGCTCGGAAATGTTCGGCTTCCCTTTTCCCGCCGTTCCTTTGTTCAGCGTATCATCTACGTACAAATACGCGTTTTGTCCACAGCCGATGTCGACAAAGGCAGACTGGATGCCCGGTTTTACGTCCGCGATCCGCCCGTAGTAAATCTCCCCGGCGCTGACAAGCCCGCCCGTCTCCTGCGTCCGCCATTCGATCAGCTGTCCGTCTGCCAAATACGCGATCTGCACGCCGCTTCTGCCGCTGATAGCCAATTGTCTCATTACGCTCACTCTCCGCACTTCCGTCCTTTTTCCGGCACCCAGGCAGGATTGCCGGACATACAGGAAGTAATCTATCATAGCCTGCCGTAAAAGAAAAGTCATCGCAGCGGAGCAATCCATCAGACACCTTGTGCCCGACGATGCCATCCATTTGCTCAAATGGCTCTCGGACGAGCAGGTTCTCGCTTTTTACGAAGGCCGTGACCGCCCCCATGACGCCGCACTTGTCCAGGAGCATTTTTATTCCACAGACGATGATGAAGGCGTGACGCGCTGTCTCGTCTGCCATGAAGCGGTCCCTGTCGGCTACCTCCAGTTTTATCCGCTCGATCCTGCGACCAAGGAAGAGTACGGTTACGCCAAAGACACGATCGTCTACGGCATGGATCAGTTTATCGGCGAGCCGGCCTACTGGAATCGCGGGATAGGTGCTGACTTGGTACAGGCTGTAATCCGCTATGTTCACCAGTTGGGAGCAGCGGTCGTTGTCATGGACCGCAAGAATGGAACAAACGGGCGATCCGCTGCTATGAAAAATGCGGTTTTCGCCAAAAGAAAAAGCTTCCCCGGCACGAGTGGCACGAAGGAAGCTTGCGCGATTGCCTGCTGATGGAGTGGCGCCCATCTCCCGCTGAAAACTAGAGGAGCTTGCCGACCGCAGCATCGTGTTTCTGTTCGAATAACAAGGCGTGCAGCAGCTGCTCCTCTGCCAACAGCCCCGCCCCCTGTACGTAAAAAAGGTGAGAGCGGCCACGCCGCAGCTTGTGGGATACAGCCAACACCGTCTCCTCTGGACGGACGCGAATAGCCTGTACGTTTGTTTCCTCTTGCCTGCGCCCGTACTTTTCCACCAGAAAGCGAAAAAACTGGTAAGGAAAGCAGACGAATGCCTGAATGTTCATCGCCAGCAAATACAGCCCGATGATGATCAGGTTGAGCTTCAGATCAAAGCCGGACACCCCGACCAGGATGCCAGCCAAAAGGGTGCTGCCCGTCATGGAGACGATCGCTGCCTGCCGATAAGACAAAAAACAGCACAGCACCCCAAGCACGATCCTCCCGCCATCCAGCGGCCAAATCGGCAGCAGATTGAACAAAGCAATCGTGGCGTTGCTGACGAGAAAAAACCGGGACCAGTCCTCCGTCCAGACACCTGTATACCAAAACAGGTACGATGCCGCCATCATCACTACATTCATGAACGGCCCGGCCAACGCTACGACAATCTCATCCATCGGGTCTGTCGCATAGCTGTTTTCTACTGTCGCCACTCCGCCAAAAGGGAGCAGCTGGACTTCATGCACTCTCCACCCCAACTCCCGAGCCATTGCCACATGTCCCAATTCGTGTATGAGCACGATCACGAACAGCGTAATTACTTCCAAAAAGTGGCCTGTCAGCACAGACACACCGATTACCGCCCAGAAGAGCAGGTGAATGCGAAAGCGTATGTCCAGCCATCCCCCTCTATTCAAACGGGATCACTTCCAGCGGATCGACGAACTCTTCCTCTGCCCTGGCCGCAAAGTACAGGTGACGCTCTTTTCCGTTCACCACCCGCGCTGTGCCGATCACTTGACCGGGTGATAGCACCTCGTCTTTTGTCACCCCGACGCTGTCCAGATTGCCGAGCCACACTTCCCGGCCTTTTGTCAGCCGGACGATCACAGTCGTGCCAAAGCCAGACTGCTCTCCGACGTACGTAACCCACCCGGCCTCCCCGATCTTCACTTGCTCCCCTAAGCCCGTATCCAATACGACCTTGGCGTTTTGCAGTTCAAACGGCTTCACGATTTTCCAGCTTGCCGGCAGCCGCCAGACAGCGACATCTTTGGCTGTGCTGGTTGCAGGAACCGCACTCGGTCCCTGCATCGCAGGCAACAAGGTGGGGATCGGTCCAAAACGCGCCTCGTACCAATCCGCTACGCCAGTGAAATTGAAATCCCGGGTCATGACCTCGCGCGCAGAGTCTTTCCAGTTGGCAGGAATCAAGGACGTCTGGAACAATAAATAGGCCGTTCCCAGCAAAAGAATGGAAGCAAACACTTGCAGCCCCCATTTTTCGTGAGAAGGCGGCTTGTTTTCCTCATCATTTTCCCTGAGGGGAAAATCGTATGGATCAGACTGCACATCAATGGGATCTTTCCAATCATCCACGTAAGGAGAGAAACTGTCTCGTGATTGTGTACGGATTCGCTCCAGTCGCTCCCGCCGTCTTTCTTTTACACGATTTGCTCCACCAAACATGTCCATCCCTCCGCAGGCCAAGCCTTTGTTCCATCTTATGACTTGTCTACCCGCTTTATGCCGTCGTCTCCTCGTGCGTTCTTCGTTGCTCTCGCGTATGGCGAAAATGCAAAAAAGACAGTCTCCCTGTTGAGAGACTGTCTCTGAATCTGTCGAAGTTTACAGTTTAGTTACACTAGCAGCTTGTGGTCCACGGCTACCTTGAACGATTTCGAACTCAACTTTTTGACCTTCGTCCAGAGATTTGAAACCTTCAGACTGGATCGCGCTGTAGTGAACGAATACGTCGTCTCCACCTTCAACTTGGATGAAACCGTATCCTTTTTCTGCGTTAAACCATTTTACGATACCTTGTTGCATGAAACAAAACCTCCCTGAACATTACGCCCCATGAGGCGAAAGAGTGTAGCGTTAACCCCTTTTTTACAGATAAGCCTTTTGCGTCAAGGAAAAAAGTCGGACAAATTGCGATTGACCAATGGTGACGTCTCTCACAACCGTACGACTCCATAACCAATCATCCAAACCACTATAACTTGTAAAAATGGTTAACTTAGGATGATTTTATCATATACTTTCCGATTTGTCACGCATTTAGTCAAATCGCAACTTATCCTTGCGCATGCCAATATTGAGGACAACCCCGATGATCAAAAAGTTGGTGATCAACGAGCTCCCCCCGTAACTGATAAAGGGCAACGGAATCCCTGTAATCGGCATCAACTGGATCGTCATGCCGATATTCTCAAAAATCTGGAAGGTGAGCATCCCCACCACGCCCGCCACCACGTAGGAGCCGAACGGATCTTTCGCTTCCATCGCGATGCGAATCATGCGGTAAATCAAGGCGAAGAACAAAATCATCAACAGCCCTGCGCCCATGAAGCCGAGCTTTTCGGCAATGACCGTGAAAATAAAATCGCTTTCCCCGACAGGCACCCAGCCAAAGCTCGCCTGTGTCGGCGTGTTAATGCCTTTTCCGAACAGTTGGCCCGAACCAATCGAGATCAGTGCCTGCTTCAACTGAAAGCCTTTTCCCATCGGGTCCAGATCGGGGTCCATCCAAAAGACGACGCGATCCCACTGGTACGGCTTGATGATCTTGAAAAAAACATCTTGCTTGTACTCGTACAAAAGCGTCATCGCCGCAAAAAAGCTGCCGATAATGCCGCCCAAGTACAATACATGCTTCATCCGGATTCCACCGACGATCAGCATGGTAGCAAGCATCCCTGTAAAGACCATCGCTGTTCCCAGGTCAGGCTGCACCAAAATCAAAAGCAAAGGAACGCCTACGAGAGCCGCTACCGGAATCAGCTTGTAAAAATAGTAAAAACGATCCGGGTCCTCCGCCCGTTTGGACATGAAGCGGGCGACCGTCAAAATCGTAAACAGCTTCATCGGTTCTGAAGGCTGGAACAACACAGGCCCCAAGTTATACCAGCTCGTCGTGTTGTTGATCGGCGTTGTCTTAAAGACTCCGATCAGCAAAATCAGCCCCAACGTGTACAAGACGTAGGAGAAGTTGTGAAAGAGCCGATAGTCAAAAAGCAATACCCCTCCGAGCACGATAAATCCGATGACGTACCACATCACCTGTCGATGGGCCGTGTCCAATCCGGCAGCTGATCCGGAAATGCCCAAGTAACTGAAGATGCCAAGCCCGGCCAAAATCAAGATAATGGTCCAGTCAATCGATTTTAAATGTCGTTTTTCCAGGTCCATGTTTTTCCTCCTAGAAAACGTGACTCCCCTCTTTAACAGAAGGGGAGCCAAGTATACCCTATTTTAACCCAAAAAATTTGCGCATTTTCGTGAAGACCCCAGCCTTTTCCTCCAGCGGTTGCAGAGGAACGGCTTCTCCGAGCAAGCGGCGCGCCACATTGCGATACGCGATCGACGCACGCGATTCATGATTCATGACAGCAGGCTCGCCCTGATTGGCCGATTTGATGACATGATCATCATCAGGCACGACACCGATCAAGTCAATGGCAAGCAAATCCAAAATATCTTCCACGTCAAGCATGTCGCCGTTTTTTACCATGTGAGAGCGCACGCGATTGATGACGAGCTTTGGCATCCCCACTTTTTCCCGCTCCAAAAGGCCGATAATGCGGTCCGCGTCACGGACAGCCGCCTTTTCTGGAGTCGTCACGACGATGGCCTGATCGGCTCCCGCTACTGCGTTGCGGAAACCTTGCTCGATGCCTGCCGGGCAGTCGATAATCACGTAATCAAATTCACGCTTGAGCTGCGTGATGATTTCCTCCATCTGCTCAGGCGAGACTGCCGATTTGTCCTTTGTCTGGGCAGCAGGCAGCAGGGAAAGGTTCTCGAAGCGCTTGTCCTTGATCAGCGCTTGCGGAAGTCGGCAAGCGCCTTCTGCCACGTCCACCAGATCGTAGATGATCCGGTTCTCAAGACCCATGACCACGTCGAGATTGCGCAAACCGATATCAGTATCTACCATGCACACCTTTTGGCCCAGCAATGCAAGTGCTGTTCCCAAATTCGCGGATGTGGTCGTCTTGCCCACGCCGCCTTTTCCTGAAGTTACGACTATTCCAATACCCACGTCCGTTCCTCCTCTTTCCCTCAACCCTCACGCTTGTTCGCGCCAAGATCCGGGCGTATTCGCGACAAGTAGTTCATTTTTGCTACGAGCATGGTCTCATTGTCCAGATAGGCAAACTCTGTCCCTCCGGAATGATTCGTCCATTCTTCTCCAGGCTTGCTGATCACATCGGCAATCCGCAACTGGGTAGGACTCATGACCGCAGCCGCTATAATCACCTGTGCATCGCCGGAAATACCTGCATGGGCGTAACCACGCAGATGACCTAGCACATAAATGCTTCCTGTACTGCGAACCGTTCCCCCGGGATTGACATCCCCCAATAAAAGCAAATCTCCGTCAAACTCCAATACTTGACCAGAGCGAACGGTGTTTACCTGTATGGAAAAATGGGTTTTTAGGCGTTCAGCAAAAGCTTCCTCCCGTGTGATCACGTCGGCTTCGATCGTGTGAATCACCAGGTTTCCTTTTTGCCGGATAATTTGTGTCAACTGCTCCTGTTGTTCAGGAGTGCAGTAACGTTTCCCCAATTTTATGGATACCCGTATCAGTGGCCCCGACAATATCTGTTGGTGGCTATGCTCTATTTTTTCACGCACATCGGCCAGCAGTTCGTCGAAGGAACAGGCATCATCCATAAAGAAGACGAGACCTTCTTTAGTCCCTTTGATTGTGACCTTGCTTTTCACAGTCGTCACCCGGTTTCACCTCGACCGATACCATTCGCCATACAGAAAGATTTCTCCTGCTCTGCATGAAAAATTTGCCGAATCGGGTCAAATGCTGCTGGGCGAAGGTCTCGTCCCGTTATTTATTTAGAGGAGGGCGGATTTGGAATCGGTACTCCGTTTGTCAAAACTCCCGGATTCAATTCGTTGTAAGCTTCCAGCAAACGGCGCGCGATCGGACCAGTCGCATCCGAACTGGATGTCCCGTCCCGCAAACTGTTTGGTGCGACGACGACAAACACGAGCTGAGGCTTCTCATACGGCGCAAAGCCTACAACCAGCGCGTTTTCCGCACTTTTTCCGGTCTGCGCTGTACCGGATTTCGCCGCCACGGCAAACGGCAACCCGTTAAAACGCTGAACCGTACCGCCTGGCTGCGTAACCATGCGCATCCCTTCTTTTACGACCTGGATGTACTTGGGATCGATGTTGACCCGATTCAAAACTTGCGGCTCAATTTGTGCAAGCGTCTGTCCTTTTTGCTTCGGATCGGTCGTGCCTTTGCGTATTTCCTTGACCAGGTGCGGACGAACCCGGTACCCGCCATTGGCAATCGTCGAGACATATTGCCCGATCTGTATCGGTGTAAACAAATCGTACTGACCGATCATCGCGTCAGCCAAGTTCCCGTAGTACAGGTTCGGGTTTTCCCAGCCTGTCTTCTCGCCCGGCAGGTCAATGCCTGTTTTGACGCCAAGTCCGAACTGGGCATTGTAGTAATCCAGCACGGAAAATTGTTTCTCCCAGCCTTCTTTACCTTTTCTCGCCAAGCGGATCGCCATTTCGTACATGTACGTATTGTTCGAAACTTGCAAAGCGCGGCGCGCGTTGACGATACCGTGTCCGCCAGCCTTCCAGTTGCGCTTGTAAGAAGTACCGACATTCAAGCCCCCACGGTCATTAATCGGTTCGCTTGGCGTCGTCAGCCCTTCCTGCAACGCGATCATGACTGACAACGGCTTGTAAGTAGAGGCAGGAGGGTACGGTGTATAAATGAACCGGTTGGACTCGTTCGGCAAAATGAGCGAGGTGTAGTTTTCGTTGAACGCCTTGCGATCGTAGTACAGGTTCAAATCGTAATCCGGGTAGCTGGCCATCGCCAAAATCTCGCCCGTATTCGGATTCATTACCAAAACGTGCGCATCCTTGAACTCTTTTGGTGTAGTAGGCCGCTTTTTAAACGCCTCTACCTCTTCTTTCAGGATCGCTTCCACCTTGCTCTGGTAGCGCCAGTCCATCGCGAGCACGAGGTCGTTGCCCGGCTCCGGCTCTCTTCCCGGCCGCATTTCCTTTTTCACCGTCTCCGAGTTTTTGTTTACGAAGACATCCATGACGCCGTCCTTGCCGCGCAAATATCTCTCATAGGAGCTTTCCAGTCCAGTGACACCAACGCGGTCAATCGCATTGTAGCCTTGCGCCTGATACTCTTTCAGGCTCTCGGGGCGAATCGCGTTGATGTAGCCGAGAAAGTGCGTTCCGAAAGCAGAGCCATCCGGGTCCCGGAAAATTTGCCGGACAGGCTCCAGCACAACGCTAATCCCAGGCAGCTCTGTACGGCGTTCTTCGATTTGAAACATCTCATTGTCTGTGATGTTTACCTTCACACGCCGCGGGATATAGCTCGCCATCTGCGGCGAGCGCATCTCCTGCAAAAGTGAGAGCTTGTGCCATTGAAATTGCCGCTGCTCCGGTTTGAGCGGAAGTTGTACATCCAGTTCAAACAGCGAGGCGTAACGCAACAGCTCCATGTCGGATTTGTCAGACAGTCCGTTGGGGGCAGGCAGTTTGCGAATTTGCGCCTTCACTTCCTTGCTGAGGGCATCGCGATCTTCCTTGTCCAACGTGAGCGTCAGCTGCATGTTGGCGCCGATCGCCATCTTCAGCAGCTCAAAATCGGAAACGTTGTCTTCCGTCAAGGCTTTCTCTGCGCTCTTGTTGTTGGCATTGAGCTTTTTGATCACGTCTTTTCGCTGCTTGTCATCAAATGGCGAACGTACGCGCAACCCTACATACAGAGCCGTCTTCACCAGCTCGAAATCGGACATGCTGTCCACCGCTTCCTGCTTGGGAACAGCTTGCAGCTTGGCAGCTACTCTGCTTTTCAACGCGTTTGTTTCCTCATTGTTAAAAGCAATCGGCAAAGTGGAGCCCAAGTCGATCGTCTTTTTGAGCAACTCTTTGTCCGTTCCCGTTTTTCCGATATCAGGAATCAGGATTTTCGCGAGTCGGTCAGCGACTTTTTCTTCATCGATGTCTTGTCCTTGCTCTTCGACGTATTGAACAGTGTAAACAGGCTTGTTGGATACGAGCACCTCGCCGTTTTTGTCCATGATTCGTCCGCGCGGAGCAGGGATTGGCAACTCGCGGATACTGAATTTTTCCAGTTCATGCCGATACTGCTCCCCTTCAACCAGTTGGACGAAAGCGAGCCGCAAAATGATCGCAGCAAAAAACAGGAAGACGATCAGAAACAAAATATTAAGACGCACGGGTATGTGCGATTTGGGTTCTTTGGTTTCTTCCACGAGTGATCCTCTCCTTTCCGGGAAATTCCCCGTCTCCATTTCAGTCCATGTGCATTTCCTTTTTGGCGAGTACCTTGTTGCATCCGTTCTTGATCGGCACGTACACAATCAGGCCAAAAACGAGATTCAACAATACACTTGGCAAAATTTGATGAGTGAGAATCCACTGCACATCGTAAGGAGCGACCGAGAACAGACGGTACAGAGAGTACAAGAGCCACTCGTGTCCAAACAAAATCAAAAAGCTTGTCACGAACACCATTCCGATGCCCCTTTGGAACAGCAAGACAATCAAGCCGGCAAAATAGCTGGCAACCATCATCGACATCGTATAAATGCCGATGACTTGTCCAAACAAAACATCCTGCAAAAATCCGAATGCCAACCCGTAGTACAGCCCTTCCCGTCTGCCGAGATACATGGAAATGAAAATACAGCATACGAGCGCGAAGCGAGGGACTGTCATCCATGACAGTCCCCATAGATCAGGTGAGAGGACCTGCATGACTGTCCCTTCCAGAACAAACAAGACCACGACACCCAGTGTCAATAAAAACCTCGCCATCTACTGTCCACCTCCGCCAGTTCCAGTGGAAGGTGTTCCTGTCGAATTGGGCGTTGCCGTTTTTCCTCCTGTCGCAGGCGCCTCTCCAGTTGGCTGCTTCGGAATCAGCTCTCCGTTCGGGGAAATGGTAAAGTCACGCTCTACCACCATCACTTCGCTCAATTGCGAAAAATCTGCGCTTGGCTGTATGTAAGCCGTTTGAGTCAGCCCGTAGTCATCCGGGACGATCCGAACAATATAGCCAAGCGGCAAATTCCGCGGAACGACTCCCCCGCGCCCGGAGGTGATGACTTGTTGCTTCGGTTCGATTTTTTTGCCCCAAGGAATTTTGCGCATGACGAGCAAGCGCTCCTGCGGGTCGTATTCCTCGATGACGCCGCTGATAGGCTCATAAATCGTTTTGCCGTCCACAATTTGTGTGGCTTGAATATCGGCTGAAATGTGATCGCGCCGCTCATAGCTTGTCAACAGTTCAACCGTAGCGGAAAAGTTGGCAACACTTTGTACACGCCCGATCATCCCTTTTGCCGTAATGACCGCCATATCTTTTTTAATGCCGCTCTTCAGCCCCAGATCGATCGTAATCACGTTGTTCCACGTATCGGGATTGCGAGCCACGACTTCCGCAAACAGGAGATTATACGAAGATTTCAGCGTATTTTTCGCTTCCAGGTCTTTGCGCAGCCGTTCATTCTGCGCTTTGAGATCGTGCAACTCTGCTGTCAAACGGGCATAATGATCCAGTCCCGCCTTCAATGCCTTATTTTCCTCATATACACTGTACGCTTCTTCAATTTCCTGAAAAAAGCCAGAAACAGCTTGGGCAGGGCGATAAAACAAGCCCTGCACCACGCTGAACGTATCTTTGAAAAACATTTCTGGCCATGTCAGGTTATCCCGTTCACGAGAAGTGAAGCCAACGACGGAGATTAAGAGGACCAAGCCTACAAGTACAATAATTAGCCGCTTATTCCCGAAAAACGACATGCCCGAAACCTCCGTTTATTTACCCCGTTTTTGTCGGGAAGAGGTGATGCCTTGTTTCGATTTGAACAGGTGGATATTTTCCAATGCCCGACCTGTTCCGATCGCTACGCAATCCAGCGCATTTTCCGCAACGTGCACGGGCATACCTGTTTCCTTGCTGAGCAGACGATCCATGTTGCGCAGAAGCGCGCCACCACCTGTCAACACGATCCCGCGATCCATAATATCTGCCGCAAGTTCCGGCGGGCTCTTCTCCAAAGTCACCTTCACGGCTTCGATAATCGCTGCGACTGTCTCTGCCAGGGCTTCGGCAATTTCCGTGCTGCTGACAGAGAGCGTCTTAGGCAAGCCTGTTACGAGGTCGCGACCGCGAATATCGACGTTCTCCGGTTCTTCCGGTGCGATGGCGGAGCCAATCTCCAGCTTCAAGGTCTCTGCTGTGCGCTCCCCGATCATCAGGTTGTAGCGACGCTTGATGTACTGGATGATCGCCTCGTCCATCTCATCTCCAGCCACGCGGATGGAACGGGAAGTAACAATCCCGCCCAAAGAAATGATCGCTACTTCTGTCGTACCCCCCCCGATGTCGACAACCATGCTTCCGGTAGGCTCCCAAACAGGCAGATCGGCTCCGATAGCCGCTGCGAACGGTTCTTCAATCGTGTAAGCCTCGCGCGCACCAGCCTGCTTCGTCGCATCCTCAACGGCGCGCTTCTCTACAGCGGTAATGCCAGAAGGCACACAAACCATTACATTCGGGCGACGACTGAACAGGCCCTGGTTTTTTTGAGCCTGATTAATGAAATAACGCATCATCGTTGCTGTCGTGTCAAAATCTGCGATCACTCCGTCCTTCATCGGACGAACAGCCACGATGTTTCCAGGTGTACGGCCGATCATGCTTTTGGCCGCATTTCCCACCGCTTCAATAGAATTGTTGTTCGTGCGAATCGCTACTACAGAAGGTTCACGCACGACAATTCCTTTTCCCTTGACGAAAACAAGTGTATTGGCAGTGCCGAGGTCAATCCCCAAGTCACGTGTAAATCCACCAAACATAAAAAAACTCCTTCCAATAATATACAAATGACAAGCATTATTAACTCCTACAAGTACCCTTGCTCTTTTAAGCTGACGTACCTGCCATCCCCGATAATCACATGATCCAACAATGAAATCCCTACCAGTTCGCCCGCTTCACGCAATGTGTGCGTAATCGCGATATCTTCCCTGCTAGGTGTCGGATCTCCACTCGGATGGTTATGTAGGCAAATCACCGATGCGCTGCTACGACGGATCGCTTCTTTAAAGACTTCTCTAGGGTGTACGATGGAAGCGTCCAGACTGCCTACAAAAATAGTCTGCTTGCCAATCACGTGGTTCTTCGTATTTAGAAAGAGGCAGACAAAGTGCTCCTGTGTCAGATGAGCAAGCTCAGGCGACATCAGGTCAGCTACATCGCGCGGCAAACGGATGGAGGCACGGCTTATCCGCGGTATGCCCACCAAGCGGCGTCCGAGTTCAAAAGCGGCATGCAGTTCAACCGCTTTTACCTGGCCGATCCCCTTCAGTTCTCTCAGCTCAGCGTGAGAGGCTTGCGCCAATCCACGCAAGTCACCAAATTTGGCTAACAATCGCTGCGCCAACTGATAGGCTGTCTCCCGCTCGCTGCCTGTCCTCAGCAAAATGGCAAGAAGTTCTGTATCAGACAGATGGACCGCTCCTTCGCGAAGCAGTCGTTCACGTGGACGGTCATAGTAAGGGACGTTTTTGACGTCTGTTTTGTTACAGGTATTTGCTGCCATTTTTCGCCGCCTCCAGCCTCTTTCAAATTCGTCAACGGCTGGCTCTGATGAAGGTCATGGGGCGGTTGGCCGTTGTCACTTTTTAATAAAGCGAAACAACTTTACAAAATGGACATCCCGAAACGCGCAAGCAGATTGGAGGTCAAGCACAGCGGCAATCCGACTACCGTAAAGTAATCTCCGGTGATCCCCTCCACAATCGTGGCTCCGATTCCTTGAATCGCATAGGAGCCTGCCTTGTCCATCGGCTCCTTCGTTGCAATGTACGACTTGATCTCTGCTTCGCTCAACGGGCGAATCTTCACTTGGGTATGGCTATGCGCCACCTCAGAGCGTCCAGTCGCTGCGTCAATCAGGGCCACTCCGCTGTAAACGGTATGTTCTCGCCCCTGAAGCATGGACAGCATGCGAAACGCGTCCGCTTCGTCTTCTGGCTTGCCCAGTATTTGTCCATCCAGAACGACAATCGTGTCGGACCCGAGAACGACGCCTTCTGTCAAGCGATCGGCCACTGCATTTGCCTTGCGCAGAGACAGTTCTTCCACTACTTCTTTTGGAGACAAGCCTGGCGCAGTCGTCTCGTCGACATCGCTCGTCATTACCGTAAACGGAATCCCCAGCGCCTGCAACAGCTCTCTGCGGCGAGGCGATGATGAAGCAAGAATGAGAGTATCCTGTTTTTTCGTCGTCATTTTTCAACCTACTTTATCCGTCGATGTATCCAAAACGCGAGGGCAAGTCCCCCGATACTGGCTAGATTTAGTTTTACCTGAAAGTTCAGGTCGTACTTCAAAATTTCTAAATCTGCCGCAGGTGACCATGTGATCATCTTGCTTTTGGTCAAAAAAGGCACCCAGGGACCGAGAATTTCCCCGACGATGCTGCCAAACAGTAGACCACTTACCAGTAGAAACACGAGTGTAAGCGTTTCTTTCCCCATTCCTTTTCCCAACTCCCTTTTTAGAAGGGATTCTCTTTTTGCCAACCATAAGTTTAGCAAATGGGAAGGGGTGAAACAATCCCTGATTGCTCTTGGTAGTTACTGTATAAAAAGAAAAGGCCTCCTGCAAGAAATCTTGCGAAAGCCTGATCGCCACCTCATCGTTTCTCTCAACGCGCCAATTGCACCCAGCTCGCGTAGTTTTCCAAATAACCGAGCACGCCCGCCTGCACTTGCCACGCATACGATTCGGCGCTTTCTCCTTTTTTTCCCGCACTCGCTTCCGCCATCTTGTCGCGGGCTGCCAGTGCCTGATTGATCCCGTTTACCATTCCTTCAAAAAGCGGCTTCCACGCAGTCTGCACCTGAATCAGTCGGCTGTCCTCCAAAAATTGGCGATGCCACTCTTTCAGATCGGCTGTTTCCTGCGGAGTGGCAGACAGCTGTCCCGACGTAATGATCATTCCCGATTGCGCCGAAAGCGTCTTGGCGAGCTTCACGCCGTTGTCAAAAAACGCCTGCACTTTCTGCCCTTCTGCATCAGCAGCAGATTTGCTTACCGGGACTGCTCCCTGAAAAGCGGGAAACGCAAATTCTTTGACGTATACATCCATTCCTTTGTTTTTCAAACTGCTGGCAAAGCCCAGTACGGCGTCTCTGGTGGGGGCAGCAGCAGCGAACATATACTGTTTGCCTCCGTCTGTATCTTTGTACAGCAGGTGCGGAATCCCCGCCTTGGCCAGCGGCTCCACTGCGGATTGCTTGGAGGCGTCCGGTTGGAAGACACCTGCCTGTGCGACGAACATGCTGATTTGCGGCACCTGTAACGAAACATCGCGCTGTTCGCCAGCAGGCGCATTCTCGCCAGACGTTTTTGCACCTGTACCTGCCTCCTCAGACGAAGCAGGCGGCTTCTGCTCCTCGCTCGAATCGCTTTCGGTGTCTTGGGCCGTCAACGTTTGCACGGTATCGCTCAACACACTTCCATACGATTGCGAAAATTGTTCCTGCGAAAAAATGTTCAGCACCAAAAATCCGAAAAGAAGTCCGATTGCGACAGCCCCGCCCGTCGTCAAAGCCGTGCGCCAGATCGGTGCCTTGGGCCAGAACGACAGGAGCCGTTTGGCAGGCGTGTGACTGTAGCTGCCGTATGTTTCTGTTGTTTCTGTAACCTCTTCCTGCCACGGGATCTCTTCCGATGACTCGACTGCAATTGGCGTCACATCCCTGCTCGTCTCCCGCTGGGCTGCGCCTCTGAGCTGCATCATTCGTTCCCAGGCGTCGTTTTCCTTTTTCTGTGGCGGAATCACGGTTGGACCCTGAATTTTCACGCGCGGCGTGTCGTCTTTTGGCGTACGTTTTGCGCTTGCTTCCTGCTTTTGTGTCTCGCGTTTTTCGTCCCAAAACCTTCCATTCATCTTGACGGTTACATGATTTTTCTTTTCTCCGTTCACGCTCATGCCCTCCCAGCTTGCAGGCTCTTTGTACTAGCT
The DNA here is from genome assembly GCF_003521185.1 of Brevibacillus sp. NCBI lineage: Bacteria > Bacillati > Bacillota > Bacilli > Caryophanales > Paenibacillaceae > Brevibacillus > Brevibacillus sp. The sequence goes on from NZ_DOTK01000029.1 coordinate 29,001, forward strand.
TACGTCTGGGCGGGACGGGTTATGACTATGATCTAGCAAATCTAGCAAATTCTCTAGCAGTTTAAAATCCAGATCTTTCCAAAAAGCGGAAAAGCTGCTCGACAGTTACGCCTTTTTCGGGTCCCAGGTCAGCAACAGCCCGGCGTGGACAAGCCCTCCGCCAAATCCGTACAGCAAAATTTTGTCTCCCGCCTTTACCTTGCCCTCCTGAATGCCAAGCCCGAGCGCCAGCGGAATGGTAGCCGCCGATGTATTGCCGTAATAGGACAGACTGTACAACGTTTTCTCGATCGGAAAGCCGCTGCGCTCGCAAATCGATTCGATCATGCGCAGATTGGCGCTGTGCGGAATGAACCAGTCCACCTCGTCCAGCGTGATTCCCGCGCGGTCAACGACGGCTTGCATGCCGACTGGCACTGTCGTGACTGCCCACTTGTACACTTCCCTGCCGTTTTGGACGATGCAGCCCCCGCCCGTCAGTTGTTTGCCATCCATGTTTGTCGACAGCCCGGAGCGGTACACGTGGATTCCGCCATCTCCTTTGGAGCCTAAATAAGCTGCATGGAAACCGGGAGCCTCCTCGTCCGCCTCCACGAGGACAGCGCCTGCACCGTCGCCAAACAGGATGCAAGTCGTCCGGTCAGTGTAATCCGTCACTTTGGTCAATGTTTCGGCAGCTACTACCAGCACTTTGCGATGCAGTCCGGAGCTGATCATGGCATTCGCTGTGTGCAGTGCATAAGTAAAGCCTGCGCACGTAGCGGCAAGATCCATGGCCCCCGCCTGGGCGATGCCAAAATGAGCCTGGATTTGGCTCGCCACGCTGGGAAACGGATAGTCCGGGGTGCTGGTCGCAACCAGAATCAGATCGACGTCCGTCAGCTCTTTTTGATAGGTGTCCGCCATATTTTGCACAGCGGCAATCGCCAAGTCGCTTGTAAATTCATCGTCTGCCGCCATTCGCCGCTCATGTATTCCGGTGCGCTGCAAAATCCACTCGTCCGAAGTCTCGACCATTTTTTCCAGATCGGCATTGCGAAGCACACGGCTTGGCACATAAGTTCCAATCGCTGTGAGACGGGATGGTACAACACTTGTGTTCATCATATCGAATCATCACCTCGGTTTATTATAACCACATCATAACACTAGATATTATTATCTGGTACTAATTTTTATGTTTTTGTCCACCAAAAAAAGACCTGGCTCTTTGCGAAACCAGGTCTTTCACTGCGTATGCTTCTTATTTTTCCAGCTTTTCCGCCAACCAGTAGGCAGACTTCCAAATATCTCCCGCTCCCATGGTCAGCACCAGGTCACCTGCTTGCAATTCCTTGAACAGTTTTTCCTGCATCTGTTCCTTGGTCGGAATGTATTGCGCGCGCGGATGGCTGTTGGTCCTGATTTTTTGGACGAGCACCTCGGAAGTTACCCCTTCGATTTTGGCTTCTCCGGCCGGAGAGTAGATGTCTGTGACGATTACTTCATCAGCCTGGGCAAAAGCGCGACTGAACTCATCCATGAGGAAATACGTTCTCGTGTAGCGCTGCGGCTGGAACACCGCAATGACCCGACGGCCGGATGCTTTCGCCCCATTCAGTGTCGCGATGATCTCTGTCGGATGGTGCGCATAGTCATCGACTACCAAAATGTCGCGCGCTTCCCCGATGATCTGGAACCGCCGCTTCGCCCCGCGAAAAGATGTCAAAGCTCCTGCGATCTGCTCAAACGAAAGCCCGGCGTCCAGGCAGACGATGATGGCAGCGAGCGCATTGGCGATATTGTGTTTGCCCGGTACGGTAAGCGAGAGCGTGCCGAGCAGCTTTTCCTGGTGGTACACCTGGCATGTGCTGCAGCGATCTCCGCACTCGATTGCCTCGGCACGAAACTCGGCTTGCGTTGCAAACGACGGATCAATTGCATACGTTACCACTGTACCTGCAACGGAAGGCAGCACCTCGCGCACATGCGCGTCGTCGATGCACAAAATGGCTTTGCCGCCCGGCTTGAGATGGCTCAAAAACTGGACGTATGCCTTTTTCAAGTTGTTGAAATCGCCACCGAAGTGCTCCAGGTGATCCGGCTCGATGCTGGTCACAATCTCGTACATCGGTCGGTATTCCAGAAAAGAACCGTCGCTTTCATCCGCTTCCGCAATGACAAAATCACTCGTGCCAGCCTTGGCGTTCGTGCCTGCGTTCATCAGCTCGCCGCCGATAATAAAGGTCGGATCGACGCCGCACTCTTCCAGTACATGCGAAATCATGGACGTCGTAGTCGTTTTCCCGTGCGCGCCTGCAACAGCTACGCCTGTTCGTTCATTTAAAATCTGGGCAAGCATTTGGGAGCGGTGCATGACCGGAATCCCCAGCGCTTCCGCAGCGACTACCTCCGGATTATCCGGGGATATGCTGGTAGAGTAAACAATACTGTCTGCTCCCTCTACATGGGCAGCATTGTGGCCAATATGAACGACCGCCCCTCTCGCTTCCAGCTTCTTCGCCAAATCGTTCATGGCGACATCGGAGCCGGTTACCTTGTATCCAAGGTCGATCAAGACGCGGGCAATGGCACTCATGCCATATCCGCCGATGCCCACAAAGTGGACGTGCCTAGCCTGATCCACCCTATTCACCTGCCTCTTCTACTGTAGTGGGAAAGAATGCGCGCACTTGGGCGATGAAGTAGAGCGAACCGCAGACGACCAGCCAGTCATCCGCTTTCGCTGATTGCTTCTCCCGCATCCAAGAAAGGAGAAACGTTTGCCAGTCCGGGACGGCTTCGAGGTTTTCCTCTGCCCATCCACCTTGCAAAAACGCCTCGCGCAGCGTGCTTGCATCTGCTGCACGCGGAAAGTCAAATTCCGTTACGTATAAGGATTGGATTCGCTCCTTGAGGGGAGCGAGTGCTTTCGCCATCTCGGATAGCGGTTTATCAGCCAAGCCGGAAAAGAGCAGGTGCAGACCCGCATCGTTCGGCAAAAGCCGCTCCAGACTTTTGGCCAGCGCTTCCATTCCCTCCTGATTGTGCGCCCCGTCCAAGATCACAAGCGGTCTTGGCGAGACGACTTCTAGACGACCAGGCCAGCGTGTTTGTTGCAAGCCACGCGATATTTCTTCTTCTTCCAGCAAGAACGAAAAATAGTTGCGCAAGACATCAATGGTCATCAGAGCAATCGCTGCATTCGTCGTCTGGTGAATGCCGTTCATCGTCAAACGATAGATAGATTCATCGCGCCGATGGATGCTGCCGTAGCGGAAACGCTGCTGTCCCAGCTCTTCTTCTACCTGTTCGGCAAAAAAATGCTCGTGCAGGCTGTACAGCGTGCTTCGCGTCTCGCGAGCCCGCTCCTTGAACACAGCGAGAATTTCCTCTCGTGTCTCGCCAGTGATAACAGGCACGCCCGGCTTGATGATGCCAGCTTTTTCACGGGCGATGTCCTGCAGCGTATCGCCCAAAACTTGTGTATGATCCATGCCGATATTCGTGATGACAGAAACGAGCGGCAGGACGACATTGGTCGAATCGAGCCGACCCCCAAGCCCTGTTTCCCATACGACGACAGCTGGTCTCGCCACTCTCGAAAAATAGAGAATGGCGATCAGCGTAATGACTTCAAATTCGGTAGGCGAGCCAAAATCCGTCTCCTGCTCGCAGCGCTCGCTCAAGACTTTCACTTCATTCACCAGCGAGAGCAGATCAGCCTCGCTGATCATGCTCCCGTTGTAGCGAATGCGCTCGCGGAAATCTAGCAAATACGGCGAAGTGAACGTCCCGACACTGTAACCCGCCTCCATCAGCATTTGCGTCAGGAATGCGCATGTCGAGCCTTTTCCGTTGGTGCCTGCCACATGAATAAACGGGATTCTCCGTTCCGGATGACCCAGTTGCTCAAGTACCCACTGCATTCTCTCAAGCCCCGGCCGCTGGCCGAAGCGAAGCAGTCCATGCAGCCAGTCGAGCGCTTCTTTGTATTCAACAAATGATGCTTCTGCATGCATACTACAATGCTCCATTCTCAAAAATATGCGTTGGTACGGCGGATCATTCGCCTTTCAGTTCGGCAAGTCGCGCAATGACCTTATCGCGCTTCTCCATGTAGTCGGCCATCTTCGCCTTTTCCTCTTCCACTACTTTTTCCGGCGCTTTCGCCATGAAGCCAGCGTTGTTCAGCTTTTTCTCGATTCGCTCCACTTCACCGTTCAAGGTAGCCACCTCTTTGTCGAGACGCTTCAGCTCCTGCTCGATGTCAATCAGCCCAGCCAGCGGCAAGAACAGCTCTGCTCCTGTCACAACCGCAGACATTGCCTTCTCCGGCGTCGCCAGGTCCTGACTGATCGTCAATGTCTCCGGGTTGCAGAAACGCGCGATATACTCCTCGCCGCGAGCCAGACGCTCTGCCGAGATCGCATCGCTCGGCTTGATCATCAGCTCGATTTTCTTGGACATCGGCACGTTTACTTCCGCACGGATGTTGCGCACGCTGCGGATAATTTCCATCAGCAAGTTCATTTCGCCCTCTGCCTCAGCGAAAATCCACTGCTCATTGACCGCAGGCCAAGGAGCTACGGTAATGCTCTCGCCTTGGTGCGGCAACGCCTGCCAAATTTCCTCAGTGATGAATGGCATGAACGGGTGCAGCAGTTTGAGTGTTTGATCCAGCACGGTAACGAGTACCGATTGGGTCGTTTTCTTCGCTGCTTCGTCGTTTCCGTAGAGCGGCAGCTTCGCCATCTCGATGTACCTGTCGCACAGGTCATCCCAGATGAAGTTGTACAGCACGCGGCCCGCTTCGCCAAACTCAAATGCGTCGGACAGGCGCGTCACGTCAGCGATCGTCGCTTGCAGACGGGAGAGAATCCACTTGTCTGGCGTCGACAGCTCGCCGCTGAGATCAATATCGTCGTAAGTGAATCCGGTCAAGTTCATCAGGGCAAAACGCGAGGCGTTCCAAATCTTGTTCGCGAAGTTGCGGTTTGCCTCCACCTTTTCCCAGTAAAAGCGTTGGTCGTTCCCTGGCGAGTTTCCTGTTGCCAGTGTGAAACGCAGAGCGTCCGCGCCGTATTTTTCGATCACTTCCATCGGATCGACACCGTTTCCGAGCGACTTGGACATTTTGCGGCCTTCGGAGTCGCGGATAATGCCGTGAATCAGCACGGATTCAAACGGACTTTTTCCGGTAAATTCAAGACCGGAGAACATCATGCGCGCTACCCAGAAGAAAATGATGTCATATCCGGTAACCAGTACATTGGTCGGGTAGAAATACTTCATGTCCTCGGATTCTTCCGGCCAGCCGAGCGTGGAGAACGGCCACAGACCAGACGAGAACCACGTATCGAGAACGTCGTTGTCTTGCTCCAGCTTGTGGCTGTGGCAGCTCGGACATTCGCTTACATCGTCACGAGATACGACGGTTTCCCCGCAATCTGCGCAATACCAGGCAGGAATGCGGTGACCCCACCAGAGCTGGCGGGAAATGCACCAGTCGCGAATGTTTTCGATCCAGCGCAAGTAGTTCGTTTTGAAGCGCTCCGGAACGAACTTGACGCTTTCTTCGCTGTTGGAGTTGGCAAGCGCCAGGTCAGCCAATGGCTGCATTTTTACAAACCACTGGGTAGACAGGTACGGTTCCACGACAGCATCGCTGCGCTCACTGTGACCTACCTGGTGAATGTGCTCCTCTACCTTGAACATTACGCCTTGCTCTGTCAAATCTTTAATGATTTGCTTGCGGCACGCAAAACGGTCCAGACCTTTGTAAATGCCTGCCTGTTCGTTCATCGTTCCGGTTTCGTCCATGACGACGATTTGCGGCAACTGATGGCGAAGTCCCAGTTCAAAGTCGTTCGGATCGTGCGCAGGCGTGATTTTTACCGCGCCGGAACCGAACTCGGGATCGACATACGTGTCTGCTACGATCGGGATTTCCCGGCCGACAATCGGCAAAATGACCATTTTTCCGATCAAATGCTTGTAGCGCTCGTCTTCCGGATGGACAGCGACTGCCGTATCACCGAGCATCGTTTCCGGACGAGTGGTCGCTACTTCGATGTAGCCAGTACCGTCAGCCAGCGGATAACGCATGTGGTGAAGCGCGCCTTTTACTTCTTTATAAATAACTTCGATATCGGACAGAGCCGTACGGGCAGCCGGGTCCCAGTTGATGATGCGGTTGCCGCGGTAGATCAGCCCTTTTTCGTACAGGCGGACGAATACTTCGCGCACCGCTTTGGACAAGCCTTCATCCATCGTGAAACGCTCGCGGGAGTAATCCAGGGCAAGACCGAGCTTTTCCCACTGCTCGCGAATGTGCGAAGCGTAAATATGCTTCCATTCCCATACTTTTTCGATGAACTTGTCACGGCCGAGGTCGTGGCGGGAGATTCCTTCTTCGCGCAAAGTCGCTTCTACACGGGCTTGTGTGGCGATCCCTGCGTGGTCCATCCCTGGCAAGAACAGCGTGCTGTACCCTTGCATCCGTTTGGCGCGCGTGATGATATCTTGAAGCGTCGTATCAAGCGCGTGGCCCAAATGCAGCTTGCCTGTTACGTTCGGAGGCGGGATGACGATTGTGAACGGACGCTTCGCCGGGTCGCGTTCCGCCTTGAAAAACTGCTTTTCGATCCAGTACGGATACCATTTGCTCTCTGCTGCCTTCGGATCGTAGTTCTTCGGCAGCAATTGGTCGATGTCGGTTGTTGGCTGATTTGACATAGTTAGGTCCTCCTCTAGAAAAAATAAAAAAACCCTTCATCCAAAGGACGAAAGGATTTCATTTCGCGGTACCACCTTTGTTAACAGACGACAGGCAAAACTGCCCATCGCAAGTTCCCTCAAACAAGATAACGGCTGCGAACCGCTTTCGGCTAGACACATCGTGTTCACCAAAAACAACTCCCGGGCGACCTTCAGTCCATTGTCTCCTTAGAGAATCTTCCAGCAACTGATTCTCCTCTCTGTAAAAGGGCTCCTGACCTACTCTTCCCGATCATCATTGATACGATATGTAGTTGTGGGATCATTGCCTTTGCTTATTATATACAATCACGCTGTTTGGCGTCAAACCCGGTTTCGCCTACTTTTCCGACCGTAATGCCCAGCGCCTCGGTAAAGCCCAGTACACTTAAAATGTCCAAAATTTCTTCCCGGACATTGACAATCTCTACCTGTTTGCCAGAGGCAAGCAATTCTTTCGTTGTGAAATACAGACTGCCAATACCGGAAGAATCTACAAAGGATACACCATGAAAATCGACAGTCACGGAATGGTTTCGCCCTCCGTATTGCTGGAGCAGTTCACCCACTCGATCTCCCACCGCCATGTCCAGCTCTCCAGCGAAAAACAGCGTCGCCTGTCCGTTCGTCTCTGTTGCTCGGTAGTCCATGCTCAAACTCCTCTCAATAGGTATCGGTACACCTGATTCTTTTCTCTCTCTCATGTTACCCGGTTCACTCCACTTGCAAACATTTGGTATTTTCCCCAATGTTCATCAGCTTGGCAACGCACTCTCCAAAATAAGCTTGGTCCCTTGTGCTGTGCTGCTCAAATAAATGCGATCGCAGTATTGCAGCATGACATGAAAGCCCGCACCGAGGGAATTTCGCGTCGAAAATCCTTGCTGCAACGTCGCTCGCGGCAAGTCCTCCAGCAAAATCCCCTGCCCCTGGTCGTGAATGACAACCCGGCAAAGCCCCAAATCGTTTGCTATGTACAAAGTAATCGTTCCACCGCTTCCATGCTTGAGTGTATTCGAAGCCGCTTCGTTAACCGCCACCAAAAATTGCAGCAATCGGTTGGCAACAAGCCCCAACGGCTCAAGAGCACGCTTGAACGCTCGCCTGAGCAAAGCCAGATCGCCCGGCTCCTTGATGTCCATCGCCAGCGATTTCCGGCCCTCCCGCAGCAAAAAAAACAGCTCTTCGTCGCTTAGCAGCAGCAGCTTTCCGGCGGTAACCACCCCTAAAATATCGCGGTAAATCTCCCATTCGCGCCGCTTTCTCATCCGTTCTTCCGCGATAGCTGCCGTGACATCGATCAGGGCAATCCCACAGGTACGGTCCGGGAGATCGGAAACATACATCTCGAATACTTTTTTCCCGTCGCCGCTGACGATCTGCTCCCGCAGCGATTCGCCTGCACCACGAACAGCCGCTTCGTTGATCAGACGCTGCATCTGTGTCTCGACATCCGGATCTGCCCGACTCGATCCAAGCGGGCGGATGTTTCCGTCATCAAAAAGATAGAGGAAGATCGATTCGATTTGCCGCAGGATTGACAGCTTTTGCAGTTCCTGTTTAATCAGCCGTCCTCGCTCGTCGTCGCGATCCTTCCAATTAGTTAATACGTCTGTAGGGTCCAATTCGCCACGCAAATGCCAGGTGTGAAATTCTTCCAGAAGCAATCGCTCCAGAACTTCTTCTTTGCGCAAAACCTTCTCGATATCAACGACATAGTAAGGAACACCGTTGATTCCCTGTAGCCCGCTGCCGATAATGCGAAAATCGAAAGCGAGCTCGACCTCCATGCGTCCATGCAATTGTTTGGACGGACTAAGCAGGCCGATAGCTGTCCGGCTGACTGCTATCAATTGCGCTTGACTTGTTTCCATTGTCGCAAGCTCCGTCACTTTTACCTTGCGCGGCGGCAGCACTTTTTGAGCGGACCCGCCAGAACGGAGCTCCAGAAGACAGTTGCGACAAGAGGGATTGTCCGGACACTGTTCACACAGAATCACCGTTCATCCTCCTATTCACGGGCGCTTCAGCTCGGGTACTCCCAACAGTACAGGAGTTTCCTTTCCTCTATGTCCGGCAGAAGAGCCGGACTGAAACTGCAAAATCAAAACGGATATGTCATCGGTTTGCTGGCCTTGGCGCATCATCGCCCACAGGTACGATTCCACACGCTCAATCGTCTCTTCACTGCCCGGCTCGTGCTCGTCCAAAAGAACAGCAAGTTCTTCGAGCAAACCGTGAGAGCTTCGCAGCACATCTTTTCTTCCCGTATCCAATAATCCATCTGTGTATAGTAGTAGTATACCCTCTTCTTTCAAGGGTACTTCCTCAAGCTGATAGGTGCTATCCGCCAAAAGCCCTAGTCCTACGCCCCCGTTGCAGCGCAGAACCGCTTTTTTCGTCGCCGACAAATAGAGCGGCTGCGGATGGCCTGCCCTGGCAAGCAAAATTTTGTGCTGGACAGAGTCGTAGACGGCGACCAGCATGGTAATGTACGAGCGCGTTTTGGCCAAATCAGTATACAGCAGCTGATTCAACCGCTGCAAAATGTCGTCCGGCGACGCATTGTTTTGCAGCACCGCCCTTACGGCAATGCGAATGCCTGTCGCCCAAATGCTCGCAGGCAGACCGTGCCCGGATACGTCCGCTACAATAAAACAAGTGTAGCGTTCATCAATCGGGACAAAATCAATGTAATCTCCGCCTACGTAAGTGACCGGAACAAAAACGGTTCTGGCGCGCAATCCGTCCACCCGCCATTCCTCTTTCGGAATCAGCATGGACTGGATTCTGCGAGCCAAGCCCATCTCCAGCTCAAGCTCTTTCAGCTCTGACGACTGGTGCTCATGCAGGCAGCGCAAGATCAATCCCCGCACGGTCACGAGCAGCAGTTGGAAAAACGATTGCTCCAGCTCTTTTGTTTCCATATCGTACTCGTTGCATACAGTCTGAGCCAACAGCCTGACATAGCGGGGTGTCTTGGCGGTGTCCCACTGCTCCGAGACGACAATCCGCTCCTCGACAAAGTGCGCAGCGCCATGGTCGTCGCGTCTGCCCCGCTCCATGTGAAAATAAACATCCCCGTGCTCGGACTCCCAACTGATGCCAATGTAAGCAAGTGTTTTGATTTGATGAAACCAGACATCTACAAGCTCAGTCGTTATGCGGTGAATGCTATCGTAATGGACGTCGCTCACGCTGATTTTGTTGCTCGCAATCAGCAATTCCTCGTAATTTTGCTTGAGTTCCTCAACGAGAGACAGCTGATTGTTCATCCACTCCGTATGGGCGAGCTGCTGGGTAAGCCTCGATTCCAGAGAGCTGACCGACGATAGCGTCTCCGACATGAGATGCTGGTTGTCCCTATTGTTTAAGTATGTCCGAACGCTCGTATAGCCAACAGCTATAGCCAATCCTACTTTAGCATAAAACGGCATTTCCGGCAGCGCAAGCAAGGAAGCGGTGATGACCAGAAGAATCACCTGCACGATGCCTGTGTGCTGCCTTGTGCTCATTTGCCAGTCCATTAAAAGCTGGGCACCCTTGATTTGCGTTTTCGCGCGCAGCGGTCTGTGCGTCAAAAGCAAAAAGAGCAAGGAAACGATGCCCGCCAGATAAGTCCCTGAACAAAACGGCACCCCTAGCCCGTGACCGATCCAGGCGAAAGCAAGAACGAGCAAACTGCCAAGTCCCCAGGCAATCAGTCCGATCCCTTGCAAAAAAGAAATGTCAAACCATCTATGCGGTTGCCGCTGCAAGCCGCACGATAAGAAAATCAAATACACACCTATACCTATCCCTGACAAGTAGAGTGCTATTTTCCAGATCATTCGCTCACCTTTACACGTTCGTCCTAGCCTTCCTGCCCTATACGTTCCCGTTTCCTCCCATTCTCAAACCCATATGTTCAAATATACGTAAACAAGAAAGAAATCTCGTTTTTTCGCTGCGGAAATCTAGGCACTGACCCAGCCCACCTCGCATATGCTGAAATGAGGTGATAACGATGATGAATTTTCGCTGGAAGTACAACCCTACCTACCTGCGAATCAAATATGGATGCAAGCAAGTGTTGATTCCCTTGATGATTTTTCAGTTCATCCGCACCGTCCTGTTTCCCACCTCGTTTGACGTGATCCTTCTCGGCCTGCTCGCCCTTTTGTACGTGGCGATCGTGCTGGAGTGGCTGTAAATGCAAAAAGCAACGCCCCACCTTTGTGAGACGTTGCTCGTCAAAAAGCTTGCTGGACCCAACGGTGCAACCGCATCAGACGGTCCATATCTTTTTCCAGGCGCTTCACCGCGTACAGCTCACTCCAATCTTTGCGATTGTGGTAATAGACGTCGATGTCCCTCATGATTCGTTCCGGGTACGACAGGAACGCTGCCAACAGCTCGATTTCTTCCGGTCGCAAGGGAAAAATGGCTGCGTAGCGATGGTACAGCTGGGAGGCGCCTGCTTCATCCCCCGCCAGTTGAAAATACGTCCGGTAAAACAGGGTGAGGTCGCGCACAGGCGTGTCAAAGCTGGCTCGGTCAAAATTGAGCAGCTTTCCCTTCCCCGAGCGATCCGGCACGATATGCGCGGGGTGCGGATAGCCGTGAATCAGCGACAGGCGAAAATGCGCGTGTGTCTCATGCCGTTCTTTCCAGTCGGTCAAAAGGTCAGTGGCTGTCTGGCTCATCTCCGTCACAAACGCTTTGTTTGCCAAAAAGACGAGGTCGAACGGAGAAGGATACTGCCGCCCTCCCGCCACTTCCGCCGCCTTTTCCATCTGGCCTTGCCAATACTGCCAACGGTTCAGCAGCGAGTCGATCAGCGGCTCTACCTGTCTCGGATCATCGAAGCGATAGTTTTGCGTCAGATGATGAAGCTCGGCCAGCCGCTCGATGGCTGGAGTTGCCCACGCCAGCGGCTGCTCTGTCCACTCCTCGCTCCCCGGCTGCCAGGGCGTCACATAGTACACCGCATCCCCCAGCACAATAAACGGGTCATCGAATTTCGTATACGTAAAAGGAACCGCTCCATCCCAGCCTCGCTGCTGCAGCTGGCGCAGCATGTCGCTTACGAAAACGAGCCGCTTGGCAGACACGTTCGCCCGCTTGCAGACGTAAGAGCCGTAGGGAGTCGTCGCCTTGAATACGTTTGGTTCTTTTAGAAGATCGATGCTCTGCGCGTACATATCGTACTCTTGAAACAACGGATAAACATCGTCATATCGGCTCATCTACTCCCTCCCTCCTCGTCTGCTCAGCCCGGTACGCAATGTGCTGAAGCAACTGGTCTACCGACTCTTGAATGCGCAGCGCCTGCTCGATCGCTTTTACCGATGCTTCTTCCCTGTTCGCAATCCGTCTGGTGTAGGCTTCCATGCTTTTGTACACTTCGCGAGGACGAGCCATAAAAGCGAGCATGACGGTGTAATCTCCGTAGGTGAGCGGCTTGACCTCCTCGTATCCGTCGAGAAAAGCGTCAATTTGCCCCAGATCTTTATGCGTCAAGTAATGATCCCGCAGAAAACTCGCCACGTCTCTTTGCTGAACGGACAAGGCTGGCCGGAAAAAGCCCCTCAGGTACAGCTCGCCTTTCACCATGCCCCAATTGTCCCGCAGCAGCTCCCGATGCGACACACTGACGGTTTCCGGCGTAATACTCGGATGAGTGAGCATGGCCGAAGAGCGCTCCATTCGCTGAAGCATCGGCTGCATCAACTCTGCTACCCATCTTTTTTCTCCCGGCTCGCGTCCGTGTTTGTTCCGAAACGCTTCTGCGAACGCCTTGGCCTTCGTCCATTTGGCATCTGCACCGATTTGCTCTTGCTTCAAGTAATCGATCCCCGACAAGATGGGACTTTCCTGTTGAGACAAGTGCATCATGCCAATGACTCGGCCACACCTGTAAGCCCATTCCGTCCCAGGCTCGCACGCTTCGATGTGCCGGGCGTGGTCGGTCATGGTGACGCCACGCTTGCCTACAACCAGAAACGGCTTGGTCTCTCGCGTACGTATGAACCTTTCCACTACGCGAAACCCCTGACGAGCCAATCGCTCGCGCCAGGCAAACGACCAGCGCATCACATCCACACGCGGCCAGACGTGGAGTTCCTTGGGGCCCCGGTTAGTCTCCAGTAAATAGCAGTCATCGAGCGGCGTGATTCGAATCACGCGCGCCCGATAATGCTGGCAAACTTCGGAGAGATCGATCTTATCCACGGTCCCCCACTCCTTTATTGCGGGATGTACAAAATTTGTCCCGCGACAACCTGTTCGGAAGCGAGCCTGTTCACTTCCACGATTTTGGACACTGGCAACGAATAGCGCTGGGAAATATGCTCCAGCGTCTCGTCACGCTGAATGATGCACATCTTCAACTGGCTTGTGCTCTCTTCCTTGCGCCGCACGAACGAGGTGAGATTATGCATCGCCTCCATCGTCCCGGGACTCGCCCCCACTGAAGAGCCGTGGCGGGAGGTGCTGGACGAGGACTCCGCTTCGCTGGCTTGCGCTTCCTGTTTGGCGCGACTGGCTTGCGAAAAGATGGTGGTGATGTTGACATTGGCCTTCTCTTCGCGGGAAGCCTTGCCGGAAATGGCTACTTTCAGCTCTGTCTCTTCCACCACTTCTGGCTGCGCAATCACTGGCTCTGCTTCCTCTTCCTCGAGGTCGGCATGCACTTCTTGTACGGCATTCGCATCGTAGGCAGACTCGTCAGGCTCACTCGCTACCGGAGCGTAATCAATCTCGTTCTGTTCGTGGATGGCAAGCACAGGTTCATCCGCGTCATGCTGTTTTCTCTCCTGCTCGCGGGCCTGAACATCCTGATAGGCAAGCGCATCGTACGCAGGGGAGTCGTACTGAGCCTCAGCCTGACCGTGCGTTTCGTAAGCGGCAGGATCGGCCATCCACGCTTTTTGCGGCTCACTTTGCGCCACCTCCTGCACCTCGCCATAATGTTCCTGCACTTCCCCGTATTGCGACGGGATATCCTCAGGATCGCTGTAGGCAATCGCGGGAGCGTCGAAAACGGACGGCGATTCAGTCGAGTCATAAGAAGCTGGCAATGCCTGCCGTTCCAGTTCTGCTTCGAGCGCACTCAGCTTTTCCTCGATTTCGTCCAGAGAGGCAGGTGAAGCGTACTCCTGATACGATTCGTCCGTCGCATGGGCGTATTCCCAGGCTCTCGCTTCCTCTGCAGCCGGTTCCTGATCGGCTGACGCTGGCTGGGCAGCCTGTTGTTCGCCCAAAAGAATCCCCATGATTTTCAAATCTGCATCAATCAGCATTTGATGCGGAGATTCCAGCTTGTAATCAAAGCTGTCTACAATCGCGTAAATGTCGCCAATTTCCGCAATCCGGTCCAACGGAATCGTAATGTTCAACGGGATGCGATGGCCGATTTGCTCCTCCCAGCCGTACTGCACCTCTTCCGACGCTTCCTGACGAAACGGCGGAAAAGTTACTGCCTCAACCAGAGTTTCCGTTCCGCCGCTGTTCGCTTCTGCGGCCTCCCTGATCGGCTCGTATTTTCCTACCAATTGCAAGCAACCCGTGATCGAGACATACGAATCGTTTTCCAGAACCTCGACATCAGGCACCAGTTCCAGCTCTTGCAATTCGCCGATTCCGGCTCTATCGGATGAGAGGAAAATGGTCTCCTTGATGGCAAACGAAAGCAGCCCATCCTGTAACGCCATTCGTGCTCCTCCTTTTCGAAAACTTGGGCTCCGCCAAGCTTTTTTTGGGCGATGCCTTTGATGCGCCAAGGTCGATACGAGTTGTACAGGCATCCGATCGACCGAGTGCAGGACATTTCCCTATACTATATGGACAGGACGAGCCGTTTAGCACCGAAAAAAGGAAAAACCGGGGTTAGCTCCCCGGTTGCACAGATGCGATCCATTCCAATATGGCTTTTTTTCCTTGGGCAATACAATCCGGCACACCTACACCGTCGTAGGATGCCCCTGCCACCATGACCCCCGGCAGGCTGGCTTTCAGCTTTTGTTTCACGTCCCGCACCCACGCCTGATGTCCGACTACATATGGAATCGCGTTTTGCAGACGGGTGACACTGTAAAACTCCGGCTCTTGACGGATGGTCATGATCTTGCGCAAATCGCGCAGCACAACTTCCAGAATCTCTTCGTCGGTCATCTGCATAAAGGCTTGCTCTGTCGCTCGCCCGACGAAGCTTCTCAAGAGCGCCTTGTTGTTCGGCACCATGTGCGGCCATTTCCGATGCGCCCACGTACACGCCGTAATCGTCGCACCGGAGTGGCGCGGCACGATGAAGCCTGTCCCTTCCATCCCCAGCTCGATCCCGCTCTCCGGAAAAGCCATGGCAATCGTCGCTACCATGTGCGGCTTGGCGTTCTCCAGTGCCGCAACATTGGCAAAAGGCCGCAGCAAAGGCTCCGAGACAGCGTGGGGTACGGTGAACAAAACGGCGTCTGTCTCAAGCAGCTGACCGTTTGTCAAAGCGAGCGCATACTTGCCGTCTGGCCGTTTTTCCAGCTTGGTGACACCTGTGCCTTTCAGCAACGCTTCACTAGGCAAGCTTTTTTCAATGCCTTCCACCAACGATTGCAATCCGTTCGCAAGCGTCAGGAAAATGCCTTTTGGCTTGCCAGGTGCTTTCGACTGCGGGCGCGAATGCTTCATCGCGAGAATCAGGCTGCGGTGCTGCTTTTCCATTTGCGCGAACTGCGGGAAGCTCGCCAGCAAGCTGAGGTGGTCGAGATCCCCGGAGTAGACGCCTGACAGAAGCGGAGAAATGAGGTTGTCGATCACTTCATCCCCCAGCCTGCGCCGGAAAAATTCGCCTACGGAAATATCCGCATCGCCTTTGGAGGCAGGCAAAATCAAGTCGGCTGCTGCGCGGATTTTGCCTGGCCACGAGATCAGGTCTGTCGTCACAAACGGCATCAGCTTGGTCGGCACCCCCATCACGGCGCCTTCCGGAATCGGCTGCAAGCGATTTTTGTGCCAAATGTAAGCCTGTCCGGTGCTGTTGCGCACCAGTTCATGCGCAAGCCCCAAATCGGCTGCCAGCTCGCCTGCGCTCGTTTTCCGCTCCAAAAACGAATCCGGTCCCAGCTCGATGACAAAGCCTTCGTGCCGCCACGTCTTGATCTTTCCGCCCAGGTGATCCTGCTGTTCGAGCAGCTGATAGGAAATCGGCAGCCCTTTTGCTTCGATCTCTTTTTGCAAGTAAAAAGCAGCGGTCAATCCGGTGATGCCGCCGCCAACAATCGTTACATGATAAGATTTCTCGCTCATGTGATCAATCCCCTAGTTCGCCAGCTTTTTCCCGATCGCATCAGCCAGACAGGAAATAAACGCAGGTCTGGCGTTAGGCATCGGAGGGCGATGGTAGTGAACACCCAGCTCTTCCGTTACTGCCTTGCATTCCATATCATTGTCAAACAACACTTCGAGGTGCTCGGCTACGAACCCGACCGGACAATAGACGAACGACTGGTAGCCGTGCTCTTTGTACAAATCTCTCGTCAAATCTTGAACGTCTGGCCCAAGCCACGGCTCTGGCGTGTTGCCCGCACTCTGCCAGCCGATAGCATAGCGGGAAATTCCGGCCTGCTCGGCAATCAGCTTGGCTGTATCCTCCAGTTGCTGCGGATAAGGATCGCCAGACTTCAAGATTTTTTCCGGGAGACTGTGGGCAGAGAAGATGACGACGGCTTGTCCGCGTTCTTCTTCCGGCATCGAGGCAAACGTACCCGCAATCGCTTTTGCCCAGTATTCAATGAAACCCGGTTCCAAATACCAGCTCTCGATGCTCTCGATTTTCGGGCCTTGGATCGATTCGGAATGCTCCTGCGCTCTGCCGTTGTACTCTTTTACGCTGTAGCTGGAGTAATGCGGAGCGAGAACCAGACTTACCGCCTCTTCAATACCGTCTCGCTTCATCTGCTCGACAGCATCCTCGATGAACGGGGCAATATGCTTCAACCCCAAGTATCCGACAAACTCCCGATCGGGATAACGCTTGTTCAGTTCCGCAGTCAGCGCTCGCACCTGCTCGTCCGTAATATCCGCAAAACGGTTCAGCCCATCTACCGCCTCATAGCGGGCTCTCAAGTCGTCAAGCAGTTCTTGCGGCGGTTTGCGGCCGCGGCGAATGTGCGTGTAGTATGGTTCGATTTGCTCAGGGCTGCGCGGCGTTCCATACGCCATCAGCAAAAGCCCTGTTTTTGGCTTCAACATTTCCAACCCCTCCTGGTCACACGTCCCGTTTGTAGCTATGAATGAACGCGGTCAATTTTTGCAGCGTTTCTACCTTGGCGTCAGGGAATACACCGTGCCCCAGATTGAAAATGAAACCTGGCTGTTTTGTACCTTCGTCGAGAATCTCTTTCGCTTTTGCTTCGAGCTTCTCCCAAGGAGCAAGCAGCAGCGTCGGGTCGAGGTTGCCCTGGAGCGTTTTGGTCACACCCATATTGCGCGCTGTCGTGATGGAAGTGCGCCAGTCCAGACCGACGACATCCACAGGCAAGCGGTTCCAATCCAGCAAAAGATGACCCGCACCGATTCCGAAGTAGATGGTCGGCACTCCTGTTTCTTTCAGCGCTTGAAAAATCCGGGTCATGACAGGCGTTATGTACTCGCGATAATCTTCGTCGTTCAACGCGCCTACCCATGAGTCAAACACTTGAACCGCTTGCGCCCCGGCCTTGATTTGCGCCTTCAGGTACGTGATCGTCAAGTCGCCGAGCTTCTCCATCAGCGCCTGCCAAGCCGCTGGTTCCGTGTACATGAAAGCTTTGGTCTTGTGATAATGCTTGGAAGGGCCGCCCTCGATCATGTAGCTGGCAAGGGTGAACGGCGCTCCCGCAAAACCGATCAGCGGAACAGACAACTGCTCGCGCAACAGCTTGATCGATTCCAAAATATACGGCACGTGCGTTTCCGGCTCCAGGTCGAGCAGGCGCTGCACATCCGCCAATGACTCAATCGGATTGGCAATCACCGGGCCAATTCCCGACTCGATGTTCACGTCGACACCAATCGGTTTTAGCGGGGTCATGATGTCCGCGAACAAAATGGCGGCATCTACGCCCAACTGGTCTACAGGCAGGCGTGTCACTTCTGCGCACACTTCCGGTATGTAATTCATCTCAAAAAAGGTATACTTCGCGCGAATTGCGCGGTATTCGGGCTGGTATCGTCCCGCCTGGCGCATGTACCAGACAGGGACATGCTCTGTCGCCTCCCCGCGGCATGCTTTCAAAAACGTATCGTTAAATGGTTTTGAAGTCATGAATAATCCTCTCTTTGCACAATAATCTGTCCCATCAATATGATACCACTGGGCATTCGACAAGTAATGACTCTTTTGTGTCAAAATCTTTTCGTTTCGCGCTTTCCAATCCTATCCACCATTGTTGCCAAACTTCTTCTATTGAATGCGGATATCTCCCGTAGAAGTCTTGACATACACCTTCGGCCCCGCTGTTCCGAGCGTTCCTTTCATGTAATACCTGTCTTTTTCCTCGTAGGACATCCCTTGCCAGCCAGCCTCGATCGTTCCCGTATCTGTGGAAAGTTCCAGTTGCGCCTTTTCCGGCTGCTTTTCCACTTCCATCCGCACATCGCCCGTATCGGTCCGAATTGTCGTATTTTGCGTCAACTCAGGCAAAATCAGCTTGTCGATGTCTCCTGTGGCCGTGTCGATCGTTACAGCGGCGCGGATTCCGGCAAGCTGCATATCCCCCGTGTCGGTCTGTATGTCCAGACGCTCACCCGCGAAGCCGTTCAACTCCAAATCACCCGTGTGAGACGCGATGTCGGCTTTTCTCGCAGTCAACGCCCCGCTGGTGATATTGCCTGTGTCGGTTTTCAAGCGAATGCTCTCATACTGCTTTTCCGGCAGCGTGACTTCCAGCTTCAAGTCGTCGTTGCCTATATAGAAAAGGCTGACGCGCAGCTTTTCCTGAACGTACACCACAAGCGTCCCGTCCGGCCTTACTTCGCTCGTAAATTGCAGGCGATCTTTTTGCATCTCGGCAACTTCTCCGACGAGCCGCACAGTCGCTTTCTCTACTTTTGCCGGCGTAATGACCAAATCTGCGGTGCCTGTGCTCACATCCACTGCCTTGAAATCTTGCTCAATCGTTTGCTGCTGCTCGACTTTTTTTAGCGAGAAGGCGAAATATTCTTGCTTGGAAAACAGCCAAACAAGCCCGCACACCCCGATGATAAACAGCAGAAAGCTGATGCCGAACAGCTTTTTTCCCCAATTTTTCATCTTATTTCCCCCTGATCATCTGCACGTTAAATTGCAGATACTTTAGGAACATGCTGTAAATCCACTTGGTGAAGCGCAGCAAGCCTACCGTGAGCATTCCTCCCAGTCCGACCGATACAAGGCTGCCAAACAAGAGCAAGAGCCGTTCCTGCGACGGTTCGGGATACCCGTATTCCATCAAAATGCCAAACGGTGCCACCAAAAGCGAGAAGGAGACGGCATAGCAGGCGATCAACACGCCGATCAAGCCAAAAAACGGCCCGAGGACAAACAGCAGATTGAAAAAGCCCAGACTGATCGTGGCGAGAATGGCTCTGGACATATTGCTTACCGATGCGTTGGACTGCGCCTGATCAATCCGGTAGCCGGCCAAAAGCTCTCTGGCAATCGTTTTTGGGCTGCCCAGGCTTTCCGCAATTTCATGCTCACTTTTTCCTTGCTTGATCCCGATCAAAAAATGTTCGGTATAATCAGCCAGGATGTCCAGACGCTCTTTGTCAGGCAAATCGCCAAGCAACGCGCCCAGCTCATCCATAAACTCACGTCTTGTCATACCCCAGTCCCTCCTCTATCATTTCGTTGACCCCGCGGTTGAATATGCGCCACTCCAGCACGAGATCATTCATGTAGCGTCTTCCCTGCTCGGTCAGCCGATAATATTTTCGTGGCGGCCCTTCTTGCGATTCTGTCAGATAGGTTTCAAAAAAGCCCTCCAAAGTCAATCGGCGCAGCAAAGGGTAGACGGTCCCTTCCGCAATATGAAACTTCTCGGAGATGCTCGCGACCAGTTCATATCCGTATCTGTCGCGTTTGGCGGTCAACACGAGAACACACAGCTCCAGGACACCTTTTTTAAACTGTACGTTCATTGTCCATCACCCATGTCAAAGCTTACCAAATTGCTACTGTATATTGCAAGGTACTTTATGATAGAAAAGACAGGGAAGTGAACATCTTCCCTGTCTGATCCGTCACAACCTTTATTTTACTTCGACAATACGTCCTTCTACTTTCGGATTGACCACTTTGCGCTTCATCAATCCTTCTTCCACGATGCTGTACATGGACAAGCCTGTGTTGAAGAACGGCTTTTTAAAGGACTCGTAGCCATCGCCGCCAGCTGCCAGGAAGTCGATAGTCGCTACTTTGTAAGTTTTGGTCAGGTCAAGCGGCTTGTCGCCTACCTTCACTTCCAGGACGCGCTCGCCAACCGGTTTTGTCGGGTTGTAAGTAAAGCTCATGCCGCTGATTTGCGGGAAGCGTCCTGCTCCTGTGCCCACTTGGCTCACGCCGTTTTCCAGCGCCTGCTTCAGCTCTTCTCCCGTCACTTCCACAACAGACAGTGTGTTGTTTTCAAATGGGAGCAGCGTGTACAGGTTTTTCTTTGTAATGTCTCCAGCCGGAAGCTGTGTACGGATACCGCCGCCGTTTGCCAGCGCTACATCCGCTTCATGTCCTTTGATCGACTTCGTGCGCTCCAGCATGATATCGGTAATCAGGTTACCTACGTTGGTTTCCTTCGCGCGTACAAGCGTGCGGTCGCCGTCCAGCGGAACCTCGGATTTTGCAATGACCACATTCATGACGGAATCAATTTTCTTCACAATTTCCTGAACCATTTTGTCAACTTCCGGATCGGCAACGACAGTTTCATCGTATTCTTTCAAGCCGCCGCTGAATGCAACCAGCTCTTTGCCCAGGTAGTACAGGTCAGCGCGTCCCAAAGACTTGCCGTATTCCCAGTCTTGAACGATGTATGTGCCGTTGACCAGCTCAGGCTCTTTCAGTGGCGTATGGGAGTGGCCGCCGACGATCAGGTCGATGCCAGGAACGTTTTTCGCGATTTCGCGGTCCACATCTACCCCGATATGGGAGACGACGATGACGTGATCGACTTCTTTTTTCAGTTGCGGCACAACTGCTTTTGCCACTTCAACCGGGTTCTTGAAGGTCAGACCCTTCACGTTGTCAGGGTGAGTCAAAACAGGAGTGTCTTCAGCCACAAAGCCGACAAACGCGAATTTTTTGCCGCCGATTTCAGCCTTGAAGGTTGGCAGCAACAGCTCTTTGCCATCCGCTTTGAACACGTTCGCGGAAATGACCGGATGTTCCAGCATGTCGCGCAGTTTCAGCAAGTGCTCGTAGCCGAAGTCAAACTCGTGGTTGCCCGCTGCCATCACATTGTAGTCGAGGCTGTTCAGGATTGGAACGACGGATTCGCCCTTGAACTGGTTGACGAATACGGTTCCTTGGAACGTATCACCTGCATCCAGCAAAAGGAAGTTGTTGTTTTCCGCACGCCATTCTTTCAGCAAGGTGGCGATTTTAGCGAAGCCAAATTCTTTTTGGCTTTTGTCTTCCTGAATGTGTCCGTGCGTATCGTTTGTGTGAGCGATGGTTACGTGTGTCGTCGCAGCGTCACCCAACGCCTGGAAAAACTCTCCGCGCGTCACGTTCGCCTTGTTTCCGAAAGTGACTTTGTAGCCCAGCTTTTCAGCCATTTGCGTCAGTTTTGCAGAAGTGACCACTTGCGTCGGATTTTTGAAGTCGTCCTGGGATACTGCCCCTTGGCCTTTTGCCCAGTCCAGGTAAGGAGTTGCCCAGTGCGCGCCTTTTGCTGCCGCACCGATTTGAGCGCCTTTGAGTTTGGAGAATACAACGGTTGCCTCTGCGAGCGTTACGGTACGATCCAGAGCCAGGTCGCCGTTTTGGCCTGCTGTTACGATCGCTTTTTTCACCATCCAGTCCACGTGTTTGACAGGATGCAGTGGCGCTGCGAGTGCGGAGGACGACAGCAACGATGCGAAGACAACCGATGCAAACGCCATCATGGTAATGCGACGTGCTTTTTTCATAGGAAATTCCCCTCTCATCTATGTATGCAAAAAGATAGGATAACGCTTCCATTATAGCAAAATTTGCTAGGCTGATGGTGCAGATTTGCTGTTTTTTCCGACAAAATCGGCTATGGCTTCTGACAGTTGCTCCGGCGCTTCCAGCATCCCCATGTGTCCGGCATCAGGCAACAACCTATGAACCACATGACTTCGTTCCACAGTGAACGTTTTTTCTACCGGAATGATCTGGTCTTTTGCCCCTGCAACCAAAAGCACAGGCAGCGCTGTCTCTTGCAAAACGCGATTGCGGTCCAGGCGATCTCGCATCGCATAAAGCGTTTGAATCGCGCCAACTGGACTGGTGGCGAACCCGATGTCTTTTGCGGTTTGGACCTCTTGCGTGAGTGAAGCGACGTGATCAGGTGCAAACAGCTTGGGCACAAGCGCTTTGATAAACGGCTCCATCCCGTTTTCGCGAATGCTGTCGGCTCCTTTGTTGCGATTCGCCTTGGCCGCTTCGTCATCCGGGAACGGCGTGGAGTGAATCAGCCCGAAGCTTGCCAGCTTGTCCGCGTGCTTTTCAGCAAAAGCGAGTGTCACATAGCCGCCGAGCGAATGGCCGAACAGATGGAATTTCGCAAGCCCTGCTGCTTCCGCCCAAAGCGCGATGTCCTCGGCAAACCGTTCCATGGAATAAGGCTCGTCCGGAGCAGCGCTGTGGCCGTGTCCCCGCAAATCAACAGCCAATACACGGTGAGTGCGGGACAACAACGGGATCAGCTTGTCCCAGTAGCGCGAGCTGCCGCAGAAGCCGTGCAAGAGAACGACCGCTTCCCCTGTGCCCTCCTCTACATAGGCGAGCTTGACTCCGTTTGTCAGTTGAATTTCTTTTTGCATGTGCATCGCTCCTTGGTGATTGGTTCAGCCTGCCCGCTTGCCAGTTGCCAGCGCTGACTGCAACGCTTGAAAAAACAGCCTCCTCCAGGCCATCTGTTCCACTTCATTTACTAGATGGGTCAAGCACTCCAACGCTACCCGAAATGCTTGGAAATCCGCTTCAATGCCTTTTTCAAATGCTTGCGACGGCACAGCAGCACTTTTTCGATAAACCGTTTTTCTGCCCGTGTCAACAAGCCCTTGGGTACTCGGCGAATTGCTTTTTTGAGCTTTCCTTTGGGCAAGGACTGGATTTTCTTGACCATTTTTTCCAGTTGCTTGCGGTTGTCGCGGGTAAAGCGCTTCAGCCCTTTGGGAATGCGCTGTTTTTTCTTTTCGCCGGAATGCAGGCAAAACTTGTAGGCTTTTTTGCAGGAAAACTTTTTCCTGGCGCGGCGCAGATTCCATTTAGTAGGATTACCAAACAAGGAAATCCCATGATCGATTCCGTACCATTTGTACTTCTTCCACGACTTTTTCTTGTGCAGAATCAGGTTGCGGTTGGAGCGATCCGGGTTGAGAATCCAGGCGTCAAAAGCGACGAGCCGCGCCAGCTTTTTGGCGCCTTTGATATGCTTGTGCGGTTTTTTCAGCCATTTCTTTTTGACCTTTTTCCAGTGGATCACTTTGCTGCCTTTGCCCTTGATGGAAATAATTCCACGCTTGATCCGGCCGTTTGGCCCGCGCACATGGGCTTGCATCACTTTTGCGACAGGCACCCCGAGGCTTTTCGCCAAATGCGCGGCGATGTACTCGTTTGCTACGAGAATGCGGTAATTTTTGCGATGATGCCGATATACGGTCGATTTGAAGTATCCCTTGCGTCCTTTGCGGCTTTTGACCTTCCAGATCAGCCGGCCGTACCGTTTACGCAGGCGCTTCCGATAACGCCATCTCAATCTCACCACCTGTACACCTCGTCCCTGTTTTTTAACAGTATACGAATTTGGGTGCAGAATGGTGAAATCAAAAGGAACATCTCCTCGCCAAAAAGCAAAAAGAGGTGTTGTTCCCTTGTCGCTTAGCGGAGCGGAATGAAAATTTCGTACGTGTTCTCCGCTCTTTGCCGGGGATGCACGGAAGGAATGAAGCGCTGGTCGTACCGTTCCATGCGCAAAGCTTGCGGATCGACCTGGTGGCCGTGTGCGTCAAGCCAGCCAAACAACTGACGGTACGTGTCCTGCACCGTCTCCATCGGTCCTGCATGGGTGAAGCGGGCGTACGTTCTGGCTGGCAGCGTGAACCCGACCATGCCAGGAGGAATTTTTTCAAAGCCTTCTACCTCTACCACGATATACTCGGTATACATTTGGTACGTCTGGTTCTCGTCACTGATGTCATAGCGCACGTCGGGCTGCACCATAAGCGGAATCTCCCCTTGTCGCTGCAAAAACGTTTCCCACAGCTTGGGCATGTGCTCGATCAACATGGAAAACGAGCCGGAAAAGCTGAGTCCTACCACGTGTTTTTCTGGCACCTGTACAATTGTTCCTTCCATGACTCCACCTCGCTCTTTTTTGCTCCCCTCGTATTCTCATCCGTTGTGGCAATATCCTGCTTCTTCCAGCCGATCTTTACAAAAAAACTAAAAAAACACCTCCTGCGCAGTTGCAGAAGGTGTCTCTCTCTTGTTTATTCAGCTTCCAGCGCCTTTTTCATAGCGCGGTAGCTCGCTTCAATCGTCCGTTCAATGTCCTCTTCCGTATGTGCCAAGGAAACGAACATCCCTTCAAACTGGGACGGCGGGATCATGACGCCTTCTTCCAGCAAATAGCTGAAGTAAGCCGAGAAGCGGTCCAAATCAGCTGTTTTCGCCGTCTCGTAGTTGATGACTGGCGTATCGGTAAAGAACAGGCATACCATGGAGCCAACCCGGTTGAGCGTGTGCGGGATACCCAGCTTGCGCGCATTTTCTGCCAGTCCCTCACCCAATCGCGCAGACAGCTTTTCCAAATACTCGTAAGCACCTGGCTTGCTCAGCTCTTGCAAGGTAGTCAAGCCTGCCGCCATCGCCAGCGGGTTGCCGGACAGCGTTCCCGCCTGATAGATCGGTCCTGCCGGGGCAATCTGCTGCATGATTTCCCGTTTGCCGCCGTACGCTCCCACCGGAAGACCGCCGCCGATGACTTTGCCCATCGTGGTCAGGTCAGGCGTGATGCCGTACAGTTGTTGAGCGCCGCCAAGCGCTACACGGAAGCCTGTCATGACTTCATCGAAAATGAGCAACGCGCCGTATTGCTTGGTGATTTCACGCAGCCCCTCCAAAAAACCGGGCTGTGGCGGCACTACGCCCATGTTGCCTCCGATTGGCTCGACAATGACCGCAGCCAGATCGTCGCCAAAATGCTCGAAAGCGAGCTTGACGCTGTCCAAATCGTTGTATGGCACTGTGATTGTATTCACAGCGGTTCCTTCTGGCACGCCCGGACTATCCGGCAAACCGAGCGTCGCTACGCCAGAACCGGCTTTGATCAGCAGACTGTCGGCATGGCCGTGGTAACAGCCTTCGAACTTCATGATTTTGTTGCGCTTCGTGTAGCCGCGGGCGAGACGCAGAGCGCTCATCGTCGCTTCTGTGCCCGAGTTGACCATGCGCACAACTTCCACGGATGGAACCAGCTCACATACGAGCTTCGCCATCTCGGTTTCGCGCTCTGTCGGAGCACCGAAGCTGGTTCCGAGCGCAGCGACTTCCGTAATCGCCGCCAGCACGCGCGGATGCGCATGACCGAGAATCAGCGGTCCCCACGAGCCGATATAGTCGATGTAGCTGTTGCCGTCCACATCAAAAATGCGGGAGCCTTCCCCTTTTTCAATGTAGACAGGATTGCCGCCCACACTCTTGAACGCCCGCACCGGGCTGTTCACTCCACCAGGTATGTAATGCTGTGCTTCTGCAAACAACTGAGTCGATTTTTCTCTCATCATCTTTTGCTCACCTCGCCAGCCATTTTGCTACATCTTTGGCATGATACGTAATAATCAAGTCTGCGCCAGCCCGTTTGAAGCCAAGCAGCGCCTCCATTACGATGCGCTCTTCATCAATCCAGCCGTTGAGGGCTGCCGCTTTGACCATGGAGTATTCGGCACTCACGTTGTAGGCGACGATCGGCAGGTTGAAGTTCTCGCGCAGGCGCAGCACCATGTCCATGAAAGCCAGACCTGGCTTCACGATCAAAAAGTCTGCCCCTTCTTTTACATCAGAAGCCGCTTCTCGCAGTCCTTCCCGTGCGTTTGCCGCGTCCATCTGGTAGCTTTTGCGATCGCCGAATTGCGGTGTCGAACCAGCGGCATCGCGGAATGGGCCGTAGAAGGCGGAAGCGTATTTCACTGCGTAGGACATGATCGGAATATGGGAAAAGCCTGCTTCATCCAAAGCTTCGCGGATCGCAACGACAAATCCGTCCATCATGTTGGAAGGAGCGATGATGTCAGCGCCCGCTTTTGCCTGGGAGACCGCTGTTTTTGCCAAAAGCTCAAGCGTCTCGTCGTTGACGACTTCGCCATTGTGAATGACGCCGCAATGACCGTGGTCCGTGTACTCACACAGGCACGTATCGGCAATCACGATCATTTCCGGGTGGGCTTCCTTGATCTGACGGATGGCTTGCTGCGTAACCGCATCGTCGTTGTACGCCTCTGTCCCGCAAGCGTCTTTGTGCTCCGGCACCCCGAACATCAGCACGGACTGGATTCCCAGCGCCACAATCTCTTTCATTTCTTCCGCCAAAACATCCAGAGAGAACTGGTACACGCCTGGCATCGAAGCAATTTCATTTTTGATGCCGGTTCCTTCCACGACAAACAAAGGATAAATCAGATCTTCCAGGTGAATGTGATTTTCTCGTACCAGATTGCGCATAGCCGCGCTTTGGCGCAGACGGCGATGACGGTCAAATGTAAGTGCCATGTCAATTCCCTCCCAGATTCTCTAGTAAAGCTTCTAACAGTCCATCCACCGTGTACTCGCTCGCGACCACATCGACAACAAGCCCGTTCTGTCTGGCTGTATCAGCTGTGATCGGACCGATGCAGGCGATCCGCACCTGATCGAGCCAGCCTGGGGTCGCATAAGGCGACATCGCCTGGATGAAGTGAGTCACGGTAGACGAGCTGGTAAACAAGATGACATCAATGCGGCCTTGCTGCAACTCTTTTGCCGCTTCCGGCGCAAGCGATGCGTCGATGACCGTATGATAAACGTCCACCTCTGTCACCGCAAGCCCTCGTTCTTGCAATTCGGCTGGCAGCGCTTTGCGGGCAATGTCCGCTCGCGGCAGCAAAACACGCTGGCCAGGACGAAGCTGTTCGTGCAAACTGGCGAGCAATCCCTCGGCTACGTAGTCGGAAGGGATCACGGCAACCTCAAGACCGTGGCTGGTCAGAGCCTGAGCCGTCTTGGGACCGACTGCGGCAATCCTCCCTGCGAATGCTTGAAGACCGACTTCCAGCTGCTGCATCCGATCCAGAAAAAAACGCACGCCATTGACACTCGTAAAAATGACCCACTCATAGCTGGACAACTCGGCGATGGCTTCATCCAGCCTCGCATTGTCCGCAGGCGGGATCATTTTCAGAAGCGGAAAGGCATAAGCCTCTCCGCCCAAATGTTCGATTTTGTCCACCAGTTCCTGAACCTGGCTTTTGGCGCGCGTCACCATGATCTGCTTGCCTGTCAGCGGCCCGCGCGATCCGACGGCTGTCATTCCTGGTTCTCCCGCAAAACTTGTGCGAGCACCTCGCCCGCTCCTTGCGCGAGCAGCGCTTCCGCCACCTGAACGCCGAGCGCCAGCGCATCCGTGCCTGTCGCCGTGTTTTTGAACAGCTGTTTTCCATCCGGCGAGCCGACCATGCCTGTCAAAGTGATCTGCTTCGCCTCATCCACGGTCGCATACGCCCCGATCGGAACTTGACAGCCGCCTTGCAGCTTGTGCAGGAAGCTGCGCTCGGCTGTAACAGCCAGACGCGTAGGCTCATCATCAAGCTGTTTCAACAGGGCCAGCGTCTCTTCATCATCTGCGCGGCATTCGATGGCGAGCGCACCCTGTCCGACAGCTGGCAGGCTGATTTCCACGGGCAAATATTGCGAAATGTTTCCCGCATACTGGACGCGTTCCAGACCCGCTGCCGCCAAAATGATCGCATCGAAGTTGCCTTCTTCCAGCTTACGGATGCGCGTATCAATGTTTCCACGCAGCGACTCGATCTGAATGTCCGGGCGATGCGCGAGAATTTGCGCACTGCGGCGCAGACTGCTGGTTCCGACCAGCGCCCCCTCCCGCAGCTCATCAAGCGTTTTTCCATCCAGGGAAAGCAGGACGTCCCGCGGGTCAACGCGCTTCGGAATCGCCCCGATCACGAGTCCTTCCGGCAATTCGGCTGGCATGTCCTTCAAGCTGTGCACCGCCAAATCCGTTTCCTTGTCGTACAAAGACTGTTCGATTTCTTTGACGAACAAGCCTTTTCCGCCCACCTTGGACAGAGTAACATCGAGAATCCGGTCGCCTTTTGTCACAATCTCATGCAGTTCAAAATCAGCTTCCGGCGCGATTTCCTGCAGTTTCGCTACAACCCACTTCGTCTGGGTGAGCGCCAGCTTGCTGCGCCGCGTACCCACTTTCCATTTTCCCATGACAGCCTCCTTGATGAACAGCCGCTACCACCAGCTGTGAAATGTAGATGTCGTGATTCCTAAGAAATTGATGAGCAAAAGCAAAAACGCCAAGACGTTCCATTGCGCCATCCTGCGCATTTGCATCGTATCGCGAAATCGCTTGTACAGCCAGAACGAATAGCTGGCCAAGACGAGCAAAGAGAGCACGACTTTGGAATCCAGCAAAAATTTCTCCGGCAGTACCATTTTTCCCCAAATGATCCCCAGCACAATCGAGAGCAGCAGCATCGGCACACCGAGCATATTCATCCGGTAAGCGTAGCCCTCCAATTGATCGAGACTGGGCAATCTGCGCAAAAGCGGAGTCCAGCGGCGCTCCTTGAGCATCTTATGCTGCAACAGGTACATCGCTGAAAAGATCATCGACAGAGAGAAAGCTCCGTAGCTGAACATCGCCAGCGTCACATGTGTCAACAGAAGCTCAGAGGTCAGCACACTGGATACAGCGACGATGGGCGTCTCTGGCAAAAACATCGACATGACCAGGACGACAAATCCGATGATATTTGTAAAAAAAACCAGTAAATCAATGCGAAAAAAATAGTGAATGGCAAGTGACAGACTTACCAGCACCCATGAGTAAAAAAACAGCGTCTCAAACAGTGTAATGACAGGAAAATAAGCTTTCATCACCGTTTGCGACACAAAAAAAGCGGTTTGCAAGGCCCAAACGACAATAAGCAACCCGAAAGCCAAACGATTGACTTTCCGGTTGCTTTGCAAGAAGTCGTTAAAATAGAAGAGAACACTTGCAGCGTAGAGAAAGATCGTCAGGTCGTAGATCCATCTCACCTCGGCCATGCACTCTCTCCCCTCTTTCCCTATCGGTTTCTATCGATGGCAGTATCGTTTTTGCAAAGAAGGTTGTTAGTCCGGCAGGCGGGAAGCCAATACCTTTTCACGAGCTGCTGGTTGTTTTGTTTTATCGTCTGCCCAGATCGCCTCCTGCTCTTTGCGTTCCAGGATTTCTTCCAGAGCAAACATCTTGGTGAAAATGTCCAGCACTTCTTCTCCGGATTTGGTAGCTGCCATCTCCTTCAGACGGACAACCGGATCATGCATCAGTTGATTGACGATCCCTTTTGTCGTCTTGCGGATGATGTGCATCTCGCGCTCCGTCAAGTTTGGCAGCTTGTTTTCAATCTTGCGCATCGCTTCGCCTTGAATGGTGAGCGTTTTTTCACGCAGCGCAGCGATCAGCGGCGCTACTCCGAGCGTCTGGTACCAGGCGGTAAACGCCATGATTTCCTCTTCGATCATAGCCTCCAGTCGCTCCGCTTCCCGCGAGCGCTCTGCGACGTTGCTTGCGACGATGCCTTCCAGATCATCGATATCGTACAAAAAGACGTTATCCAGATCGTGCAGATCAGGGTTCAGGTCACGGGGAACCGCAATATCCACCATGAACAGCGGGCGGTGCTTCCGCTGCTTCATGATCGGCGCCAAATCTTGCTTGCCGAGGACGTACCCGGTCGCTCCCGTCGAGCTGATGACGATGTCTGCGGTGAGCAGCGCCTCAGGCAACTGCTCCATCGTACAGGAATCCCCTTTGAATTTTTCCGCCAAAAGCTGCGCTCTCTCCAGCGTGCGGTTTGCTACCGTGACGCGTTCGGAACCGTTGGCGTGCAAATGTTTGGCAGTCAGCTCGCTCATTTTGCCCGCTCCGACAATCAGGACGGACTTCCCGGCGAAAGAGCCGAATATTTTTTTGCCCAGTTCAACCGCCGCATAGCTGACCGAAACGGCGTTTTGTCCGATAGCCGTCTCCGTATGGGCACGCTTCGCGAACGTAATCGCTTGCTTGAACAGCGTGTTGAACACGGTTCCCGTCGTTTTCAGCTCTTGCGCCATCAAAAAGGCATCGCGCACCTGACCGAGAATTTGCGTCTCTCCCATCACCATCGAATCAAGACCAGCAGACACTCTAAACAGATGGTCGATTGCCTGTTCGTTCTCTTTTATATAGAGGTGATCCTTGAATCGTTCTTTTTCCACACCGAACCATTCCGCCAAAAAACGACGCGAATAGTCCCGGCCGATATTCGCCTGATCGCAAACGACGTAAATTTCCGTACGGTTGCATGTCCCCAAGATGACACATTCTGCAATACTCTTCGTCTGGGAGAGAAGATGAAGAGCGCGCACAGTCCCATCATCGCTGAATGTAAACTTTTCGCGAACTTCGACAGGTGCCGTTTTATAATTTAAGCCCAGCAAAAGAATATCCATAATGTCCTCCCAGAATGACATACTTGCATACGCCATATGTAAAATGCACTATTATTATAACATTATGCCCGTAAACGGACATGAGTAATTGTGAAAAGTTTATTAACTGAACGCACTTTTGGGCGCTCATAGAGTCGAATCGCTAGGGTGCAAACCGCGGCAAAAAGCGACAAATGGCGCATAAATCCGCTTGAAATCCCATTGCCGATACCGTATGATGCTGGCTATACGTCTATAAATATAAAATTTCGTAAACAAGCCGGGAGGAGAGAAAAGAAGCATTGAGAAAACCATGGATGGCAGACATAACGCTGCTTCTTATCGCTTTGGTCTGGGGAACCACATTTTTAATCGTACAGCAGGCGATCGCCTCACTGCCCCCCAACACGTTCAATGCTGTGCGCTTCACAGTAGCCGCTCTGTTTTTGCTCGTCATTCTATTGATTCGCAATCGTCGCCAGCTTACCGAGTTCCGCGGTCCGATCATTCGCGCTGGCATCATTCTCGGCTTCTGGCTCTGTCTTGGCTACGCTCTGCAAACAGTCGGCCTGCTTTACACGACGCCTTCCAAAGCCGGATTTATTACAGGCTTGTCTGTCGTGCTCGTGCCGCTGTTCTCTTTTTTGCTTTTGCGCGACAGAATCAAGGTTGTCGCCGTCATTGGCGTGATTCTCGCAGCAGCAGGCTTGTATTTGCTGACCCAAAATCAGGAGTTTTCGTTCAACCTGGGTGATGCGCTCGTGTTCGGCTGTGCGATTTGCTTCGCCATGCAGATCGTTTTTACCGGAAAGTACGCGCCACACTTCTCGGCCTTGCCGCTCGCCATCGTTCAACTGGGCACCGTCGCGGTCATGAGCTGGCTCTACGCTTTTTTCTTCGAAGACTGGAGCCGTGCGTTTGATCCGGCGATCTTGTTCATCCCCGAAGTGGCAATGGGCCTGATCGTCACGTCGATCTTTGCGACCGCGCTTGCCTTTTTGGCCCAGACGGCTTTGCAAAAGCAAACCAGCTCGACGCGAGTGGCACTCATTTTCGCCCTTGAGCCTGTGTTTGCCGCCCTTACTTCGTACATCTTCATTCATGAAGTATTGAACGGACGCCAGCTGACTGGCTGCTTGATGATTTTTACCGGAATGATCCTGGCAGAGCTGCCGATCGCCCAATGGCTCCAGCAAGCTCGCGAGCGAAAAGACAAAACAAAAGCAGGCCGCGAATCGGCCTGACTGAGTGGCAAAAATGACAGAAAAAAGGTTCCTTCTCCCCGCTGGAAAAGGAACCTTTTTCCATGAAATTGGCTCTGACCGCTTGCGGCCAACAAGCTCCGACACGCCTGGATCGCGCGTCAGGAGCTTTTTTTCACTTCCTGCAAAATGGCATCGACAAACAGCTGCATGACTTGCCCGCACACCTTTTGCGGCAATCGCTCCGTCCGCTTGAGCCACTGCCGCAGCCGCATCAGGTGGAAAGCCGCATGCGGCACTCGGCCGCTCGTTCCGTGGTCAATCAAGGCGACAGCCGATTGCCCCACTTTTGCCCAATGGCGGTATTTTTCAATCCACGGCCGCGCTTCCTTCGCGAGCTTGTAGTTGCTCATTCCTCCCAGCAGCTGGTGGGCGGTCTGCTCCATCTCGCGGAAAAGCAAGTTCAGCTCAGAGACTGCTTTGTTCCGATCCCCCTGCAAAAACTGAAAGCGAAAGGACAGAAACGCTTCGAGCAGACGCGGCGACTCGACTTCACACAAAAACGAGCTTTGCACATTATCGGCAAACGCGAAAAAAGCATCGGCATCGGCATCACCCGCTACTTCTGCCACCGCCTGTTTCCAGGCGATGTGCGGATCGTAGCCGTACGGATCGCGCAAATACGCAGCCGTCGTCATCAACGGAATCTTGGAACACTCCGGCAGCGACATCGCATTCGCCACATAACCCGAAGCGTGTTGCCACAAGTCAGGGTCGCGATGGCGCAAAGGGCCAATGTGCAACTCGTTTGCCATAGCCAGATCGTTCACCGGGTAGTTGTCCCAGTAAAACGGCTTGTGGCGCGTGTACTCGGCAAAGCGTACAGCATCCCCATCTGTCAAGTACGGAGAACAAACGAAGCGTCCCGTCCAGAACAAATCCATCTCTTCGGACAAATGCTGGCCGAGATGCTGGATATATGGCTCTTTGCCAATCCCGTTGTACTGGGTTGGACACACAAACAGCCTGACCGGCTCGCCCCATCCTTGCATCATCTCCCATACCCGGCTGGCCGTTTGCACGTGAGCGTCTGCCAGGTGAGCGAACTGCGCAATGTCTTGCTCATGCAGCAAGTGCATGGGAATGTCGTCAAACAACAAGGAAAAATACCGGACGCCTTTGTCGTACATCGTCCGATATTTTTGAACAAGCTGCTTGATATGGGCCGGATTCGCATATTCCATGCTAAGGCCGGGGCTTAAACAGTAGACGAACTGCATCTGGCGCTGCCTTGTGCTGTCAATCAGTTCGTCCAGCTGACGCATCGCTTCTGTCGGGTGCGGCTCCATCCAGCGCTCCCGCAAAAACAGATCGTCTTTTGGCGAGTAGAAATAGGCATTGTAATCGTGCCGATGCAAAAAATCAATCATGTCCAGCCGCTCTGCATGCGTCCAGGGCGTTCCGTAGAAGCCTTCGATCACACCGCGTACGGCAAAGCAAGCCAGTTTGCTCACAAGAATGCCTCCCCTTCCCAGTTGCGGATTGGGTCTTGGACTTTTTCTCTTCCCTTACTCTGACTCGCTTGAGGTCGCTGCCGGAACCGAAGCTGCTGCTCCCGCTTCCTGTGCAGACTCGTTGCTTTCGCGCAGACGGCGCATGATTTCTCCCCACAGCTCATCTTTGCCTTGTCCTGTTTCCGAAGAAAACACGATGATCGTATCGCCGCCACGCATGTTCAAAGTCTGACGAATGATTTTTGTATGTTGCAGCCAGCGTCCACGGGCAATTTTGTCGCCCTTGGTCGCCACGATCACTGTAGGAATGCCGATCTGTTTGCACCAGTCGTACATCGCCACGTCGTCCTTGGACGGTGCGTGGCGAATGTCAACCAGCTGGATGACAAACCGCAGCTGTTCGCGGTTTTTCAGGTAGCCTTCGATCATTTTTCCCCATTGTTCCTTGATCGTCTTCGCGACCTTGGCGTAGCCGTAGCCGGGGAAATCGACGAAATAGAGCATCTGATTGACGCGGAAGTAGTTCAGCGTCTGGGTCTTGCCGGGCCGCGAGCTGATGCGGGCAAGCCCTTTGCGGTTCATCATTTTGTTGAGCAAGGAAGACTTGCCCACGTTGGAGCGGCCTACCAGCGCAATCTCGTGCAGGCCGTCCTCCGGGTATTGTTTCGGTCCGACAGCGCTGATGACGAACTCGGATGATGTTACTTTCATGCTTTGTCACCTGCTGTCGGCTGTTTGGTCAGAGCGTGGCGCAATACTTCATCCAGGTGCTCGACCGGATAAAAAGTCAGTTCTTTTCGCACGCTCTCCGGAATATCTTCAATGTCTTTCTCGTTGTCTTTTGGCAAAATAATCGTCGTCAAGCCAGCGCGATGGGCTGACATGCACTTTTCTTTCAGGCCGCCAATCGGCAGCACTTTGCCGCGGAGCGTGATTTCCCCGGTCATGCCCACTTCTTTTTTCACAGGAACCTGGGTTAGAGCCGAGACAAGCGCGGTCGCCATCGTAATCCCTGCGGACGGACCGTCTTTCGGAATCGCGCCTTCTGGAACGTGAATGTGAATGTCGTTCTTCTCATGGAAGGCCGGATCAATTCCCCACTGGTCCGCGCGCGAGCGAATGTAGCTGAACGCAGCCTGCGCCGATTCCTTCATCACATCGCCGAGTTTTCCGGTCAGGGTGAGCTTGCCTTTTCCAGGCAAAATGCTGACCTCTACGTTCAACGTATCCCCGCCTGCCTGTGTCCAGGCAAGACCTGTTACGGAGCCGATCTGGTCTTTTTGCTCTGCCAATCCGTAGCGGAAGCGCGGTTTTCCGAGCAGCGTCTCCAATGTTTTGGCCGTGACCACGACACGCTTCTTTTCTCCGCTGACGATCAGCTTCGCTGCTTTGCGGCATACATTGGCGGATTCCCGGTTCAAGTTGCGCACGCCTGCTTCACGCGTATACAGGCGGATGAGCTTCAGCATGGCATCTTCGTGCACTTGCAGCTTATCCTTGCCAAGACCGTGCTCCTCCATCTGTTTGGGCAGCAAGTACCCGCGCATGATGTTGAGCTTTTCCAGCTCGGTGTAGCCGGAGATCGAGATGACCTCCATCCGGTCGAGAAGCGGACGCGGAATCGTATCGAGACTGTTCGCCGTCGTGATGAACATGACATTCGTCAGATCGTACGTCTCTTCAATATAGTGGTCGCTGAACTTGTCGTTCTGGTTCGGGTCCAGCACTTCGAGAAGCGCGGAAGCAGGATCTCCGCGGAAATCGGATGCCAGCTTGTCGATCTCATCGAGCAAAAAGACCGGATTGATCGTGCCAGCCTGCTTCATTCCCTGGATGATTCGCCCTGGCAGAGCACCTACATACGTGCGGCGATGACCGCGAATTTCCGCTTCATCGCGCACGCCTCCGAGCGAAATCCGCACGAAGTTGCGCTCCAGTGCGCGTGCGATCGAACGGGCGAGGGAAGTTTTCCCTACCCCCGGAGGTCCAACCAGACAGAGAATCGGCCCGCGCATGGAATTGACCAGCTTTTGCACAGCCAAATACTCCAGCACGCGTTCTTTCGGCTTTTCCAGTCCGTAGTGATCCTCGTCCAGAACTTCCTGCGCGTGATGGATATCCAAATTGTCCTCGGTCGTTTTCGTCCATGGCAGCGCCAAAAGGGTGTCGATATACGTGCGAATGACAGAGCCTTCTGCGGAAGTTGCCGGCATTTTTTCCAGGCGCTCCAGCTCTTTTTCGATTTTGGTCTTGATTCGCTCGGGAGCGTCGGACTTCTCCAACTGCGAGCGCAGCTCATCCACTTCTCCCTGACGGCCGTCCTTGTCGCCCAGTTCTTTCTGGATCGCTTTCATTTGCTCACGCAAGTAGTATTCCTTTTGCGTGCGCTCCATCTGCTTTTTCACCCGGTTGCCGATCTTGCGCTCCAGCTCCAGAACCTCGCGCTCGTTGTTCAGGATATCCAGCAAAATTTCGAGCCGCTCCTTGATGTTGACCGTCTCCAAAATTTCCTGTTTGTCCTTCATTTTCAGCGGCAAATGGGAAGCAATCACGTCAGCCAGTCGGCCTGGCTCTTCAATGTCTGTCACGGATGTCAGCGTCTCGGGAGAAACCTTTTTGGAAAGCTTGATGTATTGCTCGAAATGGTTCAACAGCGAGCGCATCAAGGCTTCTACTTCGTTTTCCTCCGTTTTTTCTTCTTGCAAGTATGTAATAGACACGACGAAATAATCTTCCTGTTGAAGATATTCCTCAATCTTCGCGCGTTGCAGCCCTTCCACCAATACACGGATTGTGCCGTTTGGCAGCTTCAGCATTTGTTTGACACGCGCAACGGTACCGATGCTGTAGATTTGCTCTGCATCTGGCTCCTCTATGTGGACTTCTTCCTGTGTTGCAAGCAAAATCTTGTTGTCGTCCACCATGGCTTGCTCCAGCGCGCGGATGGACTTTTCCCGTCCAACGTCCAGGTGGAGTACCATGGTCGGATACACAAGCAATCCTCGCAACGGGAGAAGCGGTAATTCTCGTTTACCGGAACGTTCGCCCAAGCGGATGCACCTCTCCTTGTTGATCTATCCCTCTTACCAAGAGCCTGATAACAGACAAAAACGGCTCCCAAAGCCGTTTTTTGCCCACCCGGCATATCCGAATCACCCCAAAAGCAAGCGCGAGAAAAACTGATCTTCCCGCCATTTGGGGAGCCCGTAACAGGCCGGGTAGGGCCCCGGGCTCTTTGCAAGCAGAAGCTTTTTACCATTGTAGCGCAAACACAATCCGATGTCTAATCTGCGGGCGCACGCGACTGCTACAGGGTCATAGGCGAGGAAGCCAGATCCTCCGCCGGAAGCTGGAGCGTAAAGCCAGGCGCTTCTTCCTCCTGTACAGCGACTTGCGGCACAGCCAGTTCAATGACTTGCGGCACAGCCAGTTCAATGACTTGCGACACCGTTGAGACAGGAATGACCTCAATGCCTTTCATGTCGGCAAAAATGCTCTGCCAATTTTCCTCGGGGATCAACACGCGTGTGGCTCCCGCTTGTTTGGCTGCCTCTACTTTGGCGACGACTCCGCCGACAGGCTTCACTTTGCCGTGAATGCTTACCTCTCCAGTCATGGCGAGCAAATTGTCGACCGGCACTTCCGTGATCGCGGAGTAAATGGCGGTCGCGATGGTAATTCCCGCTGATGGCCCGTCGACCGGAACACCGCCCGGAAAATTGATGTGCAGATCGTAATCGTACGGGCGAACACCCATGCGGCTGAGGACGGTCAGGACGTTTTCAATCGAACCTTTTGCCATCGACTTCCTGCGGATGGTGCGACTGCGGCTGCCCATCTCCTCTTCCTCTGCCATCCCTGTCATGGCCATCCGGCCTTGTCCGGGCACAGCAGCAGGCGTAGCGGTCACTTCCAGCTCCATGACGCTGCCCATGTTCGGCCCGTAAACGGCAAGCCCGTTCACCAGACCGACTTGTGGCGTATCATGCACCTGTTTTTCAGGGCGCGGCGACTTCTGGCTGCTGTGCACGACCCACTCCACATCTTGCGCGATGATGTTTTTGCGTTCCTCGGTCAAGGCAATTCCGGCGGCGATTTGCAATGTATTGATCGCTTCGCGGCCGTTGGTGGCATACCGCTCGATGACGGACACCGCATCCTCATCAATGTTCATATGCATTTTCGGAACGGCTGTGCGCACGATGCTGCCGATTTCCGCCCCTTTCAACGGGCGAAAGAAAATTTCCAGGCAACGGGAGCGCAAAGCCGCTGGCAATTCATCCGGCAGCCGCGTCGTTGCCCCGACCAAGCGGAAATCCGCTGGCAGTCCATACTTGAATACATCATGAATATGCGAAGGAATCTGGTTGTTTTCCTCGCTGTAATAAGCGCTTTCCAGCATGACTTTGCGGTCTTCGAGCACTTTTAACAGTTTGTTCATCTGTACAGGATGCAACTCCCCGATCTCGTCAAGGAACAGCATCCCGCCATGTGCTTTCGTGACAGCACCCGGCTTCGGTTGCGGGATACCCGCCTGCCCGAGCGAACCTGCCCCCTGGTAAATCGGATCGTGAACAGAGCCGATG
This sequence comes from Brevibacillus sp., assembly GCF_003521185.1. Lineage (NCBI taxonomy): Bacteria > Bacillati > Bacillota > Bacilli > Caryophanales > Paenibacillaceae > Brevibacillus > Brevibacillus sp. Next base: position 66,961 of record NZ_DOTK01000029.1, read on the forward strand.
AGCGGGTCGGCGATGCCGCGCTCGTCAAACCGGGCGATCGTGGCGTCAATCTCGATAAACTTGGCGTCTGCATTAAAAGGCGACAGTTGGTTTTTCTTCGCTTCTTCCAGCACGACCCGGGCAGCAGCCGTTTTGCCCACTCCCGGCGGACCGTAAATGATGACGTGCTGCGGATTCGGCCCGCACAGCGCGGCTCGTAAAGCGCGCAGTCCGTCTTCTTGGCCGACGATTTCTTCCAAAGTAGCCGGACGTGTTTTTTCCGACAAAGGCTCCGTCAATGCAATCATTCTCATTTTGCGAATCGAGTCCAGATCTTTTCGCGATTCTTTTTCCGTGGAAGTTTTCGTGTTTCTCTGCGCTCGCAGCAAATTCCAGAAGTAGGTGCCGATGACAATCCCAACGACCACTTCAATGACAGCAATGACCAGTGTGGTATAGTCCATATGCAGTCCCTCCCATGCGTCCATGCAGCTTATTTACGCATATGTAAAATCTCTTCAGCGATATCAAGTAGTATTGCCCCGCATCCGTATACGTAAACCATAAACCCGCAAAGCGCACAGGATGAATATGGAAAAAAACCACCCCGAAAAACGGGATGGTTTTGCTTGAAGCGTCTTTATGCCGTTTCGCCGTGCAGCTCTTGACCTTCTTTGGTCATGAGACGCGGCTTCACTTTGTCGCGCACCGTTTCTTCTGTGATGACGCATTTGGTCACGTCTTCACGGGAAGGCAGCTCATACATCATATCGAGCATGATTTGCTCGATGATCGCACGCAGTCCGCGAGCCCCTGTATTGCGCTTGATTGCCTCTTTGGCAATTTGCAAGAGGGCGCCAGCGTCGAACTCCAGTTCAACACCGTCCAGGCTGAGCAGTTTTTGATACTGCTTCACCAGGGAGTTTTTCGGTTCTGTCAGGATGCGCACCAATGTTTCCTCGTCCAAAGGCTCCAATGTCGCCAGAACTGGCAAACGGCCGACGAACTCCGGAATCAGACCGAATTTCAGCAAGTCTTCCGGCAGGATGTACTTCAGGTACTCGCCTGCTTTCAGATCGCCTTTGACTCCATCGCCAAAATCAGCGCCGAAGCCAATCACTTTTTTACCCAAACGGCGCTTGATGATTTGCTCTACGCCATCGAAAGCACCGCCACAGATGAACAGGATGTTCGACGTGTCGATCTGGATAAATTCTTGATGAGGATGCTTGCGTCCGCCTTGCGGTGGCACGCTGGCAACAGTTCCCTCCAAAATTTTCAGGAGAGCCTGCTGCACACCTTCACCGGAAACATCGCGTGTGATCGAAGGGTTTTCCGATTTGCGCGCAACTTTATCGATCTCATCGATGTAGATGATGCCTTTTTCGGCTTTTTCTACATCGTAGTCAGCAGCCTGGATCAGTTTGAGCAAAATGTTTTCCACGTCTTCGCCCACATAACCAGCCTCAGTCAGCGAGGTGGCATCTGCGATCGCAAACGGCACGTTCAAGATACGCGCCAGCGTTTGGGCGAGCAACGTTTTCCCGCTACCTGTAGGTCCGATCAGCAAAATGTTGGATTTTTGCAGCTCCACATCTTCGATCTTCGCTCCGGAATTAATCCGCTTGTAGTGGTTGTACACCGCTACCGACAAAGATTTCTTCGCCAGGTCCTGACCGATGACATAGTCGTCCAGGATTTTGCGGATTTCCACAGGCTTTGGAATTTCCTTCATGTCAATTTCTTCTTCCGTGCCCAGCTCTTCCTGCACAATTTCGTTGCACAGTTCGATACACTCGTCACAAATGTAAACGCCAGGACCGGCTACCAGCTTGCGCACCTGTTCCTGGGACTTGCCGCAGAAGGAGCACTTCAGTTGGCCTTTGTCGTCGTTAAACTTAAACATGCGCTTCACCTCACAACGGGTCAGTTTTTGCGTTCGATAATCGTGTCAATCAATCCGTAAGCCTTGGCTTCTTCTGCACTCATGAAGTTGTCGCGATCCGTATCAAGCTCAACACGTTCGTACGGCTGGCCTGTACGCTCAGACAAAATCTGGTTCAGCTGGCGCTTCGTTTTCAAAATCCATTCGGCATGAATGCGAATGTCTTCTGCCTGTCCGCGCACGCCGCCGAGCGGCTGATGGATCATCACTTCGCTGTTTGGCAAAGCAAAGCGCTTGCCTTTTGCGCCAGCAGCCAGGAGAAATGCTCCCATGCTGGCAGCCATGCCCACGCAAATCGTGGACACATCCGGCTTGATGTACTGCATGGTGTCATAGATAGCCATACCTGCTGTAACAGAACCGCCTGGAGAGTTTATGTATAGCGAAATGTCTTTGTCCGGATCTTCTGCCTGCAAAAAGAGCAGTTGCGCGACCACCAGATTGGCTACCTCGTCGTCAATCTCGGTGCCGAGCAGAATAATCCGGTCTTTCAAGAGGCGCGAGTAAATATCGTAGGAACGCTCGCCTCTGCTGGTTTGCTCGATGACCATAGGGATCAGCATTATGTATCTTTCCTCCTTTGCGGTAAAAGGGATGGCCCTTTAAGTGAGAAGGATTTTACCAAAAAGTCGATGGTGGAAAAACAAGGCACGAGTGCATCGTGCCTTGTGGTTGGTACAGCCAGTGGTCAAGAGAGCCTGACCACTAACCAATCATGCGTCTTCCTAAGCTTATGCGCTTACTTTGCTTTCTGCAACCAGGAAATCAACCGTTTTGCGAATTTGAACGTCGCGGTACAGTGCCAAGAGGTTGTCTTGAGCAGTGAAGATTTTGCGCAGCTCGTCAGCAGGACGGCCGTATACGCCAGCCAGCTTGTTCAGCTCTTCTGTTACATCTTCTTCTGTCACTTCGATTTTTTCCGCTTTGCCGATTGCTTCCAAAGTCAAGGATGTGCGAACGCGGGAAGTAGCGTCTGCACGCAGTTGGTCGCGCAGTTGGCTTTCATCCATACCGGAGAACTGGTAGTACAGCTCCAGAGTCATTCCTTGGTATTGGAGGCGTTGGCCAAACTCGTTCACCATTTGGTCCAGCTCATGCTCAACCATTACTGCTGGCAAATCGATTTCCGCGTTTTCCGCAGCTTTCAGAACCAGTTGTTCACGAACATACTGTTCTTTTTCTTGCGCGGATTTTTCTTCGAGCTTTTTCTTGGTGTCAGCTTTCAGCTCTTCCAGTGTGTCGAACTCGCTCACGTCTTTTGCGAACTCGTCGTCCAGAACTGGCAGGTTTTTGCGCTTCAGGCTGTTCAATTTCACTTGGAATACCGCTTCTTTACCAGCGAGGTTAGGAGAGTGGTACTCTTCTGGGAAGGTAACCTTGATTTCTTTTTCTTCGCCGATTGCAAGACCTACGAGTTGCTCTTCGAAACCAGCGATGAAAGTGCCGGAACCCAGTTCCAGAGAGTAGTCTTCTGCTTTTCCGCCTTCGAATGCAACACCGTCTTGGAAGCCTTCGAAATCGATAACCGCGATGTCGCCTTCTTGTGCAGCGCCTTCTTCTACGGATACCAGCTCAGCGTGACGCTCTTGCATGCGCTTCAGTTCAGCATCCACGCTCTCGTCAGTCACTGCGAAGTCTTTTTCTTCGATAGCCAGACCTTTGTAGTCGCCGAGTTTCACTTCAGGCTTAACGGTTACCGTAGCTTTGAAGATCAGGTTTTTCCCTTTTTCCATTTGCTCAACGTCTACTTCTGGACGATCTACCGGCTCGATGCCAGCTTCACGAACAGCCTGTCCGTAAGCGGTTGGAAGCAGAATATCGAGTGCGTCTTGGTACAGAGATTCTACACCAAAACGGGATTCGAACATTTTGCGAGGTACTTTTCCTTTGCGGAATCCTGGAACTTGAACCTTTTGCACAACTTTTTTAAACGCTTGATCCAATGCTGCGTCTACTTGCGAAGCATCTACTTCAACCGTCAGGACTCCCTGGTTATTCTCTACCTTTTCCCAATTTGCTGCCACGTAAACTTCCCCTCCTAAATCGAATCAACAGAACATCGCCAGCCGCGCCATGGTATCTTCGCAGGCTCGGATGATAATATTCTAGCCATTATAACCATTCTAGTATAGCATAAATCTTTTATTTTACAAGAAGCCACTCGCTTCAGCGCCGAATCGAATAGCTTCCTCCCAGCTCCCTTACCGGATTGCCCTGATAGTCGTAAAACGCAACTGCCACCTGGACCGTTTGCGGGGTGACTCCTGTCTCCTCGATGATCGCATAGGTCGGCACAGCGAAGCCGCGGGGCATCTGAAGGCTGCCAGGATTTACAAACAAAATATCCCGTTCCACGCCACAGGCCGGGACGTGCGAATGACCGAAAACGACTACATTCGCACCGACTTCCTCTGCCCGGTAGTGCAGGCGAAGCAGCGAGCTTTTTACTCCGAACAGGTGTCCGTGGGTTTGCAGGATGTGGAGATCGCGCCATTTGGTCTGTTGCTCGGTCGGAACCTCTGATGTCGCATCGCAGTTTCCTCTCACCAAAGTCATCCCGGCGAACGGCTCACGCTTGTGATCGACACAAAAATCGCCGCAGTGCAAAATTTTGTCGACAGGGTGTCTCTTGACCACCTGAGCGACTTCTCTGACCAGGCCGTGGCTGTCACTTACGACGAGGATTCCCATCGCACTCACTCTCCCGTGTTGTCTTTCTGTCAGGCTGTACGGCCCGTTATTTCAGCAGCTCCAAAAGCTTCTGCATCGCTTTCGCCCGGTGGCTGATCTGATTTTTTTCTTCCGGCAAAAGCTCTGCCATCTGTTTGTTCAGCTCAGGGATGTAGAAGACCGGATCGTAGCCAAAACCGTTTGCGCCTTTTGGCTCGCGCGCGATCATGCCTTCGCAGGCACCTGTCGCGATGATCGGCTCTTCGCCCGGAATCACCAGCGCCAGCGTGCAGCGAAAACGCGCCGTGCGCTGCTCCATCGGCACACTGTCAAGCTCGGTCAAAAGCTTGCGCCAGTTTTGTTCGTCAGTCGCTTCCTCTCCGGCGTATCTGGCGGAGTAGACGCCTGGACGGCCATCCAGCGCGTCTACTTCCAGTCCGGAATCGTCACCGAGAGCCGGCAGATTCAAGTATGTAGAAATTTCGATTGCCTTTTTCAGGGCATTGGCTTCAAACGTCTCTCCGTCCTCCACCACTTCCGGAACGCCTTCATACTCGGCCAGGCTGATTCCTTCCCAGCCGTACTCGGCAAACAGTCGGTTAAATTCTTTTACTTTCCCTTGGTTGCGCGTCGCAAGCACGACTTTTTTCAGATCAGACATGACTTTCCTCCGCTACCGATTCTGCAAATGTCAGGGGAACATCCGAGAGCGCCTGCTTCTGGTTTTGAATCAGATTGCCGATCCCGATTTTCGCCAAGGCGATCATCTCTTGCAGTTGCTCAGGGGAAAACGGTGCGTCCTCGCCTGTGCCTTGCAGCTCGACGAATTTGCCTTTGCCTGTCATGACAACGTTCATGTCAACCGTTGCAGTCGAGTCTTCCTTGTAGTTCAAATCGAGCACGGTCTCCTCGCCGATCACGCCGACGGATGTCGCCGCCAGAAAATCGTTGAGCGGCAGTTGCTTCCATACGCCGTTCTCCACCAGCTTATGCATGGCATCGACCATCGCCACGTACGCTCCCGTAATGGAAGCTGTGCGCGTCCCTCCGTCCGCCTGGATCACGTCGCAATCCAGCCAGATTGTACGTTCTCCCATCGCTTCGAGATGCACCACCGAACGAAGCGCACGGCCGATCAGCCGCTGGATTTCCATCGTCCGTCCTCCGACTTTTCCTTTGGAAGACTCACGCGCGTTGCGGGTCGCTGTCGCTCGGGGAAGCATGGAATACTCGGCTGTGATCCAGCCCTTCCCGCCGCCACGCATGAAAGGCGGTACCCGATCCTCCAGAGTCGCCGTACAAATCACCTTCGTATCTCCGACTTCGATCAGGCATGATCCTTCTGCGTGTTTAATGTAATTGCGCGTAATCGTTACTGGGCGCAACTGGTCATGGGCACGGCCATCCACTCTCATTCCAAGTTCCTCCTAAATCGCTTTGTTACACTCCGCTCATTATACCAGAGGCACGAAACGATCTGCCACTGCCCAAACCGCTCTGGGCTATTTGCCTCAATTGGCAATTTTCCAATGACTTGCGCGACGGGATGCTTTCTTTCCCCGCGAAGCAAGAAAAAGCGCTTGCGAAAAACAGATGCCTCAAATTAGAATAACATCTAATTAGATATTTAATTAATTAGAGGATGGTGAAAAATGAACTTTCTTTTCTTGTTGAAAAATCCGAACATGCGGCGGCTCGTATCAGCCAATCTGCTCAGCGGAATCGGCGACTGGTTCAACAGCGTCGCGGTTCTCAGCCTGCTTTTGCAAATAACAGGCGAAGCGCTGGCAGTCGGAATTACGCTTGCCCTGCGGACGTTGCCGCACTTGCTGTTCGGGCCGCTGGGCGGATACTTGGCGGATCGTTTTTCCCGCAAATCAGTGATGATCGTTTGCGATCTCGCTCGCGGACTCATCGCGCTCTGTTTTTTATTCGTCGCAAGTGATGCCGACGTATGGCTCGTGTATGCGGGCACTTTTTTGCTCGTCGCGTTTTCTTCGCTCTACAATCCGTCCCGCCTGGCTATTCTCCCCGACATCGTGGACAAAAGCGGGCTTGCTTCCGCCAACGCCCTTGATCAGAGCGTCTTCGGAGTTGTGATGGCGATCGGCTCGCTTGTCGGCGGATTTTTCGTCGCGCTCTGGGGGAGCGAAGTGGCTTTTTGGTTCAATTCGCTGTCGTTTTTCGTCTCCGCTCTCCTTTTGCAGCGGTTGACTGTCGCTACTACGACCGACGGCACGACTGCACCCGCCAAGCAGCGACAAGTGGAATCGCAGGCAACAGACAGCGCTTCCTACAAAAAAGCTTGGCAACAGATCAAAGCAACTCCGGTTGTGCTCGTGATTTTGTTGCTGACAGCGCTGTGGCCGATTGGCGGCGGCTTGATCAATGTGCTGATTTCCGTCTACGCCTATCAAGTATTCGCTGCGGGGCAATGGGGCATCGGGCTTTTGTACGGGGCAATCGGGGTAGGTTTCATCGCTGGCGGGATCGTAGCCCAGCAGTTCCAGCGGCATACGCGGGCGATCGCTTCGGTCAGCTTCGCTTTCGAAGGATTTTTCGTCCTGCTGACGAGCGTGTCGCCGTCGATTTTTGTCACAGCCGCCTGCTACGCTTGCTCGACTGTAGCAGGCGGAATGGGGAATGCCAGCCTGAACACCTTGCTGATGAAGTACGTCAAACCTGATTATTTGGGCCGGGTCTTCGCTCTGGAAGCCACGCTCTCAAACGTCCTGCTCGGCCTGTCCATGCTCGCTGGCGGCTGGATTTTGACTTTTGCCGATCCGCGGATTGTCGGTTTTGCCGCTGGGGCGTTCGTCACCACTTGCTCGATTTGTCTCGGCCTTCTGATCTGGCGAGCGGCACGAACGGCCGAGATGGCTGAAACGGCTGACGACCAGCCAGTGCCATCCCGCAGCATATAGCCGTGAACTGTCGTGCAAAAGAAAAAACCACGCTCGAAAACTGGCGGGCGTGGCATTGCGCTGGTTGATTTAAAAAGCGAGCGGGTTGAGCTGCAACGGCCGGGATACCGGCTTGGTGAAATCTCCGCTGGCAAGCGGTTTGCCCTCGACGAGAAGCTGCACCTGCTTGGCTCCGGTCGAATCGGTCAAGGAAAGCACAAGGGATTGCAGCGCCTCGGGACTGGCTTCCTTGCCATCGTCGTATTTGAGAATATCGCTGCTCAAATTGACGGTGACCAAGTCTTTTTCCTGCTTCACGTCCAGTACGCGGGTCGTTCTGAGCAGCGAGCTGAATAGCTGCGAGCCTTGCTTCGGCCCCTTGATCAGCTCTTCCACTGTCGCCTTGGCGATGTCGGCTGTCTCTGGAACGAGTCGCGTGACCGGAACGTAATACGTACGGGTGTCATTCAGTTGTCCCTGGAAGTACACGGTGACTGCTGACGTGTTGCCCGGCACGGCTCCGTCTGCCAGCTCCAGATTCACCCCATGATTGCGGTCCAGCTGCGTAATCGGCGTACTTGCTGTCGGCATCTCGGTCAACGGTGTTCCGTTCACCCAGATTTGCACCGTTTTGACATTGGGAAATTCCGTCAACGCCCGCGTCACAGCGTCGAGAATTTTTTTCTCGTCCTTTTCCTCATACGCTTTGAACTCTTTGGAAAAGTCCACCGTCGCCACGCCGTCTTTGATTACGAGTCCTTTCACTTCTGTCCCGGTTGGCAGCACAGCCGTGAACCCTCCTTGCAGCAAGCTTTCCACAGGACCGCCTTTGACCATGTAGTTCAAGACTTGCTTGGCAGGCCCCTCCGATTTGGGAATCGTCAAGGACACGGGCACGACATAGCCGTTTGCATCGAGCAAATAAACGGTCTTCTCGTTTGTCTCTTGAACCGCCTGCTCTTTTCCTTGCACCGCGACATCCGGTGACACGGTGCCATTTGGCTGATTGGCCGACACCTGTGACTGTGGCGGTGCGTCGATACTGCTCGTTTCCTGTTCCGGGCCAAAAAGACCGCAGCCCGACAAAAGCACGGCGCTTACCCCCAGGACAGCCGTCATTTTGCCTATGTGTCGCATCTTCATTTCCCCAGCCTCCTCCAGACACTTTGTACTACCATGTATACGAGCAGGGCTTGGGTTTATGCGTTGAAAGTTTGTCTGGCAAAATGGACGGCCTTCCGCCGTTTTAAGGCTGCACAGATTTTTCCAGCGTGTGGTGAATGACGTCCACCTTGCTGCCCAGCCATTCCTCCGCAATCAGCCGGAAACGCTCTGTCTCGCCGCTTGTGACAAACAGGTGCTGTACTTGTTCCAGCTTCTTGCCAGCTTCCGTGGAGACGATTTGCAGCGACAGCTCACGGGCGGTTTCCTCCGCTGAGTTGATCAGCCGGACGCCATCTCCCATGACTTCCTGGATCACGGGCGCAAGCAACGGATAATGCGTACAGCCGAGAATCAACGTATCCAGATTCTCGCCCTGCAACGACGCCAGTGATTCTTTGACGACTTGGCGTGCCTCTTCCGAGCTTGCCTGATGGCTTTCCACCAATGGCACAAACGCAGGACAAGCCTTTCCCACCACGTATAAATCCGGCTCCGCCCGCAGCAGAGCGCGCTCATACGCCTTCGTGCGAATCGTCGTCTCCGTACCGATCACTCCGACCCGTCCATTTTTCGTCACTGAAACGGCAGCACGCGCTCCCGGCTCAATCACCCCGATTACCGGCAGCGGCAAATAAGAGATCGCTTCTTCCAAAACGACAGCAGTTGCTGTATTGCAAGCAATCACCAGCGCTTTAAGCGGTGTGGTCATTACATAATCAATCATTTGAAAACTGTATGTCCGAATCTCTTCCGGGGACTTGGAGCCGTACGGGCACCGCGCGTTGTCTCCTACGTATATGATCCTTTCTTCGGGCAGTTGACGCATGATCTCTTTGGCTACAGTCAACCCTCCCACTCCTGAATCAATGACAGCAATCGCTCCATCTCTACTCATGCAAATGTGTCTCCCCTGTTGAAATGAATATAGTACAGCATACCACTCAAACATTTGTGCTACTACCATATGCTGAGTTTAATTTTCTTGTACTCCGCGAATGTCGCACCTTCTCTGGGCTGCGTTCATAATCTGTGGGAGAGATGCGCCCATGTGAGGAGGAATGTTTGTGGAGGAGCAAGCCAAGCAACTGCTGGATTGGAGTCAGTGGGGCCGTCAGTGGATCGACCATCTGCGAAAACAGAAACCAATAAACCGCGAGCTGGAACGGCATCTGCACAAATTCGAAGAGTCTTTTACGAAAATAGGAAGACAGGCTTCGCGCCTGGATAAGTTGGCTGCCGAGGAGACATTGCCGACGTTAATTGCGCGGGCCGAACAAGTTCAGGAGCAATTCCACCACTTTTTGCGACTGGCGCAACTGACCGAAGAGGAGCAGCAAGACGACGCCACCGCCATCGTTCCCGTTCAAGAAGATTTCCCCGAAACTCAGTTGGTCCACACAGCAACTCTCGCAGAGGTCGATCCTGTCGGCGCCCCCATGCCCGTGTCGTATCCAACAGCCCGGGAACCTGTTCGCGCAACCCGCCCTGTCGCTGCCGGACGCCACACTCTGCCTCCGCTGCCATACGCGCACAACGCTCTTGAGCCATACATCGACGAACATACGATGCGCATTCACCACGAAAAGCTGCATCAAAAATATGTCGACGACCTGAACACGGCGGAGAAAAAACTGGTCGAAGCCCGGCAAAGCGGCAACTACGATCTGGTTCGCCACTGGGAACGCGAGCTTGCCTTCAATGGGGCTGGCCATTATTTGCATACCATTTTCTGGCCGTCCATGAGTCCAGAGGGCGGTGGTGCTCCTACGGGAGAGCTGGCCGAAGCGATCCAGCGGTATTTCGGGTCTTTTGGCGCATTCCAGCAGCAATTTTCCCAGGCCGCTGTCAAAGTGGAAGGCCCTGGCTGGGCGATCCTCGTCTGGTCTCCCCGGGCGCACCACCTGGAAATACTGACGGCGGAAAAACACCAAAATCTCGCCCAATGGGATGCGATCCCGCTCCTCGTTCTGGACGTCTGGGAACACGCGTACTTCCTGTCTTATCAAAACCAGCGCGACAAATACGTGGAAAACTGGTGGAACATCGTCCATTGGCCCTATGTCCAGGAACGTTTTCAGCAAGCGCGCAAGCTGCGCTGGGAGCCGTTTTGAGCCATTTTCCCCGCAAAAAAACCCCCTGTTCTCCCAAGACGTCGGGATGAAAGGGGGTATAAGGCTTCTGGGTCCTGTTTCCTGTTCGTTACGGATTGTAAATGACGAACTCGATCTTTTTCACCTTGACCGGATTTGTGAGCGGCTTGGCGTTTTCATCGGTTTTTTGGGCGGCAATCTTGTCTACGACTTCCATCCCCTCAAACACTTGACCAAAAACGGTATGGCGGTTGTCCAGGTACGCCCGCCCGCCAATTTCCTTGTACTTGGCTTCTGCATTCAGCGGGAGCGCGGACAGATCGAGGTACTCCTGATCTACATTCGGACTTTGGACGATATAAAAATGCGTGCTGTTCGTGTTCGGTCCTGCGTTGCCCATGGACAGCGCCCCGCGGAAGTTGAACAAGTCGCGGTTGAACTCATCTGCAAAATCTTTGCCGTAAATGCTCGGCAGCTCCTTGCCATCCGGGCCAGTAAGCTCTCCCGCCTGAATCATGAAGTCGTTGATGACCCGGTGGAAAATCATGTTGTTGTAGACGCCTTTTTTGGCGAGTCCCTTGAAGTTCTCGACCGCTTTCGGAGCTTTGTCCGGGAACAGCCTCAGCTTGATCACTCCCGCATCGGTAGTCATGACGACGATTTCTTCCCCTTTGCGCGGCTTTTCAAGCTGAAACAGCTTCACGTTGGAGACGTCGATGCCTGTATCCTGCCACACCATGCCCCACGCCTGCCAGACGGCCCCGTCTTTGTTGCCGCGTTTGACGAGGCCGATCAAATCTGTTTTTTCGATTGCCTTATTGTCCGCTGTGTACCCGATATATTTAAATTTCACAATGGAACGATAGCTGTTGTAAGCGTCCTCTTTTTCCACGGTGTACAGCTTTTGCGGCACCGCTTCCACCACTTCAATCTTCTGGAACTGGGCCAACGTTTTTACATACTCCTGCATCGCATAGTAATTCAGGGAGTCTTTTGCCAACAGCTTGTCCAGCTCGGCCGGATTGGTGCGATGCTTCACCAAAGCCTGGGCGAAATCCGCCACTTCCTGCTTGTCTCCACCATGCGGGCGAAATTGGTGTGTCTGGACTTCTGTTCGATAATTATGAGTGGTGCTCGCAGCTGCTTGTTGGACAGCAACCGGGCTAAACAGTGGGATAGCCATACTTGCGACTACCAGGAAGGAAACAAGCTTTTTCAATAGATTCGCCCCCTAAATGTGCTTTTGAAAATATTTCCATGAAGGTAGTATAGCGTAAAGCTTGTCTGGAAGGTAGTTGTTTTTGGAATATTTCTACTTTTCATCCGCCACTCTTGCTCTCGCCGGGAGCAAGTTTTTCTGGCTGAAAGCATTTGACTGCTCCTTTTGAAAGGTTCATATTTTTATTCGGACAAGTGAAAGATTGCCAAGCCTTTATTCGTCTTTACAGGGACAAGGAGGTGAAACCCTTTTGAATCAAGATACTGGCTCGCGAATCGAGCAATGGTTTCATTTATACAGCCAAGATGTCTATCGGTTTCTCGTCTATTACACCGGGCGAAAAGATATCGACGATCTGGTTCAAGAGACCTTTATTCGTGCCCTGAGAGCAGCACAGCAAACAGAGATCGAGAATCCAAAAACGTGGCTGTTTGCCATTGCGCGAAACGTAGCCATTGATGAAAAGCGCCGAGCCAAGCTGATCAACTGGCTGCCGGATGTGTTTTTGCAGCATCTCGTTTCGCGCGATAAAACACCCGAGGAGTCGCTGGAGTTAAGCGAAAACAAGCGCATGCTGTACGAGCTGATCAATCAGTTGAAGCGTTCGTATCGGGACGTTTTGATCCTGCGCGGAATCAAGGGGTTATCGAGCAAGGAGACGGCGGAGGTTTTGGGCTGGACGGAAGCCAAGGTCAATCTCACGTTGCACAGAGCGATGAAGGCGATTCAAAACAAAATGCATGTTTCGATTGCGGAGGTGATGCACGATGCCATCACAAGATGAGCAGATCATCCTGGAGGAATTGAACCAATTCCCGAAGCAAAGCCTTTCCCGGGAACGCAGCCAGGCGATCTTGGAAGGTGTACGAAAAGAAGGAGGCAAACTGCAAAAAGTGAACAAACGAAAAGCGTATTACGGCTGGATGGCCAAAGGACTGATCACCTGCGGCTTGTTGCTCGGCTTTTTCTGGCTGAAACCATTTGCTGTTCCGGCAGAAACAACGAGTCAGGCAGCTTTGACTCCTGAGGAGCAAACGTATTTTGCCGCTGCCCAAAAAGCCGTACAAGCAGCGAGCGGCATTCAGAAAACCTTTCCTTTTGACGAGCTCGAAAAAGACGCGGAATACACGATTGTCCGGGCAAAAGATTACCAAGCCATCGTAACGTTCAAGCCTGGCACGACAGAAGTTCGCAGTGTTGCCGCTGAATTTGCCACAAACGAACTGATCCCGCCCTATCAAAAATATGTAGAAACGGCGCAGAACGCCTTCAAGGAGGCTTCCCAGCAGGTTGCCCTCCAGAAAAGCTGGTTTTTTAAAGGCATGGGCGAACACTATTTTTCCTTCGAGCTTGCGGGCAATCAGCACGTCCAAGTCGATTTTGCCACAAACAAAGTCGCTGGTTTCGCATTGAATTACAACCCAAAAGACGTGGATCAAAAGGCAATCTCCATCGCACAAACAGCCTTGACGCGCCTCTCCCACGAAAAACAGTTTGCCTTTACCGAAGCCAAAAAAAGGAAAGAGACGGGCGAAGCTACTTGGCAGCTCGACAACAAACAAGCGAACTATGCGGTGACAGTCGGCGCAACGACAGGTCAAGTGTACAAGGTGGACTATGTAACAGATATGTACAAAATCAAAGCACTGGATGAAGTCATTCCTGTTACCAAGCCGCTCATTCAAGACATTTTTGGCATGGACATCAGCGGATACACAGCGCACGGCGGCAAAGATTGGGGCGGCTACGTGCTGAGAAGCCCAGGGAAACCAAGCTTTTCCATCCACCTTTACAATTTGGACGTCGGCAATATTTACAGCATCCGCATGGAAAAATAAAAGGAAAAGCTGCCGACTTGACTAGGGTCATGGTCAGCAGCTTTTTCGCATTTTACTTGCACGTATTTTTTCTGTTCGGATTTAAAATGAGCGCCTCATCGCCCAGTTCAAACAATTTGTCCAGCAAGGCATCCATGCCGTGCTCCAGCTTGTAGTCCATCTCTTCTTTATACAGTGGAAGCAAGAAGTAGGCGTGAATCTGCGTTCCGTCCTTGGCAGAAATGACGCTGAGTTCCTCGGAGAGCTGGAACATAATGACGCCATTCAGTCCAGTCCCATCCGCATACGGCTCATATTCCGCATAATTCGGAATCGTGTGTCCGTAACCGAGCCACGTATTGTACTGGTGCGGAAAACGCGCCATCTGCTTCATCAGCCGGATCGGCCAGTACAGATTTTCATCCTTCAGCGACTCTTCTGTCAGCTCCCAGGAGGCTGGCAAAAATATCATCACTTCCGCCCGATCGATCACTTCCTCCATCTGCTCCTGTACTTCATCCGGAATCGTCATCGGCAAATCGCTCATCCCGTTTGTGTACAGCACCCAGAATGGCTCTTCTTCTGTCGGGCTCATGACATTGACATCAATATGGATGGTATCGGAAATGATCTCATGGAAAACGCTGCTCTCTCTCCCGGCAAAAACCGTTTGAAAGTGGTTCACGACATCGTCTACATATTTCATCGGAGCCGGCGGTTCAAAGCCAGCTTGCTGGTTGTAGGTATAAATCGCAGTGCCGTCCTTTGCTTTTTCGTCAGTTTCCACGCCGCCAAACAATTTCTTGAAAAAGTTCATGGTGGTGCCTCGCTTTCTTGGACTTTGGATTTTTTATCCTTTTATTACATCGGTTGTTTTGGATGGGGGATAGAGGTTAAAATTTGAATCGCTCTCATTTATGACATGCTCTTAGCCTATTTTTACTGATGTTTTCTCTTGTATATGAATTTCAAACTTTTCATTTGGAATAGGAAAGCTCTCGGTTGTATGCAGGATGTATATATTTGCGTCGTTTGTTGGCTCAAGCTTAATAAAGCGGGGCACTTCACCCCAAGATATTCCTTGAATCTTGGTTAACGGTAGGTCTACAGCGATTCTAAGTTCCTCCCGTGTATTCGCATTTTTTAAATACAAGCGAGCTGAGCCATTTTGCTGAAACAAATTAATAAGTTCTAAACAGTACATATAGCGCTGATCTGAGGTTTGCTGGATGGAATCCGTCTCTAGTTTCTCTGTTAACCATCCGCTCGTCTCTACGTTTTTATACAAATGTGGAGTCAGTACAAGCATGGCAGTCATGATCATGAAAACCCCAATGACCTCCCACCACCTAGCTGGACTCCACTTTTTCAATAATAGAAAACTAGAAACGACTATCAATAAAATGGAGGGTATACCTAGATACACAAGTATTACTGTGGAAATTAAGTCTATACCCCGTTGAAAATTTGCAGTCGAACCCAGTACAAACCAGATAACACCTGATAAATTAACGAGTATAGTGATGACCCACATTACTTTCAACCACAGTCGCACTGGGTGTTCCCCCTCTTGCTAATTAATCAGGTTTCGCGGGAAGATGGATTCATAAATGAGATTCCCTTTGAAGAGTACGTTGATTCATTATTCCAAGCTATCTCGATGTCACCGCCAACTCTTCTAAAAAATACATCCGGCAAAAAAAGCCTGCTCTATTTGAAAACCATGAGTGCTTAAACTCCCCTTCTTGCTTTGCATCAAACCACGCATCACATCCACATCATCGTCTGATTCAAACAACAGACAATGTTTCAACAGTTCAAGTGAATGTTGTCCTTTAACAGGAAGGGAGAAAGGTTCGTCTCTCAAAATATACTTTACATTTTCGCTGAGCCATTCAACCATGTATATCAAATTCCATTCAAAGGCAGTCACGCGATCCCCCTCTTTTAAAACGACAAACATCTATACCGTGAACAAATAACTTAAGCTGCCCCCATGTTTCACCAGTCAAACTGGCTTCATTAAAAGGATTGACCCCGAACTCATACTGCATTGCAAATATGTTTTTATCTCCAAAACTCCTCATAATGAAACACCTCCGTAGCCACCCGTTTACTTCAAAATCATAATTTTAGACATTAACCTGATTCATGCCCAAATAGGCAGTAACTCCATTCCCACTATATCTCCTCCAGCGACTTTTAAAATGTGACGGACAAAATCCATCCTTCGCAAAGGATCTGCATTGTTGTTGCATACCCGTCTCCAGCTTTTATCTTTTTCTTGCTTTCCATTCTTGTTTGATGATTTTTTTGAACTTTGGTAATAAAGTTCTAAGTTTCTCATTATCGTACCACTCTATATCTTCCCAGAATGTATAAAATCCCTTTAATTGCTCAAGCGTTACCAGTAAATCTGCTTCTGACAATTTTTTAATTTCACATCGTGAATTAAGAATATCGTCCAAAATCTCAAAACATACCACTTGTTTGCCATCTATCAGCATCCCATCGCACAATTCTTTTAATAACGATATTTCTTCAATTTCCTCTTCCAAGAAATATTGCCCGAGTGATTCCATTCCCCCCTCACCTTCCTATTTGTTAGATTGATAACTTGACTCATTTTTTCCTGGAACAGTAAAAGATGACTTCTGATACAGATAAAGAAGTCATCTTTTTAACACTATTACTTGAGCACATTTACACAGAATTTTTTGATACCCTCTAAGATTCCCTTTGATAGCATGTGGATTGTCAACACCTAACTGG
>NZ_DOTK01000013.1:0-4125 GCF_003521185.1 Brevibacillus sp.
AACTTTTTGATTGACATTCACATACGTTCTTGCGGAAGCGCTTTATTCTGACGAACAATACGATGATGCGCTTAAAAATGCAAAGCTGGCATTGGAATACTTCAAACAAGAAAAGAATAAATTTGAAGACTATCTAATTAAAACCTACGAAATCTTATTAAAGATATATGAGAAAACGGATTTATGAGCAACAGAGGTGAGATACAATCACCTCATTTTTTGTTTACGCCTAGCTTCTGATTATTTTGGAAATATAAAATGGGCAGGTATTTAAACCTGCCCATCATCTATTGCGTTCCTGCCATGAATGTGATAATCCCTATGGCAGACAACATAACACCAACCCCCACAATAGACCACATAATAATTTTCCACTTTCTTGCCATATCGTCATTTTCTTTCAACGCCTTCATTCCAACTCCAAAACCTATTTCCTTGACTAAGGATTAATCGGTCAAGCCATCTTTCAAAGCCTTCTAGAAGCTCTGTACGTTCCCCGACTCCGATGATAATTATATAATCTTCTCTACCATTTTTAACTTTCTCACTGTCGATATACATATATTCACCGTGTCCGTAGAAAGTCCCCATGTGATACCAACTAGGAGGAAATGTATTGTCTCTACTAGCGTGATACTGCATTATCTCTTCGATTGAGTGTAAACAAAACTGATGGGTTTCACTTATAAACAAGCCAGCCCCATTGTGCATTGATAAAAATTCCTTGTAGCTCTCAGGTAATACCCATCCTGTTTTCTCTGTGAAGGATTCGATTTCTTCTTTTGATGCAGGGTTATTCCATCGAAACTCTACATCAATCAAGTCCCCAGTATATTCTTCTTGAATCAGTGTATAACCTTTGGATACTCTAACCTTCAATGAATCCAATATTGGTACTATGTCTGGTTGCATGAATTTCCCCTCCATAACAATAAAAGGCGACTTGCAAAATAGTCGCCTTTTATTGCCAGTGTTCATGGTTTGTTTTGCATAAATGTGATAATCCCTATAGCACTAAAGACAATCATCACGCCTACAATAGACCATAATACAATTTTCCATTTGGAAGACACATCACCAACTCCTTACTATTCAGTCCAACCTCTGCCACCAGTTTTACCATCTTTATCCCCTGTAACTCGGCAGTATGCAGAACCAATTTGATAGCTCAGTCCCTTCAAAGGACCGATTTTGTAGTCAAAAACAGCAGTACCTACATACACGCCACGGTCAACTTCATCATATTCAGATGTTTTAGAAGTTTGAACTAAAGGGTTTAGGTTTCTTTTGACATAGCCTTTTGCACCAAGTTCTTTGGTTGCCCCTTTTTTATCGTATTCATACTTTCCGTCAACCACATAGATTGTCCAATCTATTCCTAATAGAGACATAGTGTATTCGTGATTTACTAATCGTGTGTTGGCTTGTGGCTGTATCGAAGAGTTTGAAAATGATTCTCTTTTTTGTACTTTGGCATCTGTAAAGGATTGTTTCAACATAGAGGGTGACTGCATATAGTTAAGCAATTTCTTTTGGTCTTCAATTGACAATGCTTTGAAATCTTCTAACGCATCTCTAGCATCCTGTACAGCTTGGTCTACATACAAAGGGTCTACTCCCAATCTAGTGGCTTCTTCTTTGTCATAGTTACTGAGATATTGGGCGTAACTTTCTGGCGTGGCCAGTGGATTCTCAGCCCCATTTACCCCTGATGCACCTACTGAAATACCTAAAACTAAGGCAACGCTCATGACGAAACTAAGCAACTTACTTTTACGCATGACTCTACCTCCAAAGATAGTTTTATGGTACTCATTAAGAGTACATTGGAAAAATATAGAAGTAAATAGTAATATTTTACTATGTGATAAGATTCGGTCGATTTATTTGTCATATCCTAAACGATAAGGAACTATAAGGGAATACTGGCTTGATAATAGTGAGATGGAGAAAAGTATACATATGACCATAATCCAATTGGTCTCCAAAGAGATAAAATTCTAATCAGAACCATTTGCACATTTACACGGTGAAATTCATCTTTACTCCGATGTGAGAAAAAATGAAATTACACATCAATCATCCATGCTCGAATGTGAGCAAAATTGACACAGTAGAAACAAGAAAATAAGACTATAAAGAATAGATAAAGACGATGAGCGTTCTGCAACAGCATGTTCTATTTACAAAAACTACCTTTTTCCCAATTATGTCATTTTTTTCGTCACCTATATAAATAGAGTTATATATTATACATATACTACTATAGAGATATAAGATTATAATAACTCTATTTATATAAGGCTCCGCAAAAAATGACATAATTGGAGAAAAAACAATTTTTTACAGGAGAATCTATCCTCGTGCTATTAAACGGTCTACAACAGCTCTATTTGCCCTCTCTGTGTTCGGGGGTAATCTTACTGCTCCCATACCTGTTTCATGTCCCAGAAGTCGATTCTGAGCGTCTGGTGATGTGATACGGATAGAGACATAGTATGTTCGCAGACCGCACACCTTTGAATTATATAGAGAACAAACTGAACCGCTATCAGTTGGATTCAGAGAAGTTCAAGTCAGGTGTGCGTCCTGTCCAACTCTAAGGACTGGAAAGATTAGAGCGTCCGAACATCAATGTAAAGAACAATGAAGACAATCAAATAAACGGTTTCACCATCTTCATGTCCAACGAAATATTCTTACAAAATAGACCACCATCTTACACTAGATAGTGGTCTGTTTTCCTCCTAAAATATGGTAATTTGGGCGATTTCAAAGGTTTTATGCAACGAAAATGAATAACAGTGCATAAACGATGAATAAATACAGGGTTTATTCAGTTCCGTACACTGAAAATACTCGGTTTGAGGTGCGATACCCTAAAAGTATTTTAGGGTGGGCGAACATACCTCTTTACACACAGGCAAAAAATTTCAAAAAGGAGTGTTTTCCAAATGAACAACTTACAGCGACTGCAATTAGAGATTCAAGGTATCGAATTGTCCCATGAGGAAATTCAAGTGTATCTTGCAGAGAATGGCTTGAAGCACTATGACGAATACAATCCAGAATCAAATAAATCGAAGCGTTCCATTTACCAGACTGCATTATCCATCTTAGAATCGGTTGCTAATAATCCAACTCTAATGAAGGATTACAAGCAGGATGATATGAGCATAACAGCATTCCATGAAAATCTACAAGCTAGGATTGAGCAATTGGAACGCAAGGTTCGTCAGATGCCATCTAACGATGATAAGACCGAAAGCAATTATTTTATGTTGTTCCAGTAAGAAAGGAGGGTGCTTAGATGAAGGTTAATTTGTTTCAGGTACAGGACAGTGATTTCAAAGTGTTGTTGGACAAGTTCGGAACTTCAATCAAGGTAAATAATTTGGATACGAGAGCGGTTATCACGAACACATCCATTAACGAGTGGGACGATAAATATATTTCCACCAGCACACAACTCAAACGTGGCGACCACATTCTACTGCAAGGCAAAGATTGGTATGTAATCAGTCAAGTCAAGACTAAACGTTACGAATCGTACAAAGCCATAATAAGGTGTGCAGAGCATTCCATTAGATTTAACCTGTCTGTTAAGGACGCTCCAAACTCAGCCTATGTATCATATGACGTTAAGGAAATCCCTTGCATTGTCCAGACTACAAGTGATTTTGGTTTGGATGGTGGCAGACAGGTGATTCTGGCAGAGGGAGAACTGGCTATCTTTGCACAAGACAATGCGACAACCAGAGCGATATTCGAGTCATTCACAGACAATTCTAGGAAGCATGATATTGTCATTGACAATCGTCAGTATGCCTATCAGGGATTTGATTTCATCTCGAAGGGTTTGGTTCGTATCAATGTCAAAGTGACTTCTTCATCGCAACTGACTGATAAGGTCAACAGTATTCATTGGCAGTATGACCATGCGAATTGGGATGGTGTCATCGACAGTTCGTTTTATAATTGAACAACAAATTAAGAAAAAATTTAAAACCACTTTACAAATGTCGCTGACCACTATATAATTATAAATGTTGTATCGGGAAGAAAGTGTTCTAAGCATCACAAAACACTTGATAATGCTGACATTTTCATATGCGGTCGTGGCGG
>NZ_DOTK01000013.1:4150-109967 GCF_003521185.1 Brevibacillus sp.
GTTCAAGTCCTCTCGACCGCATCAACTGCGAACATAATAAAAGACCCTTAAATTGCTTAGTTTCGTAATTTAAGGGTCTTTTATTTATCGTCACCGCTTGGGCGAGATTCCTCGGCGATTCCGTTGCTGCCTGTACTCTTTTGGAGAATACTGGTGAACCTATGAGCAATTAGAGTTAAAATAGACATGCTGGCTTATTCTATGAGGGGGGGAAGGGATGAAATATTTTCTGCTCGGACATACCTATCCGGACGGCGGCTACATCGATGTCGATGTCGTATTTGACCCTCCGCTTGAAACATACTACCAAGTCGGGGCATGCAGTAACGACCTCAGGGGCTTTTTTTGCATCGGCTGAATTGGCTGCGCTCTTGAAGCTTCATAAATGTGACGTACAGATCATACAGGCAGATACGCGCTACTTCAACGGCAAAAATACCGAGAAAACATATTTTCTCGTTCATGCAGAGCAACGCTTGTCCTGCTTTGACTATCAGCAGTCGGAATACGCGGGCAAGGCTCTGGTTCTGGAGCGGCTGGCGCAGGGCGAGCATCCCGATAGCTTCTTAGTCAAAGGAGTCCGGTCCGTAGTTATTGATGAGAAGTGCGCGGCAGACGCCGATTTCTTTTTTCTCAAGAACGTTGTTCTGGTTGACCCGATCGTGTCGGAGACGCTTGCCAAGTCGATGTTAAACGAGCGCTTGAAGGTGCACCTGGAAGAGCTTGTCATCCAATAAAACCGGGTCATCCGCATGCGTTACAGACGTTTCTTCATCCCGCAGGTTAATTTCTGAGACGGACAGCTCGACGTTGCTTGGTATGAGGTCAATGTCGTACGTTACCAACAGGTGACTACGGGATTTTTTCTGTGAAAAACGTCTCGGCGTTTTTAGGAAAGTGGATGTGACCGCTCATGACCTGTATGCTTGAAAAATTCAACGTGCTTATCGTTTTTAAAATGGAAAGATCCCGGCCAAAGTTTGTCATTGGCCGGGATCTTTTTCACTTCACAACTTTGCGTATCGTGTGTATGAACATAAGTGTTGTACGTAATTAACAATAATGATGTACAACTTGATCATTGCAAACCATTGAATTTGCTTGCCAGTGTCACGGATCGAAGTGTTGTGTGTTTAGACCATTACTTTTCGCACAAAAAGCGCGTTCGGATATTGTTTGGTTTCCAGGAAAACGCGAGGTCGAGTCTTCGTGATGATCTTCCAATGATTAATCCAAACTCTCCCTTTTGGGGCGAGGCGGTTTTGTAGAGAACAGACTAATAGACCATTTTTGGCATCCAAGCCTGATGGCGTGTTCACTTTATTTATTTTGACAACGACACAATCGCCTACACGCAGATTCGGATTGGTAGTAGAGGGACATTTTAAGGCGAACGTCGGGTTATTGATGGTCCGCAGCACCTGGTTCACATTTTGCAATTTGCGTGTTTGCCGTACGAGTTTGCCAGTCTTTTGATTCACGACGAAATGAATGATTGTAACGGTATTCGGCGGCTTGTTGCCATCCGCAATCGGTGCAGTCAAAACTCCGTCATGCACTTTCCAAACGCCCGCTTGTTTGTACACGACTCCGACGCATTCTCCTTTTTTCAGATTGAGGTTTGGATTTGCCATCGTTTGGATCGCTTCCTTTCTAGTATCCAATACACGTCAAAGGGTGGGGCAACAGACCTGATCCTGTTACGGAAAATTCAACAATAGGCAGGCAAGTTTAAATAGGGGGACTTGTAACGGGGAATGTAACCGCCATTTGTAGTCCCCTGCAATCTTTCATTTAGTTACGGCAAGTATATTTAAATTCAGGGCCTGTTTGAATAAAGTAACCGCTGCGCACTTGCCCTGCCCAGTTTTGCAAAGCCTCCTTCCACTGAACACTATCAAAAAACTCATTCACGGTTACACCGGTTGAAGAGTGCCAGGTCAGTGGCGTGTAGGGAGCAAGCGGACCGGCATCACCCCAAATTCCTCCTGCTGAAATCGTATCTTGTTTCACAAGGAGCAAAGGGAGTCCGTATTGCAGTGCCATGGAAGGTTCAATCTGCAAGAAGGGGGTATAAGGTTCTCCTTGACCTGTTGCACTTGTTGGCTTTAATAAAGCAGCTGCCGCACCGTAACTGGAGTTGATCATTGTCCGGATATTTTCCAAGGTTGTATTCGGATATTGGTCGGTGTTCGGTATCGTCCTAGGAAAAAGCAGAACTTTTTTGATTTCCTTAAACATCCGAATGATGAATTTTTGCTCCGGTGATAACGGTGGCTGCGATGGTCCAAGAGTAAACAGGTTTTGGTGGCTAAAAAAAACAGGGATTCGAAAAAACGCGCTTGCCGCTTCATTTAAATCATTCATATCAGCGTAAGTCTGTCTATACTCTTCGTTGGATAAAGGTTCCTTTAAAGAGCTATCGGTATATTTTACCTTTAGTTTGTCTTTGCTCAATTTATTTCACCTCCATGCGATAATCTATTCGAAAATGCAGATGGGGGATTGGACAAAAAAACGAATGAATCGTAATTGGTCTGTTCCCCATTCGCGGGGCAAAGGGAAGAAAAGGAGCGAGATGATCGATGGGCAGGAAGCTATTTTTGTTCCAGGGTACACTTGTCCGTTGCCGACTTTTTGTTTCCAGCATTTGTTGATAGAGGAGGTGACAAGCGATGGCAGTAAAAAAATCTTCCCCTGTCAAGAAACTGAAACTGAAGCATAAACCTAAGAGAATCCGCGCGCGAGTGATTCGTCTCGAAAGATTCTCCTTGAGCGGCAATGTAGGTGGGGCCAAGTCCTTTCAAATCGCCCCGAAGCAACGAAGGAACATTCAAGTGATCACAGTCGGGATCATTTCTTCGGCTTTTCTCGTGCTGAACGCTGCACGTTTTCATTTCCAAAACCGGAATATACGACTGAGAGTGCAAGTGCGGGGAGCGCAAGCCTTTTTTCAGTCAACGTCCAGCAAACAGGATTTTCCGGGACCGAACAAAGTGCTGTTTGTTGAATCGGAGGAAGCGCGAGCAGTGGAGCTTGTGATTTCGGCTGTAAACGTCGGCAATAGCCCTGCTTTCCTGCATCCGCAAGATGGCTGGTGGCTGGATTTTCTCATCAACAAGCAAGGCTAGAGACGAAGGATTTTTACGATAGAGCGGATCTTCATGATGGGAAGACAGCAAGCTCAGCAAAATGGTCAGATGATTCGTACAACAAAAAGAGTAATAACCTCAAACTGACTGCGGTTAGTTTTTTGTTGCTGCTTACATTTTCGCATGGTATTATGTTTTTGTTCCAAAAACTGACTGTGGTCAGGTATTGAGAGAAGTCATTCGAAAGGTGGGACGTTTGTGAGCCGAAGAGAAGAGATTAAAAAAGTCGCGGTCAGTCATCTTCTGCAGTACGGGTTCGAGGGAACGAAGCTTGCGGATATTGCCGATGCGGTCGGGATTAAGAAGCAGTCGATGTACGCGCATTTTGCCAGCAAAAAAGAGCTTGTCATAGAGATTCACGAGGAAGCGACCAAGCAGGAGATGGCTTTTCTGACCTCTTTCTTCGATGAGCACAAGGGGGAGCCGATGCGCCCGCTGCTTGATCGGTTTGTGATCGAAATGAAAGACCGCTATCTGGACAATCAAAATGTCAAGCTGATGTTTCTGATGGCTTTTATGCCCCCGGAGCAATTGCGGGAGCTGTTCATTACAATGTATGAATTGTACTCGTATCACTTGCTTCATTTGTTGGAGCTTGCTTTCCGGAGAGATTCGACTATTCAGGCCGACGCCAAGGCGAGCGCTTTGGCTGTGCATACCATTTACGAAGGGGCGACGGCCAAGCTCATTTTCGAAAATCCGGATTATTTTCTCCATGTGACAAATACGACCTTTTCCTTGCTGTGGCGAGGAATTGTTCCGGGCAGCGACGAGCGGGAAGAGTGAGTCTGTCCAGTTTCAGCTAATCGAATAGAGGTGCAGGCATGAATACCAATCAAGATCATAACCAATTGTTGTCTTTGGAAAACGATTCTGTGGGGAAAGTATTTGTCCGTTACTTGGTTCCTTCTGTCATCGGTATGCTCATGATGTCAGTGAACGTTGTCGTGGACGGCATTTTTGTCGGGCAACGGCTTGGTGAAGTGGCGCTTGCCGGTGTCAACGTTACATTTCCGCTGTTCTCCATCTATTTTGCCTTATCGTTGTGGATCGGCATCGGAGGGGCGACGATCTGCTCGCGTCATTTGGGAGCCAAGCAAATCAAGGAGGCACGCTCCGTATTTACCCATTCGTTGACGCTGATTTTCGGCTTGACGTTGCTGCTGGCAGCGCTCGCTTTCCTGTTTCGCGAGCCGTTGGCCGTCTTTCTCGGGGCGAACGACGATACGTTGCCTTATGTGAAGGAATATATGAACGTACTGCTGGTCGGCGGGTTCGCCATTACTGTGCAAAACACGTTCAGTGTCTTCGTCCGCAACGACGGAAACCCGAATCTGGCGATGATATCGCTACTCGTCACCGCATTTTTCAATATTCTTTTGAACTATGTGTTTCTGTTTGTGCTCGATTACGGAGTAGCGGGCTCAGCACTTGCCCTCGTCATTGCCGCGACTTTGGGAGCTGTCGTGTTGTCGCTGCATTTTTTACGCAAGGATAGTGCATTGCGCTTCGCCGTTCCCCGTTTTTCCCGGGAACTTTCGAAAGAAACGTTTACGATTGGCTTTCCCAGTTTTGTGGCGGAAATCGGCATCGCCGTCTTTACCGCAGGCTATAACATGGCGATGGTACGCTGGGCAGGAACCGTTGGCGTATCTGCGTTCTCGATCTTGAATTACATACATAGCGTCATGCTGATGACGTTTCTCGGGATGGGCTCGGCCATCCAGCCGTTGATCAGTTATTATCGGGGAGCGAAGCTGGTGGAGCGGCAAAAGGCGACAATGAGGATCGCCGTTCGCACCGCTTTTGGAACCGGGCTTGTTGTATTTCTGATCGGGCTGGTCGCCGCGCACGGCATCGTCGCAGCATTCGGTTCGTTCGCCGCAGAAGTGCAAGAGCTGGCTGTTACGGGCATTCGCCTGTTTTTCGCAGGGTATTTGTTCATGGGCATCAATTTTGTCATGATGACATATTTCCAGGCGACTAATCAGGTGCGGATGGCAACATGGATTACAGTAGCCCGTGAAATGCTGTTGATGGTCGCCATTTTGCTCACGTTGCCTCATTGGCTCGGCACATCGGGGATATGGCTGGCGATTCCGCTTTCGGAGCTGATCGTCTTGCTGACGGTCTACGCTTACGTGCGTCGACGTTCCAGAAGCTTGCCAGCAACTGGCTCGTCCATACGCGGAACATTGGAAGGGTGACTGGTGCCAAGGCTGAAAGAACGAACAACTTACAGGAAGCTTGGCAATACACGCGCTGCTACGCAGGGTTACTTGAAGCTAATATTTCCTACTAATACAAATTTTTTCTTTCCATCCTTCTACCATTTCTGTCAATTGGTCAAAAAGATCGGGGATTTGGCGGCGTAGAAGTGCGGGAGCAAGCCGTCATGCGGCGGAGCCAAGGCTTTTATGCTAAAATGAAGCGACCTGATATCTTTTTTGAAAGCAGGAACCAAAACATGAGCACTACCAAGAAAGCCCCTGTACATAGTCTGATTGCCGATATTTTCAAAACGTTGGCTTTTACGTACCGGGAGATTTTCCTTTTCGAGCTGCTGTACAAGGTCATCACGATATTCATATTCATTCCGGCGATTTCGTTCGTCTTCCACAGTCTGCTTCGGTTGGGTGGATACGCTGGTGCGACGAATTACGAGCTGCTGTCTTTCGTTATGAGCAGGTACGGTTTTTTATGCATGCTGATATTAATTCCTGCCGCTACGATATTGATCTTTTTGGAATTCTCGGTGCAGATTATAATCTCGTATTATGGGCAAAAGAGACAGAGAATCGGACTGATTCCGGCATTTTTGCAATCTGTTTCGTATATCCCTTCGCTTTTCAAGTACGGTTTTGTTGGCTGGGCCGTTTACTTGCTGCTGTTTTTGCCCCTGTTGAGCGCGGGAGGAGGCTCCACCTTGCTGCCTTCCTTGCAAATTCCGAACTTTATTTCGGGAGAGCTGTTGAAAACGGGCTGGGGAACGCTGCTTTATGCAGGGGTGTTTGCCGTCCTGACCTTTTTCAATATCAGGTGGACTTTCCTGTTGCATATGATCGTCATCGAGGGAACGAGCAGCTTCCGGCAGGCCGCCAAAAGAAGCGCAGCGATCCTGAGAAAGAGCTACCTGAAAATGTTTGTGGTGCTGCTGTCCGTTTTTCTGTTGTTTATCATCGTCGTAGTCTTGATCCTGGCCGTAGTGATTTTCCTCTACGTCATGTTGCCGCAAGGGGAAGCTTTTGCCGAAACGGCGCGATCTGTCGTATCGAAGGGCGTTGTCATTGCGTTGTACCTGGCGATTTTGTTTGTATCGCCGATTTACATCACCACGCTGACCCGTATATACATGGCGAAAGCGGACCCGCGGCATGCCGTCTTGCAAATGCCGGAAGGAAGCGCCGTTGAAAACCGTTCACCCCAGAGCTATCAGCTGTTTCACAGGCATGGAAAAAAGCTGATTGCGTTCGGGTCGATCATCGCCTTCGGAACGGCAATGGTGCTGGCTCCCGCCCTCAGCGAAGTGGCCCCTGGCGAGCAAAAGTTGACGGTGATGGCCCATCGCGGCTATGTTGCGGAAGGCCCCGAGAATACGATCGAAGCGATTCAAGGCGGGATAAATGCTCGCGCGGATTATGCAGAAATAGACATCCTGGAAACGAAAGACGGGCAACTGGCTGTCATTCACGACACCAATCTGAAAAGACTGACGGGGCGCAACGCAGAAGTGTATGAGTTGACGATGGATGAGCTAAGGCAGCTTGAGGTCAAGCAAGGCACTTTCACAAGCCGGATCAGCACCCTCGAAGAAGTCATGCAGGTCGCTCGCGGAAAAATCAAGCTGAATATAGAAGTGAAAACACACGGGGAAGAACGCGACCTGGTCAACACATTTATCAAGACCATCCGCGCCAATGATTTTCAGAACGAATGCGTCGTCCAGTCGCTGGATTATGGAATCGTTCAGGAGTTAAAAGAGGCGGCTCCAGAGCTTCAGGTCGGGTTCATCATGTTCGCCGGGGTCCCTGATCTGGAACAGCTCCATGCCGATTTTGTCGTCATGGAAGAATATATGGTCAACGAATCCATCGTCGCTTCTGCCAAACAACATAACAAACCTCTCTACGTATGGACGGTGAACGACAGGGACAATATGGAGCTTTTTTTCAGTATGGGCGTGGATGGGATTATCACGGATGAGCCGGAGGAAGCGTTGTCCGTTGTGGAAGAGCTGAGAAGTGGATCTGTGGTTTCGTTCACCAATTGGCTGACTTTCCTGCGGATTTAGCGAGCAAAGGACAGTCCGCGCAGATGCAGTCTGATTTGATAACGATTATTTCCAATAATCGGATATATCTGCTTCTATGTGCCGTTCTATCTTTTGTTGTTGGACGGAGGTGGAGTTTGTAGAACTCGTAGAAAAGACGAGTGCATCTACATTGTGGCGCTTGTCCGATAATTTTCTTTGACTCGAAAACGATTTGTGTTACAATAACAAAGGCGATTGAGACGGAAACAGTCTTGATCACACCAACTTTCGCATTCTCTAACAGATTGCCTGGACGCGGTCCAGGTTTTTTTATGGGTTTTTCACAAAAATGCATCTGTACAAAATAAAAAGGGGCTGTCCCACAAGTCGATTTTCGGCTGAGGGACACCCCTTGTTTAGTGAGGGGCGTCTATTTTTTCGACAAATTTTAACACAAAATGCCAAGAAGCTTAACGATACTGGTATAAAATACCCATATAACGCAATCATTTGAGAAACAATGAGTAATTATTCCTAGTTATGTCTGCGGTTAAGGCAGAAGATGATGCAACGTAATAGCGGCTTTGCGTAAGTAAGAGATTAAGAAGTATCAGGCTTAGAAGATCAGGAGGGAAAGCGCCTTGTTAAAGACAACAAGAAGCCTGTGGAGCAAAGTTTCAATGAGCTCGAAAAAGAGCATCGTTGCAGAGACGGAAATAGTTCCTTTCTCAACACAATTGGCCAGTTCCGCTTTTGATGAAAGAATCGAAAAGTTTGTGGCGTGTACAGAGGAAATTAACGAATTTGTGTTTGCCTCTTCCTCGGAACTACTGGAGGAAATCAAGGGCGTTCGAAATGGAATCGATCAAATCTTTTTGGCTACCTCGGAGCTTGCCAAAGGAGCTGTCAATAATTGCAATTCCATTGAGCGGGCTGCTGTTTCCGGCAAGAGTATTCTGGATATTATTGAAAAGATTTCAGGCGATTTGACAACGTCTGCCATCATGGTCAGGCAAGTGAATCAAGCGATTGAGGAAGGCAACTTGATGATTGAGAAGCAAAAAGAAACCATGAGAATAAACATGATGGTCATTGAAAATCTGGTCGCTTCCATGAGTAATGTGAAGCAAAAAGCCAGTCAAATCGAAAAAATTACCAAACTAATCGATGAGATTGCTCAGCAAACCAATCTTCTCTCCATTAATGCTTCGATTGAGGCTGCACGAGTTGGGAAGAACGGGAGCGGGTTTGCTGTGGTAGCCAGTGAAATCCGCAAGCTGTCGGATGATTCTAAGAAGCAAGCGACTGGGATTAATAAGATCATTTTCGACATTAATGAAGCAATTGGCATTACGTATTCGGAGTTTGAAACCATTAATGAGATTGTACATGATCAGAATGAAGTAGTGGCTAACGTTACTGCTTCTTTTGCTACCATTGGTCACTCCGTTATTCATATCGATGAAGATATCCATAACACGATGCGCGAAATGAGAAGCTTGAATGAAAATATGCAGCATGTGCAAGCTTTATTCGAAAATATTGGGGCAGTTTCTCAGGAAACGGCTGCTTCTACGGAACAAGTGTCAAGTACCATAGCGGAGCAGTCTGGGTATATCAAAAGTGCTAGTATCAAAATTCAAGAACTGAACAATATGGCAGAAGAGATGCGCCGAGTTGTAGAAGAGTTCAAAGAAATCTAAATAGGTGAACCAGCGTTGTTCACAAACCAAGGAGGAAGAACAAATGAAAGAAGGTTCAGGGACGTATCGGATGATTGTGGACAAAGAGACTCGTATCTTTATTGCTTTTGCCGAGGGGCTTTTTGATTTGGAGCAGGGCGGGGCTTTCTGCATGGAGTTTATGAATACGGCCAATCAAATTCCGAACCAAAGCGAATACGCACTGATTGTGGATGTCAAGGACGTCAAACCATCCTCTACAGAGGTACAAACCGCTCTCGTCAACGCCTTGACTCTTTATGTGTCGGACGACTTTTCGTTCAAACATAGATTTATGACCAAATTAACCTCTGCAATCGCCCAATCTCAAATTGCGAGACTGACGAAGCAAATTCCCGATTTTGACCGTAAGCTGATGTTTGTCAATACCAGAGAAGAAGCGTTAAGTAGGCTAGCGGATATTAACAAAACTTTGTGGAGAAAGTAGACGTTGGTTTCGTGACGACTTTCGCTTCATAATCGAGAGCATAAGCGGATTGGGAGGCAACAATGGGAGATACGTACAAGTTTGAAATGATCGCCAATCTGTTCGCTTTCGTGTTTGGGAGGATTATCCATTTGTGCGGCGAACTGATCATCAATAACGATCAGGGAGGTGGAGGTTGGCTATGTTCCAAACCTTGGACCATTTTGTAAAATCGTGGGAGTACGAAGCCGCAGCAACACAAAGAGTGCTCAATCATCTGACGGATGAGTCGCTGAAACAGGAAATCACTCCGGAGAACTGGAATTTGGGACGCACGGCCTGGCATACGGTAGCGGCCATTCGCATCATTACTTCCAATACCGACTTAACATTTGAAGCTACAGAAAAAGATTGGCCTGTTCCTACTTCGGCGTCATTCATAGCAGAGCGTTACCAGCAAGCCAGTCATGCCTTTGTGCAGGCTGTACAAACGCAATGGAGCGACGATGCTTTGCAAGAACGGATAGATTTTCTCGGTCAAAAAATGCCCAATGGAGCGCTCTTGATGTTTTTGATTTTGCACCAAAGCCATCATCGCGGACAAATGACCGTTTTGATGCGACAGGCAGGTTTAACCGTTCCAGGGATTTACGGCCCGGCAAAAGAAGAATGGGCGATTTTCGGGATGGAAGCCCCGAAAATGTAACGTGAGTAAAACGGCATATAATCGCAGTAGTCTAAGACTTTATGCGCAAGGTCTTGCACTGCTGCTTTTTTATGTGTGCAGAGAGAGGTGAAAGGGTTCCAAATCGAGGTGGAGCAATCCTCTTTTCTTGAAGCCGTTTCTTGAAGCCGTGAAAAAGGTAGAGGCAACCTGTCTGCCAGCGGAAAAGTTCAAATCCACAAGCAGATTTGTCCACAGGAACTATTCTCGGAGTGAGCTTGACCATCTTGCAGAGCTGATACAGCAGCCCGCTGAGGTGAACCGTATCACAAATAGTGGTAAAGCAAAGAATGGAAGTTGAAATTATCATGGAATGTACGCTTAAAAGACAAGAGGCTGTCCCAAAAAGTCGATTTTCGGCTGAGGGACGCCCCTTATTCATTTCAAAAACGTTGATAAATCAATGTTTCCGCTTGCTTAATGTTAGCTAATCTGCCTTTTTTAAAAAGCCTCTTGCCGTTTTTTAAGTTTTATTCGGAATTAACGAGTTTACAATGAAAGACAATGTTTGCCTATATACCGCATGTGCAGACTGTACATCTCCCAAATGTCCCCCCATGTAAAGATGAATGACACCATGGAGCGAAGCCCAGAATACGCGTATAACTAATTCAGGGGCATACTGGCCAGCGATGAGACCTTGCTTTTGTGCATTGTTGATCACTGTCAATAATTGCTGCATGGCCGTTTTGGTACCATTTAGGCTTTCCTCATCCGGTTTGAAATCCGCGAATGCGCCTCCGAACATCAATTTATAATAACTTGAGTAACGCTGCCCGAACTGCCAAAAGGCTTCGCCTAAATTCTGCAAATGCTGTGCAGGATCAGCAGCTTGCGGCGTTCCGTCTAATTCGTTAGCGAGAAGTTTACAACCGTCCAGATACAACTGCTGAGCCAATCCCTCTTTATTGACAAACAAGTTATAAATGATTTTTGTCGAGCAACCCATTTGCTGCGCTACTTTACGTACCGTAACGGCTTCCGGACCTTCTTCTTGCAAGAGCATTGCAGCAGCGTCAACAACGAGCTTGCGGAGATTTTCAATATTTTGCAAGCGGGCTTCTTGGTAAGTTTTCAACACTCGTGAGTTCGCAGTGGAGGAGAGATCTTGATCGCTAATAATCATCACCTTCGGTTATCAGGTTTTCGTCAGGAAACAAAGTTTCTGACGCTCTTGCAAGGAATTTTATACAGTTGTTAAGCGATTGTCAATGAGACGGCAGATGTTCAACGATATTCAAAGAGCATGTTGACTTTCTAATAAAGCACGGATACAATGAGATCGAACAGAAACACTGTTACCAAATGAAAAGATTGTTGTTGCGTCCCTTGAGCATCGGCAATAGTAACTTTTGCTCATTCGGTAACGGTGTTTCCAAAATAAAACGAAGTATCTAAAGGGAGAGTGGCGTTATGAAGATTTAAGGTAAATGGACGCGCATCATGGGAGCTTCTTCGGTATTGGAGAGCCATTCGCGAGGCAACTGGCCAAACAAGAAAAACGTTTAGCATCAAAGCCGAGGCTATAGTTATGGATCTTGCGAGAGAGGGAACCCAGCTTTAGCCGAAACTGGAGAAGCATTCACGCTCTTAGCTTGATAAAAGCAATATTTTGGAAGTCAAAATCTAAAATCACGCTTAAATGAAAAAAGGAGTCACGCTAATGCCTAATACACAAGTTCGATCCGTTACATCTGCTGGAGAAGTGAATCGCCCTAAACGCTCACGATTACGTGCGAGGATATACAGATGGGGGCTATCGCTGCTCGCAGTGCTCGTTCTAGGAATACTCGTTTTCTTGCTTGTACCTTCACCGATCCAGCCTGCAAAATGGTTAGCACCGACGGCTCCGTCTTTTGAGGAAACGGGTCCGTGGAAACAAAACAGGAAACTCAGCTCGGCTCAGCTTGTGACTGATGCTCCGCAATTCCCTGAATTTATTACATTCGATAAAGCAGGTCAGCTATATACAGGAGATTCGGATGGGAAAATTTACAAGGTTCCTTTCGATGCAGAGGGGAATCCGCAAAAAGCCCAACTTTTTGCAGACACCAAAGGAACCCCTAATGGGCTTATATTCGATGCCAAAGGCGATTTGATCGTTACTGACATCAAGAGAGGACTACTTTCCATTAATCCATCCGGGAACATAGAGGTATTGGCTGATCAAGTGGATGGTAAGCCGATCTATCTAGCTAACGAGCTTGATATTGCCAAGGACGGCTCCATTTATTTTTCGGATACTTCGAATTATGGTAGTGTAACTTTCAAAGAAATTGCCGAGAACAAGCCGCATGGTCGTTTGCTGAAGTACGATCCAAAAACCAAGCAAACGACCGTCTTGTTAGAAAACCTTTATTTTGCAAACGGAGTTGCCTTGTCTGCGGATGAAGATTTTGTGTTAGTGGCCGAATCGTATCGTTATCAATTAACCAGATACTGGATTAAAGGACCGAAGAAGGGTACATCTGATATTTTCGCAGATAATCTCGCAGGCTTTCCAGACAACATTACGCGTGATGATCAAGGTCATTTCTGGGTAGGTATTTACACGACTCGCATTTCTTTTGTAGATCAGATGCATAGCAATCCTTGGCTAGCCAGTACCATGGCCAAATTGCCGGAGTCGCTGCTTAGCGGGGCTAGCGCACCGGCAAAGCATGGGCTTGCTGTAGAGCTCAGCCCGCAGGGGGAGCTGATCGGAAGCTGGCATGATCCGGAAGGCAAACTGTATGGCGTAACTACGGCTGTAAGCCATAACGGATATTTATATATAGGAACGGCACCGGGAGGCAGCAAGGGTGTTCATCGCGTGCTTTTAACAAAATAATGTTTGGATCTTGGCACGATCCACAGCTCCCAAAAGACGGCGATTCGCACGATCACGATACTGCGCGGGCGGAAGTGAGAGCAGTGGGGCGCGCTGTGCCGTGCCGTAGCAGTATCAGTATCACCCGATTAATCCATTAAGCAAAGAAGCATCCTGTATGATTTCCAAGAGTTGGGATGTTTGACCCTGTTGCCAATCTTTTCATGTGATACAATAAGCTGAACGGGTAAGAGGAAAGCTCTACCAGATTGATTTGCAGACCATTCCGGCTGAAACGCACTGCTTTTGCGAGAAAACGAGAAACTGCGCTGGAACAACAATGGAAAGGGCGATTGGATTTGCTCGTCAGCCAATAAACGATAGAGGCAGGCTCATGGGAGAAAAGGAAGAGGCTTGAGCCTGCTCACCAACGGAGGAAAAACTTGCTAAAGTGGGATAGCGATATATGGGGAAAGCTGACAGGACCTTACAGTACCGCAGACAACGTACCTGTGTTATTACAGCAATTGATACAGGAATATGACCAGGGCATTTTTGACGAACTTTTTCAGGAACACTTGTTCCACCAAAATACGATCTATACGGCTACATATGCGGCGATGCCGTTTTTGGCACAAATAGCCTGCTCTACATCTGATGCGGAAGTGCGCAAAGAGCTGTTTATCAATTGCGGTGTCATCGAGGCAAGCCGCGATGAGCGCGACGAGGACCCATTTCCCGAATCTTGGGCGGAGTTGGCTGAAGATGCAGGCAGCTCTGTCTGTATGGAATTGTATCGTGAATATGAAGAGGCCATTGCGAAGCTCAAGGCGCTAACAAAAGAAGTATTCTCCTATGCAGCCGATTCTTCCCTGGATGAGACGGAGAAGCGTTATATTTTGGTGGCGGATGCCGCTTATCGAGGTTCGCATGCTGTTGCCAATATGTTGATGACTTTTATGAACGGCGACGAGTATGTGGCCGTGTGCCCGGCCTGCACAGAAGATGTATACATATGGCCTCAGGAAGATCATCCGGCAAAAATCCTGCAAGTGTTTCAACAAGATCCCGTCTTTCACACGGAGCAGACACCCCATGAAATCGTTCCGGCCCCGTCTTTTGCAGAGGAAGAAATTCGAACATTAGCGGAGCAGGCGGAAGCGATCGGGGAGCAAACATTGGTGAGGCAGCTGCATTATTTAGCGGGGGAAACAGTATGTCCACACTGCCGCGAGAACATTTCTGTATGGCCGTCTTTGCTTGGCACGTTTGTCGGCTAGAGCACAAGTCGTATGAACCTATTGGATTTCTAGGAGCTGTCATGTTGTGACAAGCTCCTTTTTATTTTTCGCTGGATAAGCCAGCCGAGGTGTTAAGGGGAGGCTTGACCGGAAAGGGAGTGCTTTATCCGGTCATGTATGGCCCAACGATTCTACCTTACACGCCTTATGAATATCGCCGTAATAGTCGGTGTACTCCAGCTGTGTTATTTCGCCGGACGCTGAATGATAAAACGTAAGCTGTTCATAAATGGTTTCCGTGATAAAAGTTGTCTTGGTAGAGTCATGACTGACCGGAGTAAGCTTGAATTTATATAACACGCCATACATTTTCGGAACCGTTAAATAAAGTTCCTGATTTTTCGCAGAAACTTCCAGGGATATATTGATCTTGTTTTCAATGAAATAGCTTCCCGTTAGAAAGTCCAGCTTTGTGAACTCAATACGGTCAGCGGGGGGTGGGAAAGTGACATGTTCCTCAAATATGGTTTTTGCTATTTCTCTACTTAAATGTGTGACAGGGGTAACATTTAAATTGCTCAAAAAGATGATCGTAACTTGATTCTCCAAAAATCTGAGGAAATCACTAAAGAATCCGCTAATATCTCCAAAGTGGTGCATACATTTTCTACCGAATAATTCAGTGATCATCCAACCACAAGCATAGGAGCCGAGATTCGGAGTAAACATTTTCTCCGATAGTTCTTGGTTAAGAAGCTTCGCTGATTGTAAGGCTTGATCCCAAATAAGCAAATCTTCCGTAGTAGAGTACATGCCATATGCTCCTAACGGAAAAGACATATCTGGATGGGCGGGATGAATCGGTTCTTCCCAAAATGAATATCCGGAAGCCAAACCAGGTATAACTTTTACGCCATCATCACATCCCGTATGATACATACCCAACGGAAGACAAATATGCTGCTGTAAATATTCAGCATAGGACATGCCTGAAACAGCTTCAATGATGGCAGTCAATAACGCATAGCCAGAGTTTGAGTAACCGTAGTTACTTCCAGGCTCAAAGTCCAAATCTTGCTCTTTAAATGAATCGATAAGTTGATGCAACGAGGAGGGAAGTCTCATGGTACGCAACCAAAAGTCTGGATGACTTGTATAATTGGGAATGCCAGATGTATTTGTTAAGCAATGATAAATCGTGACGCCGTTCCTATTGGGATAATAGGGGAGATACTTGCTGACATAATCCGTTATGTTCAATTTTTGTTTCTCGTGTAATTGAAAAATGCACATAGCTGTAAAAGCCTTCGTAATGGAACCGATGCGAAATTTCGTGTTAGGCGTATTCGGTACCTGATGTTCCCGATTCGCCATACCAAATCCTTTGTTTAGGAGAATTTTTCCATTGGAAGCAACCAATATTGACCCGTTCAGGTAACCATTTCTCTCGTATGACTCGAACCAATGATGAATCCGTTCCTCTACTGTCATGAGTTTCCCCCTGCCTATGAAGTTACACAACGCAACATGCTAACTATCAACATGATAACAAATAACTTAGGAATTAGGAATTTTCTGGTGGAAGGTCGGATAACTCATTCCGCAATCAGAATCAAGCAACCAAAACAGCCGTTTCGCCATTCACGCGCGCCGAAACGGCCATTTTTTTGCCTGTTGCTGAAAAAATTTGTTATAATGCCGAAATTAAGTCGGAAAATGAATGTGATTCTATCGTAAGGATGATCTGCGGATGAAAATTTTAGTAGTCGAAGATGATAAAACGATCGCGTCCGGTCTGGAATATTCGCTGCAACAAGATCGTTTTTCCACCGTGCTTTGCCATGATGTCGCCTCAGCGAAAAAGGTGCTCGCCGAAGACATCGATCAATTTGCTTTATGCTTGTTTGATTTATCGCTTCCGGACGGAAATGGCTATGAACTGTGCAAAATGGTGAAAGACCGCCGAGACATCCCGGTTATCTTTTTGACGGTGATCGACGATGAAGTCAATGTCGTGATGGGGCTTGACATGGGGGCCGACGATTATATTACCAAACCTTTTCGGATTCGCGAGCTTCTCTCCCGAATCAAGTCTGTCTTGCGCAGATACCAGAAGCTGTCTCAAACGAAAACGATCATAGACATCGACCATGTCCGCATCAATACGTTGGAGGGCAAAGTGCATAAAAACGGCACTGAAATTCCGTTGACCGCCTTGGAGTATCGCCTGTTGCTGATTTTTGGAAACCATATTGGACAAGTGCTCACAAGAAATCAGTTGTTGGAGCAAATCTGGGACGTGGCTGGCGACTTCGTGAACGATAATACGTTAACCGTTTATATCAAAAGGCTGCGGGAAAAGCTGGAGGATGATCCGCAACATCCGACATTGATCAAAACGGTCCGCGGTTTCGGCTATAAGGTTGGTGAGTAGATGCTGCGAAATCGGGAAATTCAAATGTTATTGTTCGTCATGGGCTTGATCAGTGTAACGGCGCTCGTTGCCGCTGCTTTTATTTCGCCTGTCGCCGCAGCGCTCGTGTTCATTTTATCGATTTTGCTCATGGGCAGCAGTTTGTTATTTACCAGATGGAGATATCGCGAGCTTGACAAGCTGTCCGTCTATTTGCGGGAAATTAGCAACGGCAATGACTCCCTTGACGTTCGCGATAATCAAGAAGGCGAGCTGAGCATTTTAAAAAACAATATATACAAAGTGACGCTCATGCTCTCGGAGCACCGCTCGCTTTTGCAACGGGATAAAAGGCAACTGACGGATGCGATTTCCGATATTTCGCATCAGCTCAAAACGCCGCTCACCTCCATGACCGTCATGGCGGATTTAGTAAGCGACCCCGACCTCCCTCCGGCCAAAAGAACGGAGTTCACCCACAATATTCGCATCCAGCTGGAACGCATCGATTGGCTTGTTTCTTCCTTATTAAAGCTGTCGAAAATCGACGCGAAGACCGTCCCATTCAAAAAAGATCGAATCCCGGTGAACAGACTGATCGAAAAGGCGCTGGAGCCGGTGATGATTCCGCTGGACATCAAGCGACAAACGGTTTCCATCGCAGGCGATGCCGACGTCTCTTTTGTCGGCGATTTCAATTGGACAGCCGAAGCAATCATCAACATTTTGAAAAATGCTGTGGAGCACACGCATGAAGGCGGAGCAATCGCGATCACCTTTTTTGAAAACGCGTTGTTTACCGAAATAATCATTGCCGACAACGGAAAAGGCATTCCGAAAGAAGATTTGCCGTATATTTTTAAACGTTTTTACAAAGGCAAGAACGCCAGTGAAGGGAGCATCGGCATCGGGCTTGCGATGGCGCACAGCATCGTTGCCAGCCAGAACGGCGTGATCGATGTGACGAGCAGCAGCGAGAAGGGGACCGAGTTTCGGATTAAATTTTATAAGCAAGTGATTTAGCGGCAGTCCGTAAGTGACTAAATTGTCACCTTCATCGTCACTTGAAAGTCATTTTAGCCCATTAAAATGATAGCCATCAGCACAGCTATGGAGGTTTGACAATGGAAATTTTAAAGATTGAGCATTTGTCCAAAACATACGGCAAAGGCGAGTCGGCGGTGAAGGCGCTTGACGATGTTTCTTTTTCGGTCCAAAAAGGCGAATTTGTCGCGATTATCGGACCGTCCGGCTCGGGAAAATCAACGCTCCTGCATATGCTGGGCGGCGTAGATCGTCCGACTGGCGGCAACGTTTTTGTGGAAGAGACGGACATGTATGCCTTGAACGAAACGCAGCTCGCCATCTTTCGGCGCAGACAAATCGGTCTGATCTACCAGTTTTTCAATCTGATTCCCGTCCTGACGGTGGAAGAGAACATGACGCTGCCGCTCTTGCTGGATCAACAAAAGGTAGATAAAAAGCAGCTGGATAGTCTTGTGAATACGTTGAATTTGCAGCATCGCTTAAACCACTTGCCCAATCAATTATCCGGCGGGCAGCAGCAGCGGGTTTCGATCGGCCGCGCGCTGATCAGCAATCCTGCGATCATGCTGGCAGACGAACCGACCGGGAATCTGGA
The DNA here is from genome assembly GCF_003521185.1 of Brevibacillus sp. Classification (NCBI taxonomy): domain Bacteria; kingdom Bacillati; phylum Bacillota; class Bacilli; order Caryophanales; family Paenibacillaceae; genus Brevibacillus; species Brevibacillus sp. The sequence goes on from NZ_DOTK01000013.1 coordinate 22,532, forward strand.
CAGCAAAAACAGCAGCGAGATCGTCGACTTGTTAAAAATGTTGAATAAAACTTATCATCAGACGCTGATCGTCATCACGCACGACGAACGCATCGCCTTGCAAGCCGACAGGATCATTTCGATTGAAGACGGAAGGATTGCCAAAGACGAGGTGATCCGGCGATGAACATTGTCCATACGCTAACCATCCGGCATTTGCAGCAAAACAAGAGACGAACGCTCGTAACGATCATCGGCGTCATCATTTCCGTCGCGATGGTGACCGCTGTTGCTACGCTCGTTTTTTCCTTTGCGGATTTAATGATCAGGCAAGCCATCGCAGATAATGGGGAGTGGCACGTCCAATATCAAGATGTAAACAAAGAACAGCTTGCGGCGATCCGCGACGATGAGGCAACCAAAACCGTTGCGATCACACGAGATCTCGGCTATTCCCGATTGGCAGGGAGCCAAAATGCAAACAAGCCGTATTTGTTCATCAAGCAATATGATGCGCAAGGCTTCGCGCAATTTCCGGTTGAATTGAGCAAGGGGCGTCTTCCGCAAACGGACAAGGAAGTCGTTATTTCCGAAGCCGTTGCCACGAACGCCAAAGTGAAGTACGAAATCGGCGATCGTCTCACCCTTCACGTCGGCGAACGCTTCGAGAACGGGGGCGATCATCCCCTGGATCAAACCGAACCGCTGCGCAGGGCAGAAAACCAGTTGACCGAAACGTTGCAGCATCTAAAGACAAGAGAGTACACGGTGGTAGGCTTCATCAAGCGTCCACAATGGGAAACGGCGTGGGCACCGGGGTATACGGTCATTAGCTATGTCGATGAAACCATCATGGGGGCAAACGATCGGGTTAATGCAGCGGTAGCTTTGCAGAAAGTCAATCCGACCTTGTTCGCTCATGCGGAAAATTTGGCTGAGAGCAACCAGATCGAAACCGTTCACTATAATAACGACTTGCTTCATTATTACGGCTTGTCCAAAAGCGAAGCGTCGTACAGCATGATGTTTTCATTAACGGCGATTCTGATGGCGGTCATTATGATCGGCTCGGTGTCGCTCATCTACAATGCTTTTGCCATATCCGTCTCGGAACGTTCCCGCCATTTAGGGATGCTTGCGAGCGTGGGGGCTACGAAAAGGCAGAAGAGAAATTCAGTGCTTTTTGAAGGTGTCGTCATCGGCTTGATCAGCATTCCCGTTGGCATCCTGTGCGGTCTTGCCGGGATTGGGATTACGATTTGGTTCATAAACTCCATGATTCAAGGGGCATTATGGACGGCGGAAAAGCTGACGCTCGTCGTCACACCGTTATCGATCCTGATTACCTGTGTTGTTTCGATGTTGACGATTTTCATTTCGACGTATCTCCCGGCAGTCAAAGCATCCAAGATTTCCGCCATGGACGCGATTCGCCAAACTACCGATGTAAAGCTTACGGCCAAAGCGGTGAAAACGTCAAAGCTCGTTCGCAAGCTGTTTGGCATCGAAGCGGAGATCGGCTTGAAAAACTTGAAAAGGAACAAACGGAGATACCATGCCATCGTTTTTTCGCTCGTCGTCAGCATCGTTTTGTTTTTATCGGTATCGTTTTTTACCGCCAGTCTGAAGCAATCCATCGAACTGTCGCAGGAAGGCGTCAATTACGATATGGAAGTATCGTACGGCGATGGAAAAAGAATCGACGACAGGCTGGTTCAATCCATTGCCTCCCTTGATAACGTAACGGAGTACAACGTGATTCACGCGTTGTACCGAAACGCTTGGGTCGACGAAGCGCTCATCGCCGATGAATTGCGAGAGAAGGTTAAGCAGGATAGGAGTTTGCTCCGGAACGGAAAATATGCTTACGATATAATAATTCACGCCTTAGACGATTCGAGTCTGCAAGCTTATGCCAAAGCGGTCGGCGCAGATTACGAACAGCTTACGAATCCGGATCAGCCTGCCGCGATTGTGCTGGATACGATTCATTACAAAGAGATGGCTACGGGAAAATATGTCCAAGCGAAAGCGATCTATACACAAGTCGGTGAAAGTATCGAGTTTGCGAAAAGCGATAAAGAAACGGGAGAAAAAACGAAGGGAAACAAAGTGACCGTTGCTGCGTTGACGGATCAAGCTCCTATGGGGATGAACACGCCAGAAATAGGCTGGTTAAACATCGTCGTTTCGGAACGCGTCATGAATCGACTCGCTGATGCCGAGGAGCTGGCTCACGTTCAGACCTTTCTCCATTTGAAAAGTACGGAACCGTTGAAAACGCAGCAAGAAATCGAAGAGCTGCATGAGACCAATCTGCACGTCTACAATTTGTATCAATCCAGAAAAAGCAAAGAACAACGGATTTTGTTGATGTCCGTCTTTTCCTATGGCTTTATCGTATTAATTTCAGCGATTTCCATTGCGAACATTTTTAACACGATCTCGACGGGTGTAGCCCTTCGCAAGCGAGAATTTGCGATGCTGAAATCTGTTGGAATGACGCCAAAAGGCTTTGCGAAGATGCTGAACTACGAAAGTATTTTTTACGGGGTCAAGGCGCTGCTGTTTGGGCTTCCCGTCAGCTTCGTCGTGATGTATCTGATCTATCGAGCATTGGCGAACAAATTCAGCTATGGATTCGCCCTGCCCTGGATGAGTATTTTGTCTGTCATTGTCGCCGTATTTGTCATCGTCGGCTCCGCCATGCTGTATGCCGGCGCGAAAGTAAAAGGAGAAAACATTATCGATGCGTTGAAGCAAGAGCATGCATGATAGGCAATCGTCTTTGGAGGAGCAAACCATGACTACCCAGCAGCGCAAGATCATTCTTGCCATAACGATACTTTATACCATGGTGATTCTGTATTTTATCTTTCTCGCTTTCGGCAGGTTAGATACGATCGGGCAAATGACCGACTACACCTTTCTTTTTGTACCGGACAGTTTTTTCAAGCTGCCAAGTATAGCAGATTTGCTTCATCCTACACTGATGGATTTTGTGGATTTTGGCAACATTGCCGCTTTCATCCCTTTTGGCGTGTTGATTCCGTTGCTATACCGGACCAGCTTTGTTCGATTCATCGCATGGTTTTTGCTGTCCATTCTTGTGCTGGAAACCATTCAGGCGCTCACTTTGCTCGGCAGCTTCGATGTGAACGACGTCATTCAAAACTCATCAGGGGCAGCAATCGGATTCGGGGCGTACAAACTGGGCATGCGGACCAAAAACGTCTGGAGAAATATAGCTGCGACAGGCATTTCCATTGTCGTCCTGATGATCGGGGTGTGGGGATTTTGCGCGATTGTTGACAAAGTGTTCACCAAAGAAGCAGGACCTTTTGTGGCGTTACATGAACTGACAGATAGCACCGGAAATCCAGCAACGGGAAGCAAACCATACAGCTTTAAAATCGGCGGTCAACAGGTAGAACCCACATACAATGTGTACAGCGCCGAAGGCAAAAACAGGGAAACGTACACGTATACGTTGGGCAACAAGGAGCTTTTTCTCTCCTTGTATTATGGGATTCCCGACCAAAAGGATTTTATTGGAAGCATAAGGGTTGCCGTCGATGGACATGAGTTTCTGTTCGCGGCTGCAGAAGACCAACTCCATGAGCCGGGAGTGTTTGAAATTTTCCTCGAACAAGCAAATGAGCTGACGATCACCATTGAGGGAAATGAACAATTATGGGATGTGGGATTTAGAGAGATGAAATATTTCTGGAATTGAGCCAGGCATTACGCAACGGGGAAACTATTTCCTTGGCCAATTCCTCACGACAGCGGCAGTCCAGGACTTCGTTTCAGGTCTTGGCTTGCCGCTGTTTCTTTTATGGAAACCAGCAACAGACAAATTTGTATAAACGCCACTGTCGAGAAAGTGCATTGAGAGAATGGGGGGAATGGGATACAATGCTTGTGAATTAGTGATAATGAGAATCATTTATATTGTAGGAGTGGTTGATGTGAAGCGGTTGAGTTCCAGAAAAACGGGTCTGCTGGCGTTCGCATTGTCAACGGCGATTGCGCTGACAGGCTGCGCGGCAAAAGAAGGGGCGAGCGGACAGGCAGTGCAAAGCGACTCGTTGCCGCAGCTTGACGCTGATCATCTGATTATTTTGCCGTCGAATGGAACGTGGGCAGAAGCGGGCAACGAGCAGGCATTGCAGGAGCTGTTGAAAAATCCGGTCTGGCAGACGGTCCCTGCGGTGAAAAAAGGCAACGTCTATCCGGTGGAGCGTTCTTACTGGCAGACGGGCGCGATTATGGCGAACCACAAAAAAATGGACGAGCTGCTGAAGCTGTTTGCCAGCTAAAACAATAGCGCGATTGACGCAGAAGAAAGTTTTTCAACATAGGTTGAAGAGCTTTCTTTTTTTCGCTACAATCGGAGTTGATGATAATGAATTTCATTTTCAAAAAGTGAAAAAGCTCATGGTAGATACCTAGCAATCAGTTTACTGGCTCGCTTTTTCGATGCACAGGTAGAAGCCGAACAGCGCCGATGAGCCAGGGGAGCCGTACAAGCACTTTCCTTGCTGGGGAGCGGTGCAAGGTGTTCCGTTTTCGCTCTGTCTGGAATGGCTGGATGAAATGATGCGCTGTCGTTTCGCGCAGAAGGAGACAGCGGCGTTTGCCTGTCAGGTTCGGTTTCAGCAATTGCTTTTGTTACTGTTCCAAAACAAGCGGCTGTCTGCCGATTCCGCAAGCGTGCCCGACAAGCGCGGAGCCGTGGAGCGCTCGATCCAGCACATGCTTCATTATTGCCAGGAGATGTTGACCGTAGAAGAGTTGGCGCGTATCGTCCAGGTGGATCGTTGGCGGTTTACACGATTGTTTAAACAGGCGACAGGGCAGCTGCCGCTCGATTTTTTGAACGACGTGCGGATTGAGCGCACGAAAAAAATGCTGGCGCAAACCGACGACCGTTTGCAAGATATCGCTGCGCATTTCCGCCGACCATATTTTTCTGTACGCAAATGCAGAAAAAGGGTTCAGCGGCTCTGTATTGTATCGTGATTTGGGGCTGCATCCGTATCGGCAATACCCTGGTTTTACCGAGACGGAGCATGCACCGATGGTCAGCCTGACCAGGGAGCAACTAGCGCATCTGCAAGCTGACCATCTGTTTGTGACCTTTGACAAGTGGCATACGCAAGCGCCCGGAGCGGAGCGTGACATACTCGCTGATCCTGTGTGGAGCGCACTTCCAGCCGTTCGCAACCAGCACGTTTACGAGGTCGACTTTTTGACGTGGATGAACAACGGAATGATTGCCAACACCAAGAAGCTGGAGCAGGTCGTCCAGGCATTGGGCTGAGCGATCATTCCCGTTTGTGCAAAAGAAAAGCCACATAGCCAGGACAGACCGCCCGGATGGGAGCGGTCTTCCTTTTTCTAGGAAAGCGGTCCAAGATTTGCAGGTTGCTCGCTCATTCATGCATGGGCTACAGTAGGATAGCGAGGTTGTGGCTTGGTTCTTGCAAGCCCGACTGATACACAGACAGCATGAATGGAAGCGAGGGAGAAGAGGAGCATGAACAAACTTCGGCTTTGGCGAGTAGGTGTGATGACGGCTTTATTGTTTTCCGGATGGACGCATGCTTTGTCCGTTCCTGCCTTTGCCTTGGATACGGCTGAGCTTTCCTTGACTGAGCAGCGCGAAGCCTTTTTGGACAAAATGGACATCAAAGACAAAGACGTCCTCGGCTTTTACCATACGACGATGAAAGACAGCACAGATGCACGCAAGCACAACATCAAAAAGGCGATGAAAAAAATCAACAACGAGAAGATCGCGCCACAAGCTGTCTTTTCTTATAATAAAGAAGTCGGAAACTCCAATCTGGAGGAAGACGGCTGGAAGCAGGCTGGCGTCATCTTGAACGGACAGCTTACAGACGATTTCGGCGGCGGGATTTGCCAAGTCTCCAGCACCTTGTACAACGCGACAGCGGAGGCGGGAATGACGATCGTCGAGCGCCACAATCACAGCAAGTCTGTGGGCTACGTGCCAGCGGGCCAGGATGCGACCGTTGCCTTCGGTGTGCTTGATTTTCAATTTCAAAATCCGTACGATTTTCCCGTTAAAGTGAAAGCCAAAACATACAAAGACAGCGATGTAGTGATCGCCATCGTGCGTGCCTAATCGCGAATAGCCAGGCAAATCCGGGGAGGACATCAAATTGGGATGTACCTCTCTGTTTTTTTGTCTTCAGGAAAAGTAAAATAATGGATAGAGCCACACACAATTTGGTTTTGAGGCAGGCATTCGTGACCATACTGTGTGAAAAGGAGGTGCCGCAATGTACGTACAGGTGACAGGCGAGAAAAAGAACCAGCGCGTGCTCGTGATGGGGGAGCCTCTCAGCTCTTGCCAGCAAGATGAATACTATCTTTTGCCGGGAAGGTTTGTCGGAGCACTGAAGCCGGAAGACTTGCCTGTAGGAATTGCATTCAAGCTTCAAGGCGCCCTTCCTTCTGGATACGGATTTTATCGCGAAGACTCTGTTGTCTTTCGCCGGAAAAACGATGCTTGCGCTCTCTGGATCGAGGTGACTTCCACTTATGTCATCTCGGAGTGGGATGGATTGTTTTCGCTCGACGCAACCGTTCTGGCGCGCAAAGCGGTCATTGAGCAGCACCAGCAGCTGGAGTTCGTCCTGTATGAAAAGAACGAACAAATGGTCAGACTCCGCTACGGGTTCATGTGGGCTTCTGATGAAGCAACGGATTTGGAGAGCGCGCTGGAAGCGATTTGCGATACCGTATTTGAAGTGGAGGCCAGAGGAAACGCAAGGCTGTGGCCGGGCTATGACAACTGCTTTGACGAGTATTGAGCGGCTTTTGCCGTCCTCTCTGCCATGATATAGTAAATGGGAGCGACAAGCTTTCATAAGGAGAGGACAAAAATGGAACAAATCCGCAATATATACTGTGTGGGCCGCAACTACCGACTGCACGCGGCTGAGCTGGGGAATGACGTACCGAAAAAGCCGATGATATTTGCCAAGCCGACACACGCTTTGGCCATGACGAACGGACAGGAAATCGCGCTGCCTGGCACGCGCGGCGAGCTTCATTATGAAGCGGAGATTGTCGTGCATATCGCAAGACCGTATGAGCCAGGCTGTGCGCTTGAGCAGGTGATTGACAAAGTCGCCTTGGGCATTGATTTTACGTTGCGCGATGTGCAAAGCGAGCTGAAAAGCGCCGGCCATCCGTGGCTGCTTGCCAAAGGGTTTAAAAATTCCGCAATCTTGACGCCGTTTCAGCCGTTCTCGGGGCTGTCTGCCTTGCAGCAAGCCGACTTTTCGCTGCATAAAAACGGCGAGCAAGTTCAGCGAGGCAATATTAGCGACGTCATCTTTGATCTGGAAACGATTTTGGCTTATGTAGAAGAACATTTCGGTCTGGGAGCTGGCGACATCATTTACACGGGAACACCAGCGGGTGTCGGGCCAGTGGCAGACGGCGATGTGCTGACACTCAAATGGGGCGACGAAGAGCGGGGCCAGTTTACCGCCAGATTGAAAGGATAACGAGCCTTACTCCGCCAAGAGAAAACCCATCTTCTGACATGATCAGGCAGAAGATGGGTTTTTTTCGTGCATCGCGCCATTGAAATCGTTTCTCAATGGCTTCTGGTGCTATGGAACTAAAAGGCAAGAACAGCCTACTTTGCCGCTTGTTTTCTGAGTAGTCCGATGCTACTAATTCCTGAATTGGTAAATTTTACGGTCTTATCCTCCTGTTTCCTCCTGCGGTAATCTGTCCATGTACCCAAGACGGGTGCCACAACATAACAAGGAGGAAAAGAAAGTGACGAAACGAGATTGGGTAATGAAGTCAACAATAGCAGTCCTACTGAGTACGTCCCTGTTAATGGGTGGTCAAGTTGGACAGGCGGCCGCTAAGACGCAAGATTCAAAACAATCTGATGTAGTCAATATTGCCACATCGCTGATTGGGAAAGATTATGAATATAAAGCAAAAGGTCCAAAACAATTCGGTTCCGCAGAGCTGGCTACGTATACGTACAAACAAGTCGGCATCACAATCGGCAGCACGATCTCAAGCTTGTCCAAGGCAGGCAAAAAAGTCTCCCAAGACAGCGTTGAGCCGGGAGACCTGGTATTCTTCTCATCGACAGGAAGCGGAAGCGCATCTTTTATGGGAATATACATAGGCAATGATCAATTCGTCTATTCCTCCCAAGGCGAGGATGCCGTTGTCGTGAAAAGCTATTCCGAGTACAGCGACAAATTCGTAGGGGCTCGCCGCATTTTGGAAGAGACAAGCTCTTCGGATAATTCCGGAGACGATACACAACAAGCTCCAAGCGATCTTGCCAACAAAGTAATCAAGATCGGTGAAAAGTATATGGGAACGAAATACAAGTACGGTTCTTCCAGCAGCAGCACCAAAACGTTTGACTGCTCTTCCTTCACGCAGCGCGTCTTCAAGGAAGCGGGAATCACGTTGCCGCGCGACTCCCGCCAGCAATCCACAGTAGGTACGACTGTGTCCAAGAAGAACCTGCAAAAAGGTGACCTGCTCTTCATGAAGGCTTCCGCCAACAGCTCCTCCGACCGGATCACGCACGTGGCGATCTATGCTGGAAACGGCAAAATCTTGCACACGTACGGCAGTCCTGGTGTGACATACTCCAAGTACGATGGGACGAACTGGGAAAAGCGTGTTGTCAAAGTCAAGCGCGTTCTGTAACCTTCATACAGTGTCATCAGTTCGAGTCGGCTCTCGTGCATCTGCATGGGAGCCTTTGTTATGTATGACGTAGGAAGTGCCATAATCGTTTCGCCCGTATGGCGTGCCAATTTTTGTATCATGACGCTGTTTTTCTTTTGTTTGAATAGAGTGTAAAGAGGAAAAATTAAAAAAACGTCGAAGTGTCTTTTTACATACGTAAACAAAGTGGGGGTGTGTCATTTGAAATTGAACATGCCAGTCAAATACAACTTCGCGGCGCAAGTCGATGAGTGGGCGAAAAAGAACCCGGAAAGACGCGCTGTCTGGGAGTTGGACGAGCAAGGAAACGAACACATTTTGACCTATGAGGAGTTGCGCCGCTATTCCAATCGCATCGCCAATGCACTTGGCTCCATCGGGATTGGCGAAAAGGATCGGGTGCTGGTGCTCGTCTCTCGCGGCACACTTGCCTACGGACTGTACCTCGCCTTGCTGAAGCTGGGCGCCGTCATCATGCCCGGATCGGAAATGCTGCGCTACAAAGACATCGAATATCGGGTGAACCACGCCAGAGCGAAAGCAGTCATCAGCTTTGACGGGGTGATGGACGAGGTGGAGCCGACTCGCGGCAACTGCCCAAGCTTGACGCATTACATCACAACAGGAGCAGGCAAAGACGGCTGGGTATCGCTTGCCGGACTGATGGAAGGGCAGAGTGAAGAATGTACCGCAGCAGATACGGACGCTGACGAGCTTGCGTTTTTGTCCTACACGTCCGGGACGACAGGCGGGCCAAAAGGCGTCATGCACGTCCACGGCTGGCCGTTCGCCCATCTGGCGGTAGCAGCCAAGCAGTGGCTCGATGTGCGCGAAGGCGACCTGGTCTGGGCGACAGCAGGACCTGGGTGGGCGAAGTGGATCTGGAGTCCGTTCGTATCCACGTTGGGGATGGGAGCGACGGCGTTCGTCTACAAAGGGCGGTTCGTTGCCGAAAACTATTTGACTATTTTGCAAAATTACCCCGTTTCCGTGCTGTGTGCCACGCCAACCGAATACAGGCTGATGGCAAAAGTATCCGATCTGTCGCAGTACAAGCTGCAAGCGCTGCGCTCGGCATGTTCGGCAGGCGAGCCGTTGAATCGGGAAGTGATTGACACGTTCCGCCGCGAATTTGCGTTGACGGTGCGCGACGGCTATGGACAGACGGAAAGCACGCTTTTGGTCGGCACCTTTGTCGGCATGGAGCCGAAGCCTGGCTCGATGGGCAAGCCTTCGCCAGTCGTGCGGATCGCGATTATTGACGAGGAAGGGCACGAGCTGCCCGTCGGCAAAGTCGGCGATATTGCCATTGACCGCAATCTGGTGGCGCTGTTCAAAGGGTACCTGGACGATCCCGAGCGCACGGCGAGAGCTTTCCGTGGCGACTGGTACGTTACGGGCGATCAGGGGCAGATGGATGAGGACGGCTACATCTGGTTCGAAGGCCGCTCGGATGACATCATCATCTCTGGCGGCTATACGATCGGGCCATTCGAAGTGGAAGATGCGCTGGTCAAGCATCCGGCAGTGGCCGAGTGCGCGGCGGTTGCCAGTCCCGATCCGGAGCGCGGACATGTGGTGAAGGCGTTTGTGATTCTGAAAAAAGGCCAGACGCCGTCTGACGGGCTGGTTGCCGAGCTTCAGGATCATGTCAAAACATTGACCGCGCCGTACAAATATCCGCGCAAGATCGAATTTGTCCAGGAGCTGCCGAAAACGACATCGGGCAAGATCAGACGGATCGAGCTGCGCCAGCAGGAGGCCGGAACGCACCGCTATTGATCGGGGCAAGCCTTACGAAATTGTAAGCTTGCTGTAAGTGGATTCGATGGGAGAAAACATCCCCCTTCCTTACAATGAAGGTGTACTGCAAGGCAAGGGGGAATGTAGCATGAACCAGCTTTCCGTCCCGGTAGGGGGAAACGCGAATCCATATGCAGCAGCAACCGTAAACCAGCCAGCGCGAAAGCGGGCATGGTCGTGGAAAAAAAGAGCGGGCATTTTGCTCGTTTTCATGTTGATTGTCACGATTTTGACTCCGGTTGTCTTGACCTGGGCCGGCAACTGGTGGATCGATGACCAAAAGCTGGCGGCCGTGCAGCACCCGGCTCACGGTGCCTACGTCAAGCTCGACGAGATGCCCGATTATGTCTGGAAGTCGTTCGTGGCGATTGAAGATCATCGGTACATGCAGCATCCGGGAGTCGATCCGTACGGGCTTGCCCGGGCGATCTGGATCGATGTTCGCGAAGGCGCCTACGTGCAGGGGGGCAGCACGATCACGATGCAGCTCGCCCGCAATCTGTTTTTGACCCATGACAAAACGATGGGCAGAAAAGTCAAGGAAATGGCGATTGCCTTGCAACTGGAACAGCGCTACAGCAAAAAAGAGTTGCTGGAAATGTACCTGAACGTGATTTACTTCGGACACGGGCACTACGGCATCGGCGAAGCTGCCGAGTTTTACTTCAACAAATCTGCGGCAACAGCAGGGGGAAAAGTTCCGCTGACGATCGGGGAAACAGCGATCCTCGCGTCTTTGCCAAAGGCGCCGGAAGCGTATTCGCCTGTGAAGCATTGGGAAAAGGCCAAGTCCCGTCAGGCGGTTGTCCTGAACAGAATGGCGGAGCTGAACGTCATCGATCAAGAGACGCTCAAAGCGGCCAAGCTGGAAAGCGTAGTGGTTACGGGAGCGAAGAACAGCAAGGGCAAGTCTTCGCTGTAACTCCATCCTTACACGATTAATGAAGCGAGGCTCGGTCTTCTGTCTGAAAGGCAGGGGGCCGGGCTTTTTTTTGCGGGGGGCACTCGTCAGTTACAGAGGAGGCGGCAGGGTTGCTGTTCACTCATCTGTCGAAGGGCAGGCAGTAGGGTTGTAGCTGTTTGCTCATCAGTCACAGGGCAAGCAGTAGGGGTTGTAGCTGTTCACTCATCTGTCGCAGAGCGTGCGGCATGGATGAGCTGTGCTCTCACCCATATCCCGAACGCTGCATAAAGTAAGGGGAGGAACTACAGGAAGGAGCCACGAGTGTCATGAGTGCGTATCCGTATCAGCCCCAGTCCCAGCCGGGATCAAACACCCCGTCGATGACGTCGTTGATTGACCCGTTCGTGTATCAAACGTTGCTAGGCGTTGTGCAGCGTGATGTTACCATCCAAACGACGCAAGGAAACCTCCGAGGAAACGTAGTCAACGTCCTGCCCGACCACGTCGTTTTGCGAGTCGGCGGCTCTACGTTTTTCGTGCGCATACAGCAAATCGTCTGGGTCATGCCGAGTTAGTGACATGATACAACCTTTCCCCCTCATAAAACAGTAAAGACAGGAGGATGACGGGGGAGGGAATCGCGTTGTTTACACGGATTAACCGATTGGCTATCGAGCTTCCGGAGCCGGAATACGGAGACGCCAACGCCGCTGCGGCCGTCCAGGAGCTATTGGGCGGCCGTTTTGGCGAGATGTCGACTTTGAACAACTATTTGTATCAATCGTTCAATTTTCGCGGGAAAAGAAAGCTGAAGCCGTTTTACGACCTCGTCGCGAGCATCACGGCAGAAGAGGTAGGACACGTCGAACTGGTATCCAATGCGATAAACTTGTGCATGAAAGGCATTACGCGGCCTGGCGATCCCGACACTACACCGCTCGCAAACGGCTTGAACAAGCGCAACACATACCATTTCATTGCCTCGGCACAGACCGCGCTGCCCGGTGATTCGATGGGCAAATCGTGGACGGGCGACTACGTGTTCACCAGCGGCAATCTCGTGCTCGATCTGTTGCACAACTTTTTTCTCGAATGCGGGGCGCGCACCCACAAAATGCGCGTGTACCAGATGACCGATCACCCGACGGCACGAGCGATGATTGGCTATTTGCTCGTCAGAGGCGGCGTGCATGTAGTGGCCTACGCCAAGGCGCTGGAAATTGCTACGGGAGTCGATTTGACGAAAATGCTTCCTGTCCCGGACTTGGACAACGAGCAGTTTGACGCGACTCATCCGTATATTGCCATGGGGCTAAACCGCAAGCTGTTTACGTTCAGCTACCAGGACTATCAGGATATCGCGATGATCTGGCGCGGACCTTTGCCGGACGGATCAACCGCGGAGGTCATTCAAGGCGTCCCGGATGGCGGGCCTGTTCCCGATCTGGATGAATTGCCGGAGGAGTTTGCGCCAGGGGTGTCGCGGGAAGACTTTTTGGAAATTGCCAAACGGTTGCAGCGATCAGCCGGGCTGTAGGGGAAAAAGAGGATGAACGCAAAGGCAAAACAAAGACCAATCAGCTTGAGTTCGCCAGGGCGAGGGCTGATTGGTCGATTGCTTTTTTAGGGGAGTCAGGTCAGGTTGTGCGATTGACCGCTTTCTCCAGCGCATCTTCGAGGACGTGGGCGTATTGCATCGTCGTCTCGATTTTCGAGTGTCCCAACTGCGCTTGCAGCTGGTGAGGGTCGGGATTCAGCCGCAAAAACTGGGTGGCAAAGCTGTGCCGCAGCTTGTGGACGGACAGATCAGGGATCCCGAATGCTTTCGCGTATTTTTTGACCAGCTTTTGTACCGAGCGCACTTCGATTCGGTGGCCGTGCGGCTTCGTTGGCGATACCGCGAGGAAAACAGCGTCCTCCTGGGAGCCAGGATGATACTTGTCGCGCAGAGCCAGGTAACGACCGAGATACTCCTTGCCCCAGTCGCTGAAAAAAGGAGCGTCTTCCCTCTTGCCTTTTCTGATCATTTTCAACTGATTTTTTTCCATGACGATGTCGGACAAGTCCAGGCTGACGATCTCCGAGACGCGAAACCCGCCAGAGAGAATCAGCGCGATCATTGCCGTATCCCGGTCGCGATTTTGCAGGTGGTACTGCCGCTTTTTTTCCGTGTCACAGTGGGCGAGGTAGCCGTTGTAAACAAAATCGACGAACTGATAAATTTCATCGTCGATCAAAATTTTGGCCCGGATGGCGTGGGCGCGGGCGAGCGGTGTCATCTCTGTTGCGTCCAGCTCGATTTTGGCCAGGACATTGCGCTTCAAATACGCCTCGCCATGCTCGTCTTCCGCCAGCGCAGCCAAATAATGAAACAACGACTTCAGGCTGGAAATTTTTCGGCTGATCGTCCGGTCGCTGTACTCTTTTTTCGCGCTGCGCGTCGGGTTGGTCAGCAGGGCGGCGCGTTCGTACAAATGCGATTCTTGCAAGTACAAGACGTAGCTTTCGATCGTCTCCTTTTTCAGCTCGTTCAGGTCAGAGAGGGGCATGTCCTTGAGCTCTGTCGCCTGCGTCAAACCTTCTGTCATCATCCAGCGAAAGAAAAAGGCGATGTCGCGCAAATACCCGAGCAAGGTGGAAGGGGAGCTTTTTTTCGTCTTTTTATGGTCGATAAATTTTTCTACATACCAGGGAAAAGACCCGATTGTCTGGAGCAGTTGCAAGGCATCTCGCTGCTTGGTTACGGACATGTGATCCACCGCCCTCCAAAGATTGGAATAGTTGTATACGAACATATATTCTAGCAAAAAGGAAACGTTCTGGGAATTGCAAATTGCGCTATTTACAGTCATGATGAGAAAAAGTAAAGTAGAAAAGTAAATAAAACGTAATCGTTACGATTATTTCGCGGGAGGAATGTTCATTGGCAACGTGGGATTTGTCTCAAACGCGTCACCATGTGTTGCTCTGCAATGGCGGGAGCTGTATGCGCAACGGGGGCGAGGAAGTGACGGTAGCGCTCCGGGAAGCGATCACCGAGGCTGGTCTGGACGACTATGTACATACGAGCCGCACGCGCTGCAACGGGCGCTGTGAGGATGCCTGTGTCGTAGTCGTCTATCCGGAAGGCATCTGGTATCAGAACGTGACCCCGGAAGACGCCAAGCAGATGGTCGATCAGCATTTTCGCCTGGGTCAACCGATCGAAGCTTTGATGACGCATCGCTTTGCAGGGGATGGATTTGCCCGCACGTCCGATGCCAAACCGGGGATGTTGAAATCGGCCAAAGCGAAAAAGTAAGCAAGAGCCACGCTCCACTGGAAAAGAGGAGGGTGGTTTTTTGTTGCGCGGCTTTTGTCTAAGATTCCAACAAAAGGAGAACTTATGTAGGAATAGGTTTTTCTGCGATTTGCCTGAAAGCGTCATCAAATATGTCTTTGTGATATGGACATTTAAAGAAAATGGTGGTAACCTATTAGTAAATAAGGTTGATTTAAAGGGATTTTCATAAGAAAAATATGTCCGCGTAGGGTGCACATTTGTTTTCGTGGGAATTACTTCCACGATGGTCAGATGTAAGGCCCGATGGCTGGATGCTGGAGGGATTCTCGTTGGCGAGCAAAACATTGGAGCATTTTTTACACGAAAATCTGGCTGATTTGAAAAGCAAAGGTCTGTACAACGTCATCGATCCTTTGCAAAGCGCAAACGGCCCTGTCATCACCATTGCGGGAAAAGAACTGGTTAACCTGTCTTCCAACAACTATTTGGGACTGGCAACAGACCAGCGCCTGATCGAAGCGGCGACTGCTGCTGCGCAAAAATACGGAGTTGGAGCAGGGGCGGTTCGCACCATCAATGGTACGCTTGATCTGCATGTCAAACTCGAAGAAAAACTCGCTGCCTTCAAGCATACAGAAGCAGCCATCGCTTATCAGTCCGGCTTTAACTGCAACATGGCAGCTATTTCTGCCGTGATGGACAAGGACGATGCGATTTTGTCAGACGAGCTGAACCATGCGTCGATCATCGACGGCTGCCGTCTGTCGCGCGCGCAAATCATTCGCGTTAACCACTCCGACATCGACGACCTTCGCGCCAAGGCGAGAGAAGCGAAAGAGTCCGGTAAATATAAAAAACTGATGGTCATCACCGATGGCGTCTTCTCGATGGATGGCGATATTGCCAAGCTGCCGGAAATCGTCGAGGTGGCCGAAGAATTTGACCTCATTACGTATGTAGATGATGCTCACGGTTCCGGCGTGCTCGGAAAAGGCGCTGGAACAGTCAAGCATTTTGGCTTGTCCGATAAAATTGACTTCCAGATCGGTACGCTCTCGAAAGCGATCGGGGTAGTCGGCGGTTATGTCGCTGGACGCCAGGAGCTGATTGACTGGCTCAAAGTACGCAGCAGACCGTTCCTGTTCTCCACTGCATTGACGCCAGCCGACGTGGCTGCAAGCATCGCCGCTATTGAAATTTTGCAAAGCAGCACAGAGCTTCACGACAAGCTGTGGGATAACGGCCACTATTTGAAAAAAGGCTTGAAAGAGCTTGGCTTCAACATCGGAGCGAGCGAAACACCGATCACGCCTTGCATCATTGGCGACGAACAACAGACACAGGAGTTCAGCAAACGCCTGTACGAAGCGGGCGTGTACGCCAAGGCGATCGTGTTCCCGACCGTGCCAAAAGGAACAGGACGTGTACGCAACATGCCGACTGCCGCTCACACCAAGGAAATGCTGGATCGCGCCCTTGGCATCTATGAAAAAGTTGGGAAAGAAATGGGGATCCTGTCATGAAAAAGATATTAGTTACGGGAGCATTGGGGCAAATCGGTTCTGAGCTGATCATGAAGCTGCGCGAAGTTTACGGAGCCGATCAGGTTGTCGCGACAGATATCCGCAAAAAAGAAGCTGACCCTGTGGTGGATTCCGGGCCATTCGAGATTTTGGATGTAACGGACGGAAATCGCATGTTCGAGCTGGCGAAAACCCATCAGGTCGATACGATCATGCATTTGGCTGCACTGCTTTCGGCTACCGCTGAAGCGAAACCGCTGCTTGCCTGGAACCTGAACATGGGCGGACTGGTCAACGCACTGGAAGCAGCTCGCGAGCTGAACTGCCAGTTTTTCACCCCTAGTTCCATCGGCGCATTCGGGCCGTCCACGCCAAAAGACAACACGCCACAGGATACGATCCAACGCCCGACGACGATGTACGGGGTCAACAAAGTGTCCGGAGAGCTGCTGTGCGATTACTACTACCAAAAGTTCGGCGTCGATACGCGCGGCGTTCGTTTTCCGGGACTGATCTCCTACGTGGCGCCTCCAGGCGGGGGAACGACCGATTACGCGGTAGATATTTACTACAAAGCGATTCTCGACGGGGCTTACACTTCCTACATCGGCAAAGGCACGTACATGGACATGATGTACATGCCCGATGCTTTGAACGCGATCATCGCGTTGATGGAAGCAGACCCATCCAAGCTCATTCACCGCAACGCGTTCAACGTAACGGCGATGAGCATCGAGCCGGAAGATGTAGCGGCAGCGATCCGCAAGCACATCCCGACGTTTGCGCTCTCGTACGACGTAGACCCGGTGCGTCAGGCGATCGCCGACAGCTGGCCTAACTCGATTGACGCGACAGCAGCGATGAATGAGTGGGGCTTCAAAGCCGAATTTGATCTCGAAAAAATGACCGAAGACATGCTGACCAAACTGCGGGGAAAGCTGCTGCAGCAGGTTGGCTAAACGAATAGCATCAAAGAGGAAACCGTCGCTTTGCGTAACAGGCAAAGCGGCGGTTTTTTTATGGCATTGGCCGGAGCAGCGCGAATCAGGTTGCTTCGTCAAACGGATTGAGTTATAGTAGTCATATCTATTACAACTAAAAAGGGTGTTGTTATGGAGCTGCTACTGGACAAGTTTGAGGAAATCGGTTTTTCCAAAAATGAAGCAAAAGTATACGTGACATTGCTGAAAGAACCGCTGCAAAACGGGTACGAAATCAGCAAAAAGAGCGGGGTTCCTAGGTCGATGGTGTACGCGGTTATTGCCAAGCTGGTGAGCAAGCAGGCTGTCATCGAACTGCGGACAGAGCCGCCAACGTATCGGCCTGTGCCGATCAAGGAACTGATGGCGAATCTGAAAAAGCAGCATGTCGAGACGATTGACTATTTGGAGCAAGAGCTGCAAGCGATGGAAAAGCCCGTGGAGGTTCACGTGATCAGGCACATGGAGGAGCGGGCGAAAATTTTGTCCGCCATGCAAAGCTTGCTCACACAAGCAAAAGAGGAAGTGTGGCTGTCGGCGTGGGACGAGGAGCTGGATGAATTGAAGGGGGCGGCCGAGGCGGCACAAGCGCAAGGAATCAGGCTGTTCTCCCTGTTGTTTGCCGATCAAAAAACGGCTTCTTTCGGCAACGCCTTCTATCACGAAGAAACTTCCGCGATCGAAAAACGGCGCATGGGCCAGCGACTGACCATCGTGATCCAGGACGACCAGCAGGTGTTGATCGCCAGCTTCCTCGATGGCCGCGTGCCGCAAGCGATTCAGACGACAGATCCGATGCTGATTTTGCTTGCCAAGGAGTACATTCGCCACGATATGACGCTAAAAGCAGTGAGTGCGAAATGGGGCGTTGGCAACTTGGCAGACTTTTGCCAAAGCGATGAACGGTTGGCGTATATCGTTCACAGCGCAAGAAAATAAGCAGCGATTTTTCACATCGAGACAGACAAAGCAGACAGGCAGGAGAGGAAAGAACAGATGATCGAATTTCGTTATGTGACAGAAGAACACGAGGCAGAGCTGGAGAGCGTGAAGCAGCTTTTCCGCGAATACACCGAGTCGCTCGGGCTTGACCTGGGCTTTCAGGACTTCGAAGCAGAATGCGAATCGTTGCCTGGGAAGTATGCGGTTCCAGATGGGGTGCTGATCCTCGCGCTGGTAGACGGAGAAGCAGCGGGCTGCATCGCCCTGCGCAAAAGCGAGGAACGGATTTGCGAGATGAAAAGACTGTATGTGCGCGACCGATATCGCGGGTTGAAAATCGGCAGGGCGCTCGTGCAAAAAGTGATTGAGGCAGCGGAACAGCTTCCGTACGATTTCATGCGGCTCGATACGCTGGCGACGATGACGAGCGCGCAGGCGTTGTATCGGGAGTTCGGGTTTTCCGAGACGACGCCTTACATCTACAACCCGCTGGAAGGCGCCATGTTCATGGAGCGAAAATTGCGTTAGTGCGCTAGGCTAGAGGTTGCGTAGGATCGTGGTCACCCCCGCTCTCACAAAATAAACCGCCTCCGCTGCACGTATCGTCAGCGGAGGCGGTTTTGCTGTTGTCCGTCAGGAAAGTTTGGCTCGCACCTGTTTCAGCTTGATCGCATTGGCGATGGCCGGCCACACATCGGTAGACTCGGAGCCTACATACCAGTAAGCCAGACCGCCGATTTGCCATTGCAGGCTTGCTTGAACCTTGAGGCCCAGCGAACGGCTTTCTTCCAGCCAAATCGAATGGGTCACCCCTTGTTTGCTATACGCAGAGCGGTACTGTCCGAGGCTCGCATCCCATTTGGTGCTCGCTCTGTATTGCGAGAGCAGCTGATACGACTCGGGGATGCTGATATCGGTCGATTGCACGCCGCCTTTTGCCTGATACCAGTCTCTGGTGTAAAGCGGCAAACCGACGATCAATTTTTGCACCGGAATATCATCCAACAAATCTTCCGTCACTTTTTTCAACCACGGAAGCGAAGCGACGGAGCCGGCTTTCGGGCCACCCACCCAATGCTCCTCGTAAGCCATGACGATCAAATAGTCTGCGGCTTTTGCCAGTTTGGCAAAGTCGTAAGGTTCACTCCAATCGGTTTTGGTATCAGGTGGAATATCGACGGAGACGACAGCTCCTTTGGTTTGCAGCGCAGTTGACAGCTCCTGGATGAACAGCGTGAAGTTGTTGCGGTCAGCAGGTGAAAAGCCTTCAAAATCAACGTTGATGCCATCCAGCTCGTACTTGTCCACAAAGGCAGCGAGCTTTTGCACGATTGCCTTGCGCTTGTCCGCACTGGACAGCGCTGCATGTGTGGCGGCGGAATCAAAGCGATTTCCGAACAAAGGCCAGATCTGTTTGCCGTTTGCGTGTGCCCAGTGAACGAGGGCAGCGTCGGAAAAGTCGCTGACCGTACCGTCTTTTTGCAGGAAGTACCAGCGTGGCGACAGCGTGTTGACACCGCTTTTCTTGACTTGGGCAATAAACTCGTCCGTAGTGGACTGGTATTGCCAGCCAAGTGAAACCAGTGGCGCTGACGTACCAGGTTTTTTGTTCAGCTCGGTCAAAATACGCTGCAAAATGACGGCTGTCTCTTCACGCGACAAGGCATCGTTCGGACGGAAGTTGCCTTCGTAGCCGACGAGCCACTTGTTCTGGAGCGCCTTGGCGACCGCAGCTTTTGCCCAGCTGGAGATGGAAGCGGCGTCGCTGACGGCTGGATTGGCTTGTGCCGGAACATTTTGCACGAGAGCCCGCACGAGAAAAGTCGCTGCTTCTTCGCGCGAGATCGTGCGTTTCGGCCCGAAGGCAGTAGCGCTGATCCCGCTTGAGATGCCTGCCGCAGCCGCTGCCTGCACCGAGCCGTACGCCCAGGAATTTTTCGCGACATCGGTGTAAGCGGGGATGTTGCTCGCAACAGGCTGGATGCCCAGCGTGCGTGTCAGCATCGCGACGAACTCGGCACGAGTGACCGAACGAGTCGGATGGAAATAGCCTTTTTCATCTCCTGCGATTACACCTGCCTCGTGCAAGGAGCGGATTTGCTCTTTGGCGTAGCTGTTGGCAATGTCCTTCAACGCTTTTGTGGAAGCGGTGGAGGCAGGGACGCCGACAGCCAGAGTCAGGCAGTATGTCAGAAATGCCAGAGAAACCAACCAAATATGTATGTTTTGTTTTTTCATCATACATCCAGTATAAGGAGACATAACCAATCTTTCATTGGTCATTTATTGGTAAGAGAACAGCCGGGAACTCTTTTGCGGAAATTCCGATATGGTATGATAAGGATTGGAAAGAGAAGAGAGAGAAATGAAGAAGTGAGGCGGAAGAGAAATGGAAGACGTACTGATTATTGGCGGCGGGCCTTGCGGTCTGGCAGCAGCCATCGCTTGCAAAAAAGCCGGACTTGATCCGCTCATTATTGAAAAAGGGTCGCTTGTGCATTCCATTTATCGCTATCCGACGTACATGGTTTTTCACAGCACGCCGGACTTGCTGGAGATTGGCGGCATTCCTTTTGCCACAGCCAACGATAAACCGACCAGGCAAGAAGCGCTCAATTACTATCGGCTGGTAGCCTCCCGCGAGGACTTGCGCGTGCACGTATACGAAACCGTGACAGAAGCGAAGCGCGTGGGAGAAGGTTTTCACGTTACGACGACGGACCGTTTTTCCAAGACACATCACTACGAAGCGAAAAAGCTGGTCATCGCTACTGGCTACTTCGACAATCCGAATCGGTTGAACGTGCCGGGGGAAGACTTGCCGAAAGTTTCTTCTTTTTACAAGGAAGCGCACCCGTACGCCGGCTTGCAAGTGGCGATTGTGGGCGGCAACAACTCCGCTGTAGACGCCGCGATGGAACTGGAACGGGCAGGGGCGCATGTCACCGTCATCTGCCGCAGAACCGAGCTGTCAGACAAAGTCAAGGCGTGGACTCGTCCGGTGTTTGAAAGTCTCATAAAAAAAGGCCGCATCCAAATGTTTTTCGGAGCGACGGTTTCTGCTATCGAGGAACGGGCGATTCACGTCAATACGGCTGACGGTGAGATTACGCTTGCCAACGATCACGTTTTCGCGCTGATCGGCTATCGTCCCGACCGGACGTTCCTGCGGTCGCTCGGCGTGCAGACGGATGAGGAGACAGGCGTGCCAGCCCATGATCCCGAAACGATGGAAACGAACGTTCCGGGTCTGTACATAGCGGGCGTGATTGCGGCGGGCCACCACGCCAATGCCATTTTCATCGAAAACGGCAGATTTCACGGCGAAGGGATCGCCCGCCACATCGTCTCGCAAAACAACGCCTGACGAAAAATGTATTCGTGCTAGAACTGCCACTCCAGCTGTCTGCCGCCAATGAGGTGGTAGTGCAGGTGGAACACCGTTTGCTGTCCGTGTTTTCCGATGTTCGTCACGACGCGGAAGCCGGACTCGGTTACCTCCATGGTCTCGGCTACCTTTTGCAAGGAGAGGTGCAGGTCGCCGATCAGCTCTTTGTCCTCCGGTTCAATCGCCATTACGGACTGGATATGTTTTTTCGGGATGACCAGCACGTGGACTGGCGCGACAGGGTTGATGTCATGAAAAGCGAGAACATGCTCGTCCTCGTACACTTTCTTGGAGGGAATGTCACCGTTGACGATTTTGCAAAAAAGGCAATCCATTTGTTTTTTCATCCTCTCTGAAATTTGAATAGTCACATGTCTAAAGCCTACTTCGTCACGGGAGTAGGCTTTACCTGTTGGAGAGGCGGAAGTTTTTGGGAGGGAAGCTTCCGACGCTTATGCTGCGATCTTGCTTGCGAAAAAACAAAACCCTCCACCCATTGCGGGAAGAGGGGAAATCTATTTATACATTCTTCTGAGGAGCGCATAGCATTTTTGCAGCAAAACTTTGCCAGGATGCCGGAAGCTGCTCCATGAGCGTGTCAACTTCCAGCGCGTCATGCGAAAAGTTTGCCCGATTCTTGCTGTGAATCGCCTGAGCTGTCCTTGCCTTCTCCAGTTCACATGGCTTCACCGCCGTTTTTGAAAAGTCATGACTAGCTGTTCTCTACAGCTTATGTAAGCGGGCAAGAAAAAGCATGTGCTTATGCGGTTATGCAAACGTTTCTTCCAAAAACGCGAGCACTTCTTTCCACGAATGCTCGGACGCCTGCGCATTGTTTTTCGGCGTTCCTCCGTTCTGTGCGATTCGCGTCGTAGGAATGTACGGAAACCGAATGCCATGACCCGTGTCGGCGTAGCGCAAATGCAGGACCGGATGGGCAAACTGCTTGGCCTTCAGCCGTGCTACCATGCGCTCGCAATGTTCGGCAGCAGGCCACCAGTGATCGTCGTCAGCGGAAAGCAGCAAAATCGGGCCGTTGATCTGTTCCACAGGAATTTCGGCGTCCGCAAGCCACTCGCAGGCGCGCCACGCGTCTTTGTGAATTTGATCGATGCGTTGTCCGGCATCGAGCAGCTCGCGGAATTGGCGGGATTGCTCCTCTGTCCATGGAACGAATGGCAGAGGTTCGCCGCGAAACGACCAGGACGATTGCGGTGAAAATATCTCGGAATCGGCAAAAGCCCTGTCTGTCCCGATGTTGACGGTTGAGCTGGGGCTGGATGCGATGACGGCGTGGATATCCGGTTCGAGCGACGCGGTGACCAAAGCAAGCTCGGCGCCTTTGGAGCGGCCAAACACAGTTATTTTGTCAGGATGCACGGTTGGCTGCTGCTTGAGCCAATGTACGGCGCGCTGGACGTATTCAATCGGAATTTGCTGAATGTCCGTCGGCAAGTCGTCGCATTGAAAATAGGCGAGAGCAAGCGCCGGATAGCCGTGAGAGGCGAACAAGGCGGCAAATTGGGAACAGGAGCCGATCCCGCCCTCGCTGCCTCCCAGGACGAGCACGGCAGGCTTCGGCTCAGGGTGAGGCTTGCTGAAAAACAGACCGACCAGGCCGTCCTCCTTGACTTTTGTAATCGAGACGTCGCGGGAAACGAAAACGCGTTTGACAACAGCCTTGGCGACTGGTTTTTGATTGACTTCTGCCGTCAGGTGAATCTCGGTAGAGCGGGGAGTAAACTGGAAGTCATCGAGTGAATAGGCACTGTAAAAGCGCAGTGTTTGCACGTTCATCGACCAGAAAAGCCCCATCGGATCGATTCCTTCGTACGTTCCGAACAAGGGAGCCTGGGAGACGAGATCAACAGAGCCGTTCTCGTCCGCCTGAAAAATCGCATGGGAAGACGCTGTCAGTTCTCCTCCTGGCAATCCGTTCGTCAGGGTAGCGTTGAGCGTGATTAACTGATGCGGCTGAAAACCGCTTAGTGTAATATGGACAGGAACATCGAGCAAGGCCGTTGCTGGTGAAACATCGATCTGTGGATGCATCATACAGTCAACACTCCTCATCAACAATATGGGATTTTATGACACCGTAATTATAGTAGAATTCACAAATGCGCCACAGCAGCAAATGTGACGGAACGGTTAACTTGACTTCCAAATGAAGGTGTAACTATAATCATTACAACGAAAGGGTGACCGACATGAAAATCAGCAGCCGTTTTTCCATTGCGGTTCATATACTATCACTTCTCTCTATCGATGCAAACTCCCATCATACGTCCGAGTGGATCGCCGGAAGCGTGAATACGAATCCGGTCATTATCCGCCGGGTACTCGGCCAATTGAAAAAGGCGGGCTTGGTGAACGTCCGGGCCGGAGCAGGCGGCGCATCACTCGCCAAAGAGCTTGCGAGCATTACCTTGCTCGACATTTACCGGGCGGTTGAGGTCGTGGAAGAAGGCCAGCTTTTTCACATTCATGACCAGCCGAATCCAGCCTGTCCGGTGGGGGCGAACATCCAGTTCGTCCTGGAATTGATCCTGCTTCGTGCCGAGCATGCGATGGAAGCGATTTTGCAAAGCGTGACGATGCAGGAGCTAGTCTCGGATTTGCGGCAAAAGATTACGGAGCAGGCCAGGTAGAAAGTCTGCTAGTGCGACGGTGAACGGAAGGAATGCCCAGATCGTTTCTGCGGTCGCGAGGATCGATAGAAAGTCAGCAAGCCGCTTTGAAAAAACGGGACAGCAGGCGGCAAAGGACGGGATTAAGGGTAGAAATAGCCAACGGTAATAAGATATAATGAGAGTATTCAAAAAGCTGCAAAAAAACCCGACAACGGCGTCGGTTGCAGGTTTGACCGTATGATGAGCAGTTGGCACGTCCATTCTCTTAGCGGGAGGTGGAGTATTGCGTCAGCGTTACCGAATCATAATCATAGACGACGACCCCATCACGCGAATGGACCTGGTCGAGATGTTGCAGGAACAAGGCTACAACGTTGTGGCTGACGGGAAGAACGGCGAGGAAGCCGTTGCTCTGACGCAACTGTGGGACCCGCACCTCATCATCATGGATGTAAAAATGCCTGTTATGGATGGATTGACGGCAACAGGGATCATCAGAGGACAATCGGATGCATCCATCCTCCTGTTAACGGCATACAGTCACAAAGACGTGGTAGCAAAAGCGAAAACAAAAGGAGTTTGCGCGTTTTTGGTCAAGCCGGTCATGGAGGAGGAATTTCTCCCGGCGGTGGAAACGCTCCTTTTGGAAAAACAGCATACGCTTGAAAAGTGAATCGCAACAAAAGCAATGGCGCTTGAATGAAGACGGATGACCGTCTCCTTTTCCAGGCGTCTTTTTGACGTATATGGACGAAAGAAACAAGCGCAACGACGCGCTCGAAAAGCAGCAAGCATATCCCCGCCAGGCATATTTTGGGTAATATCATCCGCACGAACGCGGTTGCTCAATGATGAGCTGGTCTCACACGAATTTTTCCGGGGAGAAACGCGAAAGTATGCAGGATGGCCGTTTTCACTCAAAGAATGTCGGGCGGACAAAAAGTTCCACCAAAGAAAGCGAGTGAAGCGAGATGAAATTGGCATGCGTCATCCGTAAAGAACATTACCAGTTCACATCCGTTCGCGATGTATTGGCCAAAGCGAGCGAGGAGAAGTCAGGCGACCACATGAGCAAACTTGCTGCAAATTCCGCACTGGAGCGGATGGCAGCCAAAGTCGTACTGAGCGAGCTCCAACTCAAGGACATTTACGAAAATCCGGTGATTCCGTACGAAAAGGATGAGGTCACCCGGATTATTTACGACGATTTGAACTTGTCGATCTACGAGGAAATTAAAAACTGGACAGTGGGCGAGCTGCGCGAGTACGTTTTGTCCTTCTCGACGGGCATGCCGGAGCTTACCCGCATCAGTCGCGGTCTGACGAGCGAGATGATTGCTGCTACAGCCAAGCTGATGTCCAGCATTGACCTGGTGATGGCTTCGCAAAAAATGAAGCACCAGGCGTATTGCAACACGCTGATCGGCGAGCCGGGCAGACTGGCGTTCCGTTGTCAGCCCAACCACCCGATTGACGATCCGGAAGGCATTCTCGCCTCGATGAAAGAGGGCTTGTCTTACGGCTCCGGGGATGCTGTTATCGGAATCAATCCGAATAACGATTCCGTTGAAAGCGTTATCAAGCTGCTGAAAATGTCCCACGATTTTATGCAAAAATGGGAGATCCCGACGCAAAACTGCGTGCTCGCCCACATCACGACCCAGATGCAGGCGCTGCGCGGCGGCGCTCCTATCTCTTTGATGTTCCAGAGTCTGGCTGGCTCGCAGCGGGCGAATGACGCATTTGGCGTCTCCAAAGATTTGCTGGATGAAGCAATGGAATTGATGCTGCGCAAAGGTACGGCGTCGGGACCGAACGTGATGTATTTTGAAACCGGGCAAGGCTCGGAAGTGTCGCTGGACTCGCACGAAGGAGTGGACATGCAGACGCTGGAGGCGCGCACATACGGTTTTTGCCGTCACTGGAAGCCGTTCATGGTCAACAACGTCTCGGGCTTCATCGGGCCGGAAACGCTGTACGACGGCAGACAAATGATTCGCGCCGATCTGGAAGATTTGTTCATGGGCAAGCTGCACGGCCTGCCGATGGGAATTGCCCCTACCTATACCAACCACATGTACGCGGACCAAAACGACCAGGAGATCGCCGGAATGCTCACCACGCTTGGCGGAGCGAATTTTTACATGGGTGTGCCGGGCGGAGACGACGTCATGCTGAGCTATCAGGATACGAGCTATCACGACGATGCCAGCTACCGCGAGCTTTTGGGCTTGCGTCCGTTGCGCGAGTTTGAAAAATGGATGGAAAAAATGGGACTGATGGAAAACGGGCGGCTGACAGAGCGTGCGGGCGATCTATCGGTGTTCGACTAACGATTGGGGGAGGGCAAACACGATGAGACAGATCAACATGGATGACCTTGTCCAGCGGGTCATGGATGAGCTTTCCAAAAAGACGCAGGAAGTCATTCACTTCCCGGAGCAAAAAGTGCGCGGGGTAGACAATCCGCACAATCCGGAAGCGCTGGAGCGGGCGATGAACAGAACTCCGGCGCGGATCGGGATCGGCCGGACAGGCACGCGGATGAAAACGACCAGCTACTTGCAGTTCCGCATCGACCAGGCGGCAGCACATGACGCGGTGATGAAAGCAATCAGCCCGGAATGGCTTGCGCGTCTGCAACTTCCTGAGCTGCATTCCAGGGCGACAAGCATGCAGGAGTACCTGATGAACCTCGATTCGGGGCGAATGCTGTCCGATGAATCGGCGAAGTGGCTGGAACAGCATGGCGACAAAGGAAAAGACGTGCAGATCGTCATTTCCGACGGGCTTAGCACGTCTGCCTGCGAAGCGACCATTCCCGATTTGCTGCCCGCTCTGCAACAAGGCTTGGCGATGCGCAACATCAGCGTGGGCAAGCCGATCTTCATCAACAAAGGCCGCGTCTGGATTCAGGATCAGGTCGCCAAAATCGTCGGCTGCAAAGTCGTCATCTCCCTGATCGGGGAAAGACCGGGACTCGCGACGGCAGAAAGTCTCAGCGCTTACATGATTTACAAACCGGATGCGAATACGGTAGAATCGGATCGTACGGTTATTTCTAATATTCACCGGGGCGGGACTCTGCCGATTGAAGCAGGAGCTTATCTTGCAGAGCTTTTGGAGGAAATTTTGAAGTATCAGGCGAGCGGCGTAAAATATATGCAGCTTCGCGCCAAAAACGGCTAGATTACTACTGGCGAATCCTCCGGTCTTGCACTAGAATACATAGAAGATAACCAATTTCTATGAGGAGTTGCTACGCATGACCGAGCCAAACCAAAACGAACTGGAAACGAAAGAAGAAAAACCGGGAAAAATCAGTCTCCAGGAAGCGATGAAACGCAAATTGGCGGAAAAGAAACAGGCACAGGCGCAAGCAAACAGTCCTGTGAACCAAAAAGCGAAAAACCAATCGATGAAAAGCCAGCTGACCAAGAAGCCAAACAATCAGCGCAGACGTATGGGTGTCTAGTTTTTCCTCCAAACGAAAGAACGAACAAAGGAGAATTTGCAGCAGGGCAATTTGCTGCGGGTTCTCCTTTTTAAATAGGCTCCTCTGGAAGCGAAAAAAGGTGGAACGAGATTTGAAAGTAGAACGATTGCTGGCGATCGTCATGATGCTCCTGAACAAAAGGCGAATGAGCGCTCGCGAGCTTGCCGACCATTTTGAAGTGTCGCTGCGCACCGTATACCGTGATTTGGAGACGATCAATGCGGCGGGCATCCCGATTGTTGCCTATCCGGGCACAAGCGGAGGCTACGAAATCATGGAAAACTTTACGATCGATCGGCAATACCTTTCGGCCGACGAGCTGGTTGCCGTGATTGCCGCTTTGAAAGGCGTGCATTCTTCCACAGACGACAAGCAAATCGGTCAACTGCTGGAAAAAATCAAGGCATTGCTCGCAACGGCTCCGTCTGCCTTTCAGGGCGGGGAGCATCCGGTGGTGTACGACTTCAATCCGTGGGGCAGCACTCCGGCCATCGAGCAAAAAGTGAGCAGCTTGCGCGAGGCGATCCTGTGCCGCAAGCGAGTCAAAATCGTCTATACGAAAATGCAGGGCGAGTCGAGCGAACGGGTCATCGAGCCAGTGAGGCTGATCATCAAAGGCTACGTCTGGTACGTGTACGCCTTTTGCCAAAGCAAGCAAGAGTTTCGGCTGTTTCGGCTGTCGCGCATCGCTGATCTGGCGCTTTTGCCGGAGGAGTTTGCCGCCCGTGATTGCCAGCTGGAAAAGCTGCAATGGGAAGAGCAGTGGAATTGCGGGGAACGAATCGCGCTGGTTCTGCAATTTGCCCCGCGCGCTCACGTCCGGGTAAGAGACATGTTTGATCCGCAATCGATCGAGACGGCTCCTGATGGGGAAATGACGGTTCGCACGACGATGACAGACGATGAATGGCTGGCAGGCATGCTGCTCAGCTACGGGGATAGTCTGAAGGTGCTGGAGCCAGCTCACATCCGGCAAAGAATCGCGGATAGCGCCAAAAAAATAGCGGCATTTTATGGGGATGAGCCGGAACGTTGACAAACAGTTGTCAAGGTAGGGCAGTTATACTGGACGATGTAAGCTACTTTTTCCGGACAGGAGCGTGCAACAATATGAACCCCAAAATCGTCAAACTGGGCCACATGCGTGTAGCAGGATTGCAAATACGGACAACCAATGAAGCGGAGTGCGGGCCAAACGCGAAAATTGGAGCGCTATGGAATCGCTATTACCAGGAAGGCTATCCGGCGAGTACGCCAGGACAAAAGGACTCTGCTGTCGTGCTTGGCGTCTACGCTGACTACGAGAGCGACGAGAACGGGGCTTACTCCCTGCTCGTCGGAAAAGAAGTCGAGGCAGAAGCGCCGTTGCCTGCTGAACTGACTGTGAAGGAGATTCCTGCTTCCACGTATGCCGTCTTTACGACAAGAGTCGGCCCGACGGTGGAAGTGATCACGGAAGCGTGGAAGCATATATGGGAATGGTCCCAGCAGCCGGGTGTAACACGGACGTTTGCCGCTGATTTTGAGCTGTACGATGGCGTGCGCTGCGCGGACATGAATCAGGCGCAGATCGATATTTACATCGGCATCGCCGACGAGTAGTTTTTTGCACATGGTTTCTTCGCTCAGTCGCTTCCCCCGTCGGAAGCGATTGTTTGTTTTTTTCCATGATTTCTTCACAAGTTTCGTATACGCTTATAGGAACAGGATGTGAGAGGAGTCTGTATGCGTAGATGGATTGGTTGATGAATATAGAAGGCTTGGCCGAATGGATTCGCTCCTGGGGCGTGCTTGCGATCGTCGGCAGCGTCGCGCTGAATATCGTGATCAGCGTGGCAGGCGTGCTGCCATCGATTTTTTTGTCCGGGGCAAATGCGGTTGTCTTCGGCCTGTACGGCGGTTTTTTCATCTCTTTGACTGGGGAGGTGCTGGGCGCGGGGATCGCCTTTTTCTTCTACCGCTATGTGATCAAAAAAGCTGACAAAAAACAGAAACTGGCGTCATTCCAATGGGTGTCGGCTATCAACGGCGCGACGAGAGGCAAGAAGACACTCGCTGTCGTTTTGTTGCGGCTCAATCCGCTGATCCCCTCGGGTGTGATCAATCTCGGCGCAGCCATGACGAATATGTCGTTCGCTGACTTTCTTCTGGCGACATTGCTCGGAAAAGTGCCTTCGATGGTGTTTGAGACGTTCGTCGGACACGATCTCATCTACTTTGGGGAAAACAAGCTGCGGCTTTTGCTTGCTCTCGTGGCGGGCGCCCTTGTCCTGCTGCTTTTCTGGCGGCGAAAACCAGCGCAATCCGAGCAAACCGGGCAATCTGAGCAGCCGTAAAAGAGAGGAAAGGAGGACAGGGCATGTCAACCATTTTGCTGGTCGATGACGAGACGCAAATCCTGGAAATTTTAACATCGTATTTGCAAAAAGACGGCTACCACGTGTTGACCGCGATGACAGGCGAAACCGCGATTCAGATCGCCGATTCGGCTGCGGTCGATTGCATCATTCTCGATTTGATGCTTCCCGATGTCAGCGGGGAAGAGGTTTGTCGGCGGATTCGCAAGCATTCCCGCGTCCCGATTTTGATGCTGACCGCAAAAAGTCAGGAGGCAGACCGGATTCATGGCTTGGAGATCGGTGCGGACGACTACTTGATTAAGCCGTTCAGTCCGCGCGAGCTGGTTGCTCGTGTGCGTGCTGTCATGCGGCGAGCGGGTGATTATTCAGCCCTGAGCGATGAGTTTGCGGCAGGGCAGCTCATCATTTCCATTCGCGACAAAACGATTCGCAAAAACAACATCGCGCTGGATGTCACTCCGAACGAGTATCGCTTGCTCACGACGCTGGCTCGCCATCCTGGGCGTACGTGGAGCAGGGACGAGCTTGTGCGCGAGGTGCTTGGCTACGATTTTGAAGGGTACGATCGCACGATTGACACGCATGTGAAAAATTTGCGGCAAAAAATCGAGGACGACCCGAAGCAGCCTGTCTACATTAAAACGATATACGGGCTGGGCTATCGGTTTGACGTTCCGGTGAAGAAATGAGGTTCGGATGAAACGGATTTGGCTGAAGCTGGCACTCGCCTTCATGGCAGTAGGCGTGGGGGCCGTCCTGATCACGACGCTGCTTGCCGTCAAAGAGATGGACGATCATTTTTTGATGTACACGGATGAAGTAAAGAGCCAACAGAGCGAGGAGATTGTCCAGGCAGCTTTGACAGCCTACCGGGACAGCAAAGGCTGGGACAGGCAAGCCTTTTGGCAGCTGGAAGCGATCTCATCTGTGCTGGGTTTGCATCTCGTCCTGTACGATCCGCAGGGAAGCAAGCTGGGGGAATGGGGGCAAGTTACGGGTGCCGGAGCGGACTTCGATCGTGCGACCGAATCGATTACGCTGTACGATGACAAGCAGACAGTTGTGGGGCGCATCGGCATCAGCCACAAAGATCAAAATGCGTACAAGGCGCTGGAAGGACATTTCCAATGGGCTCATAAAAATACGGCGATTTGGACGACGGCAGTCTTGCTTGTGCTCGTTGTGCTGCTCTGTATCCCGCTGGCTCGCTCCATGGTCCGTCCGGTTGAGCAGGTGAGCGCGGCCGCGCAGCAAGTAGCGAGAGGGAACTTGCAGGTTCGCGTGCCTGCGCCTGAACAAAAAGACGAGATGGCTTCCCTCGTGCTGGCGTTCAACCATTTGGTGGCGAGTCTGAACGAGCAGGAAGAGCTGCGCAAAAGGCTTACTTCGGACATCGCCCACGAGCTGCGCACTCCGCTCAATACGCTGCTTGCGCAAACGGAAGGGATGATCGACGGAATCTGGGAAGCGAGCCCGAAGCATCTGGAGCGTACGCGCGCGGAAGTTTTGCGGTTGATTCGGCTGGTGAACGATTTGGATCAGGTGATCCAGGTAGAAGCGGGAGCGTTGCCGATCCGCCGCGAACCAGTCTTGCTGCGGGCCATCGTGGAGGAGGTCAGCGAAGCGATGCATGTCGCTTTTGCCCGTTCCGCGATTCAGTTTCAACTGGAAGGCGGACAGGACGCGTGGATTACGGGCGACAGGCAACGAATCGCGCAAGTCATCACCAACCTGTTGACGAACGCTTGCAAGCATACAGCGCCGAACGGCCGCATAGCCGTGACGATTGCAAAATCAGCGGATTCCGTCAGGCTGGACGTACGGGACAACGGCTCTGGAATCGCTCCGGCTGATCTGCCGCACGTCTTTGAACGGTTTTACCGGGGAGATCGCTCGCGTGCGCGAGAGCGGGGAGGAGCCGGTCTGGGGCTGACGATTGCCAAAGGGATCATGGAGGCGCACGGCGGGACGATTACGCTGGAAAGCAACCTCGGTGCAGGAACTGTGTTTACGCTGCTGTTTCCGGTGCGCTAGGCGGTTGTAAGCACATGATCCTGTCGCCACGAATCTCGCAGCGCGATATAATGAGAGCATCCATAGACAACGAGAGAGAAAGAGGAGGGGAGCTGTTTGTTTGATCTGGCGACAATGAGCACGTTTTTGGCGGTCGTGATCGGCCTTTTTTTAATTCCCGGCCCTGCGGTGCTGCTGACGGCTACACGGACTGTTCAGGGCGGCCGTCGGGCGGGCATCATGGCGGGACTCGGGATCGCGACGGGCGATTTCATTCACACGATTTTTGCCGCGGTTGGTTTGTCGGCGATCTTGATGACATCGGCATGGGCGTTCAACATCGTGAAAATCGCCGGGGCTGTGTACCTCGTCTATTTGGGCATCAAGGCGATCATGGAAAAGCCGAGCGATCCGCAGCTGCCGAAAGTGTCGCCTTTGCCGCCGGGCAAGGCGTATATGCAAGCAATCGTGGCTGAGCTGTTGAATCCGAAGACAGCCCTGTTTTTCCTCGCGTTTTTGCCGCAGTTCGTCCATCCCGAGCGGGGAGCATCTGTGGTGCAGTTTTTGATCCTGGGACTGATTTTTGCGATTCTCGGATTTTTTTACACGACGCTGATCGCTCTGTCGGTTCGTCCGCTGGGGCACTTGGTCAAGCGCATCTCCTGGCTCGGCCGTTGGAGCGGAAAAATCATCGGCTCCGTCTACATTTTGCTTGGCTTGAAAGTAGCTCTGCAACAAAAGTGAGGTTGGCCGCAGCCGCATGTTCGCGGTCGCTAGAGCCATCACAGCCGCTGGCAAGGCAACTGCACAGTGCGACAGCACGAAAAAGCACGAAAAACTCCCTCCTGCTGACACCGGACAATCTCGCCGGACGAAAGCGGAAGGGAGTTTTTTGCGCTATTTGGCTGCAAGCTGCGGGTCGGAGGATTGTGGTGACGCTTGCTTTCCGAGCTGGCCCGGCCTTTTCGTGCGAATGACGATAGCCGTAGCGAGCAAAGCGACCCCGTTGATGATGAACACGTAGCGGATCGGGATGATTCCGCCGAGCACGCCGCCCAGCACAGGGCCGAGCATGGTCGCCAGCTGGTTGACGGATTGGTTCAAACTGAACGCTCTGCCGCGGAACTCAGGGTCGGTCACCTTGACAATCATCGCGTTGATCGAAGGGTACACCGCGGCAAAAAACAAGCCGTACGCGAAGCGCAAAATCCCGAAGCCGGACAGACTGGTGAAGAAAAACTGCAGCAGGTTGCCGACCGCGCCGCCAAGCAAGCCGATGAACAAAATTTTCGTGTAGCCGACTTTGCCGCCGAGCTTACCCCACTGCGGCGCAGCAATGACGGTAGCGATTCCGACCGCGGCGAAAATGATTCCGGCGCTGAGCGATGCTTCCTGCTGCGATGCGCCAAGCTGCAAGACGTACACCGTCAACAGCGGCTCCAGCAGCATGACGGAGATCGTCACCATCAGGCTAAGCCCGAGAATCGTCATCAGCGAGCGGTTGGCGATGGCCGAGCGCAAATCTTCCCGCACATTGGAACGGCTGCCTGAGCGGTTCATATTCGTCTCCTTGACGAGGAAGGTAGCGATGAGCGCCGCTACGAGCACCACGCAGCCGGAGAAAAGGAACGCTTCCGCATTGCCCCACGCATGGCTGACGACTCCGCCGACCAGCGGCCCGACAATCCCGCCTGTTGCGCCGGAGGTAGCCATGACGCCGAGCGCGTAGCCGACGTTTTTTTCCGGAGTATTGGTGGCTACAAGGGCAATTGCTGCCGGAACATATCCAGCCAGAAGGCCCTGAAACACACGCAGTACCAGGAAAAGGTAAGGATCTGTAATAAAGTAAGTCAGGAAATACAGCAAAGCCAGGCTAAAACCGGAGCGGATCAACATCGGTTTTCGCCCGTATTTGTCTGCCAGCGAGCCCCAGTACGGCGAGATCAGGGCGCTGGCCAAAAACGTAATGCCGAACGAGATACCAGACCAGGCTTCCAAATGCTCGTGAACACCCAAAGATGTATGGAGGAAGATGGGCAAGAATGGTATGGAGATCGAGTAGGCCGTGCTGCAAAAAAAGACGCCGACCCATAGTACAAACAAATTGCGCTTCCATGAAAATTCCATCTTTCTGTCACAACCTTTGCCGCATAGAAGCAGGGGAATTTAATATTGATCATTCTAGCACTGGTTTTCCGTACTGACCAATCAAGAATTGTGATCGGACTATTGCAAAATTGAAATAAGCAAAAAACCTTGACGTTCGACAAGCATGAAAAAGTCGCATAAAAAGCCCCTCTTTTCGCAAGCGAGCTGTGCGCTTTTTCCTGCAAAAAGAGGGGAGCTGTTCGTAGTTAATGTCCAGCCGGAACGCTGATTCCGAGCTGATCCACGAGCTGTTTGCTTTCATCGTTCAAACCTGTGATCACGACGAATTTATCCAGCTCGCGGTATTTGGCGACGACCTTGGAGATAGCGGTTACAGCTGACATATCCCAGACATGCGAGCGGGAAAAATCGATGACAATTTGCCCTGGATCATCCTGAAAATCAAATTGCTCGATAAAATGCGTCATCGTACCGAAGAACAATTGTCCGGAAATGACGTACACTTTTTCGCCCAGCTCACTCTTGTACGAAGTGGAATGCAGCCGGGCCATTTTCCAGCCAAAAATCAGGGCGCTGAGCACGACGCCAGAGAGGACGCCTTTTGCCAAATCGTGTGTGGCTACGACGACGAGAACCGTTGCGACCATGACGACAGCATCGCCGAGCGGCATTTTTCGCAGGTCGAGCACAGACTTCCAGTTGAAAGTGCCGATGGAAACCATCACCATGACGCCGACGAGCGCGGCCATCGGGATTTGTTTCACGACATCGCCCAAGACGAGAATCAAAAACAGCAGAAACACGCCGGCTACCAATGTGGACAAGCGGCCTCGCCCGCCAGATTTGACGTTGATCACAGACTGGCCGATCATGGCACAACCCGCCATCCCGCCGAAAAATCCGGTGACAATGTTGGCGATTCCTTGCCCTTTGACTTCCTTGTTTTTATCGCTGCGCGTATCCGTCATCTCATCGAGAATCGCCGCAGTCATGAGCGATTCCAAAATCCCGACCAGTGCGAGCGGAAGCGAGTACGGCAAAATGATCAAAAGCGTTTCCATGTCGAGCGGCACCACAGGGGCGTGAAACAGCGGGAGCTGGCGCGTGATCTCGCCCATGTCGCCGACTGTGCGCATATCCAGTCCACAGAGGATGGTCAGGGCAGTCATGAAGACAATCGCGACGAGAGCAGACGGTACTGCTTTGGTCAGGCGCGGCAACAAATAAATAATCGCGAGCGTCCCTGCCAGCATGGCGTACATCGTCCATGATGCCCCGACAAAATGCGGCAGTTGCGCCATGAAAATGAGAATCGCAAGCGCGTTGACAAACCCGATCACAACGGTGTGCGGGACAAAAGTCATCAGGCGACCGATTTTACAGGCGCCGAATACGATTTGCAAAAGTCCGGTCAGGATAGTGGCTGCAAACAAATACTCGATCCCGTGTTCCTTGACGAGCGTAATCATCAGCAGGGCCATGGCACCCGTCGCAGCCGAGATCATCCCGGGACGCCCGCCGACAAACGCAATCGTCACGGCAATGCAAAAAGACGCGTACAAGCCGACCATCGGATTGACCCCGGCAATAATCGAGAAGGCAATCGCTTCGGGAATCAAAGCGAGCGCGACGGTAACGCCGGCCAGCACGTCAGCGCGGACGTTTGCAAACCAGTCCAGTTTCCATTGGGTAAGATTCAAAACGGTACCTCTTTTCTGTTCAGTATGGTGACTTTCCCCTTTCAGAAAAGTCGGGGCCGTTTTTCACAAGTCACTATTATAAGAAAAACCCCTCACGATATCCAGCCTTTTTTGTTCAGGTGCAGACAAGGGCAGCAGAAGCAGCCGGAGGGGTTCCTGCTTATCGCGATCTGTCGCGCCTAGCAGAAGGAAGCTCGCGTCCAACCGGGAAAGCGTACAATGGCCAGAAACGAAACGGCTCGAAATGGCTGGCCGTTTCTTCTTGTTCGAAGCGGATGCTTTTTCGGGCTTTCTTTGGATAGGGGCGATCGTCCCGTCTTTGGCGAAGTGCCGTGCCGCTTTGCCGCCGGAAAGATATATTGGCAAAAGAGACACTGGCAAGGCTACTTTGTACAGGAAAGGGGATTAACGCTTATGCCGTTTCACTCCTCCAAGTGGGCATTGCACAACTATTACTCCCGTTCCGCAAGTTTGAGAAGGTATTTGCCGCCCACTGCGATATTCAGCCGCAAAACGCTGCGCGATTACATGTCCCGTTATTCCTCCGTATTCATCAAGCCGGACAACGAGCACATGGGCAGGGGCGTAATCAAGGCGTGGAAGGAAAAGGGCCGCTACACATTCGTGAAAGAAAAGGGTTCCCAAAAGCACGCCAGCTCGATTGATCAACTGTACAAAAAGGTTCGCCAAAAAAGCGGCAGCACCCGGCATATTATCCAAAAAACCATTCCGCTCGCCAAAGTGCACGGCAGGCGGTTTGATATCCGGGTCATGATGATGCGCAATGCCGCCGGGAAGTGGGAATTTGCCGCGATGCTGGCAAAAGTGGCAGGGAAGGACAGCATCATTACGAATGTGCGCCGCGGGGGCGGTTATGCGCTGAAAGTCAGCACGGCTTTGGCTCCGACACTGTCCAAGGCACAAATCGAGCGTGTCACGAAGCGGCTGATCCAGCTTGGATACGAGATCAGCGCACATTTTAACCAGTTCAAGCGCCGCTCTGAGCTGGGCATCGACTTCGCCGTGGATCGTTCAGGGCGAATTTATTTGATCGAAGTGAATCATGAGGTTCCTTCGCATGTCCTGTTTTTGCGCTTGAAGGACAAAGCGCCTTATCGCAATATAAGACGATTGGCACGCGCCTATCGAAACAGGAAGAAATGAGACAGCGAGCGCAAAAGGCCGTCCGGTCTTTTGCTTTTCCAAAGCAGACAAGCCCACCTGGCAAACTGCACTTTCAGCAAATCACTGGCAAATTCCTGATCGATCTTCAAAAGAAATCCAGCTATAATGAAAATGATTTTCAAAAACATTGGGGAGCTGTGTTTATGTAGCTTGTCAACGAGAGAGGAGTGGCTGCGATGCTTCGCAGATTTTTTTCTTATTACCGGCCTTATCGCGGATTGTTTGTGCTCGATTTTACGTGCGCGATTTTCGTCGCTCTTCTGGAGCTGGGATTTCCGCTTGCTGTGAACATGGTTGTCGATCAGCTTTTGCCAAGCAAAGACTGGGAGCTGATCATGTGGGCCTGTCTCGGGCTGCTCGTCCTGTACGCAATCAATGCCGGGATGAACTACGTCGTGACGTATTGGGGGCACATGCTAGGCATAAACATCGAGACGGATATGCGCAAACAGTTGTATGACCATATCCAGAAGCTGTCCTTCCGCTTTTTCGACAATACGAAGACAGGACATCTGTTGTCTCGCCTGACCAATGACTTGATGGAAATTGGCGAGGTTGCCCACCACGGGCCGGAGGACTTGTTCATTGCAATCATGACGCTGGTTGGAGCCTTTATTTTGATGTTCAGCATCAATGAAGAAATGGCGTTGCTTACGTTTGTGGTGATCCCCATCATGACGTTTTTTGTCGTGTACTTCAACCGCAAAATGACGAAAGCTTTCCACCGCTTGTATGGCGACATGGCTGATTTCAATGCCCGCGTCGAAGACAATGTGGGCGGTATGCGCGTGATTCAGGCATTCGCCAACGAAAGCTTTGAAAAGGAGCGCTTTGCGGAAAACAACCTGCGCTTTCGCCTGACCAAGCTGTTGTCCTACAAAATCATGGCGCAAAACGCTTCGGTCAGCTACATTTTGATGCGTCTGGTCATTTTGTTCGTGCTGATTTGCGGAAGCTGGTTCGTCATCGAAGGTTCGCTCTCCTACGGGGAGTTTGTCGCGTTTTTGCTGTTGACGAACGTCTTTTTCCGCCCGTTGGAGAAAATCAACGCGATCATCGAAAGTTACCCGAAAGGCATTGCCGGTTTCAAGCGTTACATAGAAATCATGGATACGGCGCCTGATATTGCCGATGCTCCCGATGCCGTCAAGGTCGAGGCACTTGCGGGCGATATCGAATACAAGGGTGTTTCGTTCGGTTACGAGCACGAAGCGAATGTGTTGCAAAAGATCGATTTGCAGATTCGCGCAGGGGAAACGGTAGCTTTTGTCGGCCCGTCTGGCGCTGGGAAGACGACATTGTGCAGCTTGCTGCCACGCTTTTACGAGGTGCAGGATGGCAGCATTACGATCGACGGGCTGGATATCCGCAAAATGACACTGGCTTCGCTGCGCAGCCAGATCGGGATCGTACAGCAGGACGTGTTCTTGTTCTCTGGCACGATCCGGGAAAATATCGCCTACGGCAAGCAGCAGGCATCGGAAGAAGAGATTTGGCAGGCAGCACGGCGAGCCAAGCTGGAAGATTTTATCCGCTCGCAGCCGACTGGCCTGGATACTGTTATCGGCGAGCGCGGCGTGAAGCTGTCCGGGGGGCAAAAACAACGGCTCGCGATTGCCCGCATGTTCTTGAAAAACCCGCCGATTCTCATCCTGGACGAAGCGACCTCGGCGCTGGACACGGAGACGGAAGCAGCGATCCAGCAATCGCTTGCGGAATTGTCGCAAGGCCGGACGACACTGGTGATTGCCCACCGCTTGGCGACGATCAAAAATGCCGATCGCATCGTTGTCGTGACAGAGCAAGGCATCACAGAGCAGGGGAACCATGAGCAGCTGCTGGCCCAGGACGGCATTTACAGCCGGTTGTACCACGCGCAGTTCGGTTCGTACCTGGAGCAGACGCAGAGCGCTTTTTCCAGATAAGCCATTTTTCGTGTACTGCGGTGAAGGGGGCACCTTCATGGGTGTCGCCCCTGCCGTTTTCCCCAACCGAAAAAAGAAAGGAAGATCATGCTTGTTAAGCTGGAACGAATATTTTTTAGCAGAGCATTTTCGCCTGACGTCAGAGCTGAGAGCGGATACGTTGCTTTCCATGAAAGCGAGCGACCTGGTGAAGCCGGAAAACATGGATCAGCTGGTTAGCCTGTACGCTCCGCTCATCAAGGCCAACGACAGCAAACCTGTCGGCACGTACATCGGGGGCTGGCTGGGCGGCGTGGCGCTCGGATTGCAGTACATGCAGTCGGTGTGGAACGTTTCGCTCCACCTGTCGCTCGATCAACTGACTGTGCAGCTTTACGTTGCAGATGACTATGCCCAGTTTTCCTTTGTCGTAGACGAATGGAACAAAGTCGAGGCACCGGAAACCGGGCGTGCAGCTTGGCTGGATCAGCAATACCGCGCGTTTTACCAGCATATCTTGCAACCGTTGATCCAGTCGCTTGCCAAGGCTACGGATAACCCGGAAAAGCTGATCTGGGGGCAATTGCCGACCAGATTCAATTACTATCTGGATTACTTCGTGGAGCAGAGTCAAGACGAGCGCGTCCGGCAGCATTTGCGCGATGACTACGACTCTCTCTGTCGGCAACTCGAAGGAGCGTGCTTCGGTCTGGACAAAAATCCGTTCGACGTAAAAGTGCGTTGGGTGGAAGACATGCGCGATCCGAGCAAAAAGGTACGCCTGAAAAATCAATGCTGTTTGTACTATCAGACCGGGGAAGGACAATATTGCTATACGTGTCCGCGGCTGAAGGAAGACGCGCGCGCCGTTCGCAGACAGGCGGCCTTGCAAGCTTGAGCAAGCGAAAGAGCATGGCAAAAAAGCACCCTCTTCTTGTGAGAGGGTGTTTGTCGTTGTTGCGGATATCTGGACAGGGTATGCATTCTTCCTATAAAGTAGAAAGAGAGAAAGAGTCAGAATAGTTCGGAATTGCAAAGCTTGAAATGGCTGATCGTGCTTGATGACTAACCAATAGGAGGGAAGTGGTTCGTATTCAAACAATGGACCAGGATGAGCAGAAGCAGAGTGATGAAGACTTGTATCAAGCGATTGTGAACCGCAAGCTCACGCTCCATTACCAGCCTTTTTTCGATTTGAGAACGGGAGGAATGAGGGGGGTGGAGGCGCTTGTCCAATGGCACCACCCAAAGCGGGGATTTTTGTCGCCGAAAGCATTGCTTGGGCTTGCCAAAAGGAGCGGAGTGGTGCATCTGCTGGAAGAATGGGTCTTGCGGGCAGCGTGCGAGCAGTGCAAGCAGTGGATTGATGCCGGTTTTGGGCCGTTGGTCATAGCGGTTAATTTGTCCGCGCATGCTTTTGAGTCTGTCGGACTGGCGGACACCGTCCAGGCGATTCTCCGCGATTGTCAATTGCCTGCCCGCTATCTGGAACTGGAAATTACGGAAGAGGCAAAGACGCATGGGGAGAGGATGATGGTGCTTTCCCAACTGAAGCAGCTTGGCGTCCAGGTAAGTCTGGACCACTTTGGGAGAGGAGCCAGCTCTATCTCGGTTATCTCGCGCATGCCTTTGGATAAGTTGAAAATAGATTCCTCCCTGATCCAGCAAGCGACGACAGATTCTGCTCAGGAGATGGCGGTCAAATCGCTTTTGGCGGTCGCACGAGCCATGGATATCCAGGCGACAGTCGATGGCGTAGAGCATCGCGAGCAAGTGGAGCTTTTGCTGAAACTGGATTGCGATCTCGCACAAGGTCATTATTTTTGTGAACCGCTTTCGGCCGACGAGCTGGAAGTGCGAATGCGAGAACAAGGAAAAGCCATGCTTGACCTGGCCGTGCATGCACACAAGGAGCGGGGCGAGCCTTTCGTCTACTTGCGAGAGGTGATGCGCAATCAGCAAGGAATGACATTTACGTTTCGCAAACAGGACGCGACGTTCATCCACACGTTTTGCGCCGGAGAATTGATCTATCGCATCGGCTTGACGCCAGAGCAAGTGGTAGGCAGCGAGTTGCGCGATATTTTACCGATGCAGGAGGCTCTGCGCAAGACGATGTATTACGAGCGGGCATGGAGTGGCGAAGAACATGTCACATACGAAGGTGTCGTCAATGGCGTCTGCTATCTGGCAGCCATGCGGCCGATTTTTCGCGATGGCCGTGTGAAGGAAGTGATTGCCTCCTGTGTCGACATCACCGAACTGAAAAAAGCAGAAGAAGCAAAGCGGGTAAGCGAAGCCAAGTACCGTCTGATAGCGGAAAACATATCGGATATGATCGTGGTCATCGATTGCCACGGATATGTTACATACGTGTCGCCGTCCGTTCGCGCCGTGCTGGAGGTAGCTCCGGAGGTTCTCCTGCATCAAAACCTGCAAAACTTATTGCCAGCCGAACAGTTGAAACGGGTTTGGCAGACGTTTCAGGAAATTATGGAGTGGAAGCTGCCGCGGCTGATTACGTTCTCCTGCCAGCATAAAAATGGCAGCAAGCTCATTTTGGAGGCAAAAGGAACGCCTGTCCAGAGCGAGCAAGGAGAAGTGTCGCAAGTCGTTTTCATCATTCGCAACAGTACAGCCCAGGTGCAAGCGGAGGAGTTTTTGCGCAAAATGGACAAGCTGACGGTCGTTGGTCAGCTGGCCGCAGGAGTAGCGCACGAAATCAGAAATCCGGTTACCTCGATCAAAGGTTTCGTCCAGCTGTTGCGACGTGATCAATGGAAGAATGAATATTTCGATATCATGCTCGCGGAGTTTCACCAATTGGAAAGCATTTTGCGCGAGTTTGTGTTTTTGACCCAGAAAAGATCGCATCAGTTTGAAGCGCTGTCCATCGCAAACTTGTTGCGCGGCGTTGCCCGGATGGTCCAGGAAGAGGCACCGAACCATCAACTGCTGCTGGATGTGGAAGAGGTGGAGGGGATACGTCTGTGGGGCGATCAAAGCCAAATCAGGCAAGTCTTCATCAATCTGCTGTCCAATGCCGTAGAGTCCATGCCAGATGGAGGCCCGATTCGGATCAAGGCTTTGCGGACAGAGCACGAGCACATCTTGATTCGGATTGTGGACAAAGGCTGCGGCATGTCGGAAGAGAGATTGCAGCGGCTGGGTGAGCCTTTTTACAGTACAAAAGAAAAGGGGACAGGGCTTGGCCTAATGATTACTTATAAAATTATTCAGTATCACGACGGGTACATTCATTTTTCCAGCACGCCGAACAAAGGTACGACGGTTGAAGTGTACTTCCCTTTGAATCGGCCGCCGGATACGGCTTGAAGCGAATAGACTGAAAAAGCAAAAGGTCCGAACGCCAGGCTGGCAGGTCGGACCTTTTGCGCATTGTCATGGACGAGGGCGCTTTTGCTCGGCAAACCGGGTCTGGATCGTCTGCAAAAACCGTTTCCAGACGTCGGGCAAGTCTGCCTTTTGCTGGTCAGAGGACACGGGAACAGAAGTTTTTTCTTCATCTGGAGAGTTCATGGTCACAGTCCTTTCGTATCGTTCCAATCGTGGCGCAGGGCGAACAGCTCGCGCAGCTCAGCCGTAGACAGCTCTGTGATCCACGCTTCCTGGCTGCTGCTGACGATTTGCTGGCTGAGCGACAGCTTCCGCTCCATCATTTCATCAATCCGCTCTTCGATGGTGCCGAGTGAAATGAACTTGTACACTTGGACATTGCGGCGTTGCCCGATCCGGTGCGCCCGGTCGGTAGCCTG
Source organism: Brevibacillus sp. (assembly GCF_003521185.1). NCBI lineage: Bacteria > Bacillati > Bacillota > Bacilli > Caryophanales > Paenibacillaceae > Brevibacillus > Brevibacillus sp. The sequence goes on from NZ_DOTK01000013.1 coordinate 65,264, forward strand.
GTTTTCCACAGCCGGATTCCACCAGCGGTCGACGTGAATGACGTGGTTGGCTTCGGTCAGGTTCAACCCTGTGCCGCCCGCGCGCAGCGAAAGAATAAAGATAGCGCCGCGTTCCTCATCGGGCAGGGACGTATCCTGGAAGCGGGCGATCATCTCGTCGCGCTTTTCTTTTTTGGTCGCCCCGTTCAAAAAGAACACCGGACCGTAGCCTTCGCGCGTCAACACGCGCTGGAGCAAATTGCCCATTTCGATATACTGTGTGAAGATCAGGCAGCGCTCGTTTTTTTGCCGAATTTCCTCGATCAACTCCAGAAGTCTTTCGAGCTTGTGGGAGCGGCTTGCTTCATCTGCAGTCGTGATCTCGTTCAAGATCAGCGCGGGATGGTCGCACAGCTGCTTCAACCGGGTCAATGTCGTGAGAATCAGACCGCGCCGTTCCATGGCGGAGACGTTTTCCATCCGCGAAAACATTTCCTGAATCGCTGTTTCATAGAGCGCACCTTGCTCGGCGGTCAACGGAACGTATTCCTTGCTCTCGTTTTTCTCCGGCAGATCAAGCTGGATGGCTGGATCGGTCTTGGCCCGGCGCAGCAAAAACGGCTGAATGAGCCGCTGCACGGTCTGAATCAGCTGCTGATCGCGGTCGCGCTCAATCGGCTGCACAAAGCGGTGCGTAAATTCGCCCAGACTGCCCAAATAGCCGGGATTGAGGAAATCAAAGATCGACCAAAGCTCGCTCAATCGATTTTCGATCGGCGTTCCCGTCAGCGCGATGCGGTGCCACGCCTTCAAGTCCCTGACGGCGGATGCCTGCTTCGTGTAGGCGTTTTTGATGTTTTGCGCCTCGTCCAGACAAATCGTACTCCAGGTGATCGTGGACAGCTCCTGTTCGTCGAGATGGGAGAGGGCATAGGACGTGATGACCAGATCGGCCCCCGCGATGGCAGGCTCGAACTCTGCTTTTTTGGGACGATTGTTCCCATAGTGAATGAACACTTTCAACGAAGGGGCAAACCGCTGCAATTCCTTCTGCCAATTGCCGATGACCGACGTCGGACAGATGAGCAGCGAAGGCGACTGGCTCGCGCCGGAAGCCTTTACGTGCAGCAAGTACGTGATGAACTGCACCGTTTTTCCCAGCCCCATGTCGTCAGCGAGACACGCTCCCAAGCCGAATTGCCGCAAAAACAACAGCCACGAGCTTCCTTCCAACTGATAGTTGCGCAGCGTCCCGTGAAAAGCGTCCGGCTGGGGCAAAATCGGGATGCGCTTCGTCTCCTGCAAACGGTGCATCAGCTCCAGCAGATGGGCATTGAGCTGGATTTCCACGGTGAGCGGGTACGGTTCATCCGGATCGTGGTCGTCAGGCGATTCCTCGACCTCGGTATTGGTGGTGAGATGCATGCTCATCACGTCGCGCAAGGTCAGGCCGTTTTTGGCGTTCGTTTTTTGCAACGCTTGCTGAAGCTCAGCAAACAGATCGGGCGTGAGCTGAACCCAATGCCCTCTTATTTTCAGCAGCCGTTGCTTTTGGCGAATCAGCTGGGCAAACTCTTCTTCGCTCAGCTCGACAGGCCCGAGGGCGAGCTTCCATTCGAAGTCCATGACTTGGGAGATGCCGAGAAAAGACTGTCTGCTCGCACCGACAGACGAGGAAACTTTTGCCTTGAGCTTTGGTTTGACCCGGCGTACTTGCTCCCACCAGGCGGGCAAAAAGACGTGAATGCCCGCTTGCACGAGTTGCAGGCTGCAAGAGGTAAGAAAAATCCACGCCTCCTCATTCGTGAGCTGGGTGCGCAGTTCAGTCCGTTCACCTGCACCGGATCGTTGCCAAGGAAAAATCTCGCGGCATTTTTCCAGATCGCTCTGCAGGCGCCGCCAATGCTCTTTCCATTCCAGCGGGATTTTCGCCATTTGCGCAGTAGCCGCCCCCAACAAATGAGGCTCGATCACGAACAGCCGATCCGGTTCTTCCCGGTCCTGCAAGTAAATTTGCAGCAGCCAGTCGCTTTCCGAATGGGCAGGCTCGATAATTTGCAAACAAGTGCGAAACGGCGTCACATCCGGGAGCCAGCCGATCGATTGCAGCCATTCTCCTTCTTGCAAATGGACGGAAAGCTCGTCGCCCGCAACCAACAGAGCGGGAAAATGGGCGACAAGCTGATCCCAGGCACGCCCGACTTCTCCAGGCGCATCGACCAATTCTTCGAGGACGTGCGAGAGCCACCTGTCGCCGTAGGAGGGGAGCGTCGAAGGAGCAGGCTCCGCTTTCCAGCCAAACCGCCCCCGTTTCCATTCGGCAAAATCGGGGAGGATGGCACCGGCGGCAAGCGTATGCGTCAGTGTGACAGCCGCATCGCGGTACTCCGAAAAACGCTCGTCCACAGAGTAACTCCCGTGCAAGAGCCATGGCGGATCGGAAAAAAAGGACAGGGCCTCCAGCGGACTGAGCAGCAAGCCTTGCTCGTTTTTTTCCACAAATGTGCCGTAGTAGGATGATTCATCCCAGGCAAAAAGCGCTGCCGCAACCTCCTCCGGATCGATTGCCTGACCTTCTTGATCGCATCCGGCGATGAGAAAACGGCCGTCTGCCAAAAGCTCCGCTGTTAGCACCATGGTTGTAACCGTGTTCATAGATTCAGATTTCCTCTCCTTAGCTCCTCCTGGAAAGCCCGCAGGCGGTTGTGCTTGGCAGACAGTCTGTCCACGAAGCGTTCCCAGTCGGCCTCCTGATCTGCCTTGGCGTAGGTGGCGCGCCCTCTTTTCAACAGTTTGATCGCTTCTTTGTAAGCCGTGCGATTGCGCTCGCGAATCAGCCGATTCACTTCACGCACATAGTACGGATACAACAGGGCAGGATCGGCTTCCTCGATCTCTTTCAACTGGACAGCCGAGAGATCGGCAAATGGGACCCGAAAAGACATCTGCAAGTCGATCCATGACTTGAACTGCTTTTCCTCATACAAATAGAGCGCGTATTCGGGATAGCTGCTGGGCAAAAACGTTTTCAGCATCGCTCCGCACTCGGCTTCTCGACCGACCTGTTTCATCGCTTCCCGCCAGACCGTGAGCACAAAGCGGTACTGCTGCGCTTCTGCTTGGCCGATCCGTCCGGTAAGGGCTGTTGTCCAGTCCAGGAAACGTTGCCACTGCGCTTCGCGGGCAAAAGCTTTCATGTACGGCAAATAAAAAGCCAGGGGCAGGCGACGCATGGGCATCCAGACAGCCAAGGCGAGATCGTCCTGCCGATCCATCACGGAAAAGTGGGCGCGAAGCAAGCGGGCTTTTTCCAGCACCGCCTCTGACGTATTAGGCGAAGCGATCGTCTCGTCAAGCTCCGCTTTCTCCTGCTCGATCCACTCGGGGGCGTCAAGCAGCGACCACCAGACCAGGCGATAGGCGTACACCCAATAAAGCGAGGAGAGGTCGTTTTCCTTCCAACGGCGGATGATCGTGAGCGTCTCTTCCAGCGCAAGCCGATGTTTGCTCCACAAAGCCTGCCGATCGGAGAAATAGATCGCGCCCTCCAATTGCTCCAGCAATCGTTCCGCGGTTTGGGCGAGATCCGGGTACCAGTGGGACTGCCGATACGTTTGGACGTATTGCTGCAATTTTTGCAGGTGAAACAAATTGGCGTGGATGTGGAACAGTTGGGCGCGTTCGGTCGGCCAGCCAGCGGTCACGGACAACACGTTTTGATAGCTGGAAAAAATCTCGGAGGAAGCGCGGAACGATTCCATCGCCGATAACAAATTGCGCGTCCAGCTCTCGAAAAAGGCCCACCAGTCGTGAACGGAACTGACTGCGGTAAGCCCTGATTGCACAGGAGCGCTCTCGTTTCCTTGCGGCGGGCTGACCGCTGGCCGATAGTTCGGGATGAGCATGGCAGGTGAAAATGTCGCCCGGCGTGGCTGCTGGGCTTTGCCCAAAAAATGGCGCGGGTTTTCAAAGACGCTATACATTTGAAAAAAAGTCGCCGCGATGTGCTTGCAAAGACGGGTGTAGGGGCAGGTACAGGAGCTGCCTTGCACTTCCTCCAAATCGAGGCGCACATGGTACACTTGTGATCCTTGCACATCGCTGCATAGTGTGCGGTTATTCTCGACGCGCGTATTGAAAACAACCCCATCGGAAAAGTACGAATACCCACGCTCGATAATCGTGCCTTCCACATGTTGCAGGACTTGCTCTGCAACAGCTATCGCCTGTTCCCGTGTCAACTCTCTTTGCAACATCTGCTTTGATCCTCCGAACGAAGTGTCATCCCTCCATTATAACGCAAAAGTCGGGTGAATGGAAAAAACAAGCGTATTTACGGTGGCGTCATTCCATTTAAAAAGTAGAACAGCTGCTCATAAAGCGGATCGCCCGATTGGTACAGGCTGACCATTGCCTGTTTGCGCCCGTTTTTGCCAAAAAACCAGCCGCCCGTGTACCAGGCGAGCGGCGAATCGTATTGGAACGGCCCGTAGCTTTGGCCTTGCCGATCTGTTCCGCCAGCAGCTCCGGCCCGCAAATATTCCAGCAGTCGCGCCCGTTTGTCCTGATCATAAGTCACGCCGAGGTCAAATTCGATTTCGACGCCCATTTGCTGGTCGTAGCTGGCAACCGCCGCCGCATCCAGACTTTTTTTCGGATTGAAGTAAGCATTGGGCTGCAAAAAAGCGAGGTCGAAGCCGAGCTGTGACCATTCGTTCCAGCCAGCCGCCTGCTGGTACGGAATCCAGATGCTGCGGAGCGGTTGCCCAGCCATTTTGCAACTGTGGATCGCCGCGTTGACAGCCTGAATCACCCGCCGATCGTCGTACTCTGGTCCTTGGAAGTACAAGCTTTCCTGAAGCCAGTAAAAACCTCTCAGGCATAGGCAATCTTGCCACGGCTTTGTCGCCCAGCGCTCAAGAAACAGGCACATCCAGTCGACGACAGCCTGGATGCGGCACTCGTCGTCACCGAAAACTTGCGGATTCGGGTAAGGCAGCGCAATCCACACATTCGTGCGCGACAACGGCGAACAGCGCACCGCCTGGCACAAGGCATCCAGGTTCCGGTCGCACAAAAACAGCTCATCCATATAGCGCAGCCATTCGTTCCAGTTGGCGGGTGCCTTGTCATGTCGCGCCAAAAAGCGTCCTTCTCCCGACTGGTTCAAAATGCCGAGAGCCAAAAAGAGAAAATCGGTGAACATGACACCATCTGTCAGCCCGGTTGCCGGGTCCGTGTGAAACAGCAGAGGAAGAAAGTCGGTACACTCCCAAAACTGATAGTGCGGCGTTCCGTCCGTGCCGATGCTGTAGCCAGTATACGTGAGGAAAAGTTGATCGATCGGGCTGTTTCGCAGCGAAGGGTAGGGGGCCATGATGCAACACCTCTTTTTCCTCGGATTCATGGCGAAAAGAAACCTTCGCTAACACGTATGTACCTCCATTTGCGAAAAGAAGCTTCATTTTTTGGCGGGATGGGTGTGGCGACTGACGATGTCGTCTGTGATTACCGTCGGCATTATTTTGATCGTGTTTTGGGGATAGCCCGTATTTTAGCAGGAAAACAAGGGCGGATTCGCCAGCCAGCCAGGAAAAACGGCTGGCTATTTTTTTGCCAACCGGGGAAAGCTGATGCAGAAAGAAAAAAACGGGTAAGGATGATTTTCATGGAAGCGGCAAAAACGAGTCCGATTACCCACAGGCGGGCGAAAAAACGAAGGATTGTCACCCGGGCGCTCGCCATTGTGATCGGAGCGCTGATGGTTGCAGTCGGACTGGAAATTTTTCTCGTGCCGAACAATATTATCGACGGCGGCGTGACGGGTCTGTCGATCATGATGTCGCACCTGACCGGGATCAAGCTCGGGGTTTTCCTCTTTCTGCTCAACTTGCCGTTTTTGTTGATCGGCTACAAGCAGATCGGAAAAACGTTCGCGATCTCCACGCTGTTTGGCGTCGCGGTCATGTCGTTGGGCACGAATTTTTTGCACCATGTCCCAAGCCTGACCGACGACTTGCTGTTGTCTGCGGTGTTCGGCGGAATCATAATCGGGATTGGCGTCGGACTGGTGATTCGTGCAGGCGGTTCGCTGGATGGCACTGAAATCGTCGCCATTTTGCTGACGCGGAAAAGTCCTTTTTCGGTCGGCGAGGTCGTGATGTTTTTCAATATTTTTATTCTCGGCAGCGCAGGCTTCATTTTTGGCTGGGATCGGGCGATGTACTCGCTGATTGCCTACTACATCGCTTATAAAATGATTGACTTGACGATGGTCGGACTGGAGCAATCGAGGTCGGTCTGGATCATCAGCGACTTTCCTGACGAGATCGGCGATGCCTTGTCAGCCAGGCTGGGAAGAGGCATTACGTATTTGCGCGGCGAGGGCGGCTATTCCGGCGACGATAAAAAAGTCATTTTCTGTGTGATCACGCGACTGGAGGAAGCGAAGCTGAAGTCGATCGTCGAGGAGATCGACACTTCTGCCTTTCTCGCAATTGGACATATTCACGATGTATCAGGCGGACGGTTCAAGAAAAAGAATATTCACTAACAGCGGGAAGTGTTACGGCAAGCGAACAGCTTGCTTTTTTTGCGTGCAGATAAGAATTTACAAGATTCTTATCCAGTATAAGTGCAACTAAGGCTGCGCCAAAGGCTTGACGCAGCCACGTTTTCTAATGTGGCAAAAGGAAGTGCTTATTTTTCTGAAAACTCGAAAAGCAGCAATTGATTTTTGGCAGACAGAAAATTATGATGGAGATAACAAAAATGAAACTGATGTTCCGAAATTCGGAACAAAATTCGCGACAAACGGGAGCTTTTTATGAACCAACACCAAAACAAGACGGTTGTGAAGTCGATGGAGCTGCTCCAATTGTTCATCGAGCACGAGCGACTTAGCCTGAATGAAATGATCGCGTACGCGCAAATGCCAAAAACGTCTGTTCACCGCATGGCAGGGTCACTGGAAGCGATGGGCTTTTTGCAGCGGGGAGAAGATGGCAAGTATGCGTTGGGGCTGCTGTTTTTGCAGTTCGGACAACTGGTGGCGGAGCGGCTGGATATCCGGCAACTCGCTTTGCCCGTGATGAGTGTCCTGCGCGACGAGGTAGAGGAAGCGGTCCACCTGATCATTCGGGACGGCGACGAGGCGATCTATGTGGAAAAGCTCGATACTCCGCATCCGGTGCGGCTGTATACGAAGATCGGGAGACGGGCGCCTTTGTACGCGGGGGCGTGTTCGCGAATCATCCTTGCTTTTTTGGCGGAGCAGGAGCGCGAACGCTATTTGCAAGAGGTGGATTTGCAGCCAATCGGTCGCGGGACGATTACGGACAAGGACGAGCTGCGCCGTCTGCTGGCTGAGTCTCGGGCCAAAGGGTTTACGATCAGCCATTCCGAGCTGGAAAACGATACGGTAGCGATTGCTGCACCGATTTTTGACCATCTCGGCCGGATTTGTGCGGGCATCAGTATTGCCGGGCCACAGGAGCGGTTCTCGCAGGCGCGGCTACCTGAACTGGTTGCTCACCTGACGAATGCGGCGGAGCGGATCTCGACGGCGCTTGGCTATCGGCGGGCAAACCGGAATGAGTAATCTACTTTTAGAAAAAAGGGAGAGAAGCGAAATGAAAACGATTTTGGTCACAGGATTTGACCCGTTTGGCGGGGAGGCGATCAATCCAGCCTGGGAGTCGGTAAAACGGCTGGCTGAGGTGGAAGCTGGGGAGTACCGCATCGTGACAAGGCAGCTCCCGACGGTGTTCGGCAAATCGGTCGAACTGCTTTTGCAAGCGATCCGCGAGATTTCGCCCGATCTCGTTTTTTGCATCGGACAGGCTGGCGGACGTGCGGATATTAGCATCGAGCGGGTAGCGATCAACGTAGACGATGCGCGAATCCCGGACAACGAGGGCAAGCAGCCGATCGACACGCCAATCGTGGAAGACGGCCCTGTCGCCTATTGGTCGAGTTTGCCGATCAAAGCTATCGTCAAAGAAATGCGGGCAAAAGGGATACCTGCCTCCGTGTCGCAAACAGCGGGCACGTTTGTCTGCAATCATCTGTTTTACGGGCTGATGCACGGCTTGGACAAAGAATATCCGGCTGTTCGCGGAGGCTTTGTCCATATTCCGTATTTGCCTGAACAAGCGGCCAAGCATCCGGGGCAGCCGAGCATGTCGGTAGAGACGATTGTCAACGGTTTGCAGATTGCCATCGAAACGGCTGTGAACCACGAACGCGACATCGTGGAGGGCGGCGGACAAATCAGCTGACACCAAGATCGCGTGGCACAGCAGCGTAGCGACACAGATGGGCAGGAGGAGTGCAGAGTGGAGCGACTGGAGTTTTTTCCGCTCGGAGATGCAGGAATTGTTCTCAAGCTGGGGGATGTGATCGACGAACAGACGCGGCAAAAGATCATGGCGATCTCCGCGTATTTGGAGCAGCAGCCGCTGCCGGGAATGACCGAATACGTGCCTGGCTACACGACTGTGACGATTTATTACGACCCGCTCGCATGGCGCGATCCGCTTGGGCAAGAGTTGGCGTACGATCGTTTCCAGGCAGCGCTCGAAAATCAGTTGCGCCAATTGTCTTTTTCCGCCGCATCGGAGCAACGGGTGGTGGACATTCCGGTTTGCTACGGCGGACAGTACGGCCCGGATTTGCAAGAAGTGTCCGAATACCACGGTTTGACGCAGGAAGAAGTCATCCAGATTCACAGCGGTCAAGCGTACATCGTGCACATGATCGGCTTCGCCCCCGGTTTCCCGTATTTGGGCGGGCTGGACAAGCGGATCGCCACTCCGCGCAGGTCGACGCCACGTACGGCGATTGCGCCGGGCAGCGTCGGGATCGGTGGGGCACAGACAGGCGTATACCCGCTGGAAAGTCCCGGCGGTTGGCAAATTATCGGTCGCACGCCAGAGCGTCTGTTTCGCCCGGAAGAGCATCCGCCCAGCTTGCTGCGCGCAGGTGATCGGGTGCGCTTCGTTCCGATTTCTGCGGCCGAGTATGAACAGAGAAAGCAGGTGGGGCGATGAGTGTCGAAGTTATCTCGCCAGGCTTGTTCACGACCGTACAAGATTTGGGCAGATACGGGTATCAGCGGCATGGCGTCCATGTCAGCGGAGCGATGGACGCGCTGGCGCTGCGAGTGGCGAACCTGCTCGTCGGCAACGAGCCTGACGCAGCTGTTTTGGAGCTGACCATGAAAGGGCCAGCGCTGCGCTTTCACCAGGATGTGCTCGTGGCGGTATGCGGGGCGGACATGCAGCCTGTTTTAGATGAGCGCCGTCTTCGCCGCAATCGCCCAGTCTTGGTCCAAAGCGGCAGTGTCCTCCGCTTCGGGCATGCGAGAGAAGGGTGCCGCGCCTATCTCGCCATCGCAGGCGGCTTTGACGTGCCGCTCGTGATGAACAGCCGAAGCACGAACGTGCGGGCCAAATTTGGCGGGGCATGGGGCAGAGCGCTTGCGGAAACAGACAGGCTGTCCCTGGGAAAGCCGGGAAAAAAGAGTGTACGGCTTGCCCGGCAACTGCAAGACAGGAGCGTGAACAGAGCCGATTCTTTTTGCGAGGCCGACTGGTTTGTCCCACAATCATTTTTCCCTTATCCACAGCAAAAAGACGCGGTCGTACGGGTCATGCCCGGGGCCGAGAGCGAGCTGTTCACCGCGCAAAGCCGCCGCGATTTTTGGACAACACCATATCAAATCAGCGTGCAGTCAGACCGGATGGGATATCGGCTGCACGGGCCAGAGCTTGCGCTGAACGAACCTGTCGAGCTGATCTCTTCCGCTGTGTCTGCCGGAACGATCCAAGTTCCGCCGAGTGGAATGCCGATCGTATTGCTGGCAGATCGGCAAACGGTAGGCGGCTATCCGAAAATCGGCCATGTGGCGACTGTCGATTTGCCCATCCTGGCCCAGCTGCGTCCACATGATCGGGTACAGTTTCAACAAGTGACCTTGCGCGCTGCCCAGCAGGCATGGTACGAGCAGGAAAAGGCGCTCGCAGAACTCGAAACGGGAATTGAGCTTTACTTGGGAGGGAGGAGCAAACGATGAAGACTGTCGATTTGAACTGCGACATGGGGGAAAGCTTCGGCGTGTATCGCCTGGGCAATGATCAGGCGATTTTGCCGTATATCAGTTCAGCGAATATCGCTTGCGGCCTGCATGCGGGCGATCCGGCGACGATGCGAAAAACAGTGAAGCTGGCTCTGGAAAACGAAGTGGCAATCGGCGCCCATCCTGGCCTGGCCGATCTGGTTGGGTTCGGTCGTCGCAATCTGGATATCTCCGCGCAGGACGCCTACGAGCTGACGGTCTACCAGATCGGTGCGCTGCAAGCTTTTGTCCAGGCAGAAGGCGGCACGATGCAGCACGTCAAGCCGCACGGAGCCTTGTACAACATGGCAGCAACGCGCCCGGCCCTGGCGGAAGCGATAGCGGAAGCAGTGTTCAAGGTTAACCCGGAGCTGGTGCTGTTTGGGCTGGCCGGGAGCGAATTGACACGGGCAGCGGAAAAAATCGGGCTACGCGCCGCCCATGAGGTGTTTGCCGACCGGACGTATCAGGCAGACGGGACATTGACGCCCCGCACAGAGCCAAACGCCCTGATCACGGACGATCAGGCAGCCGTGCGGCAGGTCGTGCGGATGGTGACAGAAGGAGTCGTGCAATCTGTGCAAGGCGCAGATGTGTCGATACGGGCTGATACGATTTGCATTCATGGAGACGGTGCCCACGCTCTGGAGTTTGCCCAGTGCATTCGTCAGGCGCTTGCCGCCGCGCATATTTCCATCCGTCCCGTGCGCTCGTAAGCAGATGAGCTAGATCAAAACGGGTCAGCCTCCGGAAAAGGCGCACAGGCAACTGGCAGGATGAAACCGGAGTGAATGGGGAACAATCAGAGGAAAAGCTGGTGGAGGGAGAGGACGACCATCGTACAGATGAACTGCGATACATCCTCCTTGAAAGCGGAGCTGAAGCAGGAATTGACCAGCATCCTCGCGGTTATGCAGCAAAGCTTGCTCGCTCTCGATCAAGCGGAAGGCTGCTTGCTGGGCACTTTTGACGAGATTCGCAGCAGATTCAGCCGACTGGAGACGACAGCGGCTTCCTTTTATTTGCAATGCTATCTCGCTCCGTATTCGTCTACATATACCGACTTGTCTTTGGCTGTTTCGCATTTGGCGCAAAAGCGTCAAGGTGCCCTGGTCGTCATGGAGCGGGAAGATTCCGTAGCTCCCTTTTTGCAGGCGGGCATCCCGATTGGGGCCGTGTTGAGCCATTCCTTGCTCGAATCGATCTTTTTTCCGGGCAGTCCGCTGCACGATGGGGCGGTGTACATTCGCGGAGATCAGATTGTCTCGGCTGCCAACGTCCTGCCGCTGTCGCAGATTACCGTCGGGGAAAAGAAGCTGGGAACGAGGCACCGCGCGGCATTGGGACTCAGCGAGCAATGCGACGCGCTGATCATCGTCGTCTCCGAGGAGACAGGCAAAGCATCGTTTGCCTTGCAAGGCAGGCTTTACCCGATCATTACCCATATGTAGCAGGAACGAAAAAGAGGACCGGGGCACCTGAAAAGGGCGCGCGGTCCTCTTGCGCATGCGCTGGAACGGTTCCGTGAATCCGGCGAACCGCTTTGCCGTTTTGCTTGCCGCTTGCTTATGCCCAGTTTCCGTTGCGGAATACAGGCTCGCGGACACCGTCAGCTGTTTCGCCATCGATGTTCATCTGCTCGGAGCCAACCATGAAATCGACGTGCACCAGGCTCGTATTGATGCCGTGTGCCGCCAATTGTTCCTGGCTCATGTCTGCACCGCCCTCGATATTGACCGAGTAAGCGCTGCCAATCGCCAGGTGATTCGAGGCATTTTCGTCAAACAGCGTGTTGTAAAAAATGATGTTGGACAAAGAGATCGGAGACTGGTGGGGAACCAGCGCGACTTCTCCGAGATAGTGCGAGCCTTCGTCCGTTGCGACGAGCTGCTTCAGCGCTTCTTCGCCTTTTTCGGCAGTGACCGAAACGATTTTTCCCTGCTCAAACGTCAAGCTGAAATTCTCGATGATGTTTCCTTGATAACTGAGCGGCTTCGTGCTGCGGACGGTTCCGTTCACGCCGTCTCTTTTCGGAGCGGTGAACACTTCTTCGGTAGGCATGTTCGCCATGAAGGAAACGCCTTTTTCGTTCACGCTGCCCCCTCCGATCCAGACGTGGCGGTCAGGAAGCTCGATCGTCAATTGGGTCCCTGGCGCTTCGTAGTGGAGGTAACGATACTGCTTCGCGTTCAAATACGCGACTTTGCTGTTGAGCGTGGCATGATGGTCGTGCCAAGCCTGAACCGGATCAGCCGCGTCTGTGCGAGTCGCTTTGAAGATCGCGTCCCACAGAGCGGGGACCTGCTCGTCCGCTGGCAAGTCAGGAAACACGGTAGCGGCCCATGCCTCGGATGGAACGGCGAGCACGCACCAGCTTACTTTGTCTGACATCGTGTAGCTGCGGAACGTCTGCAAGGCTTGTCCGGCTGCCTTGTTCGCGCTGGAGATTCGCTCAAGCTTCACGCCTTTGAGCAAGTCAGGGTTGGTGGAGGAAACGTACAAGAAGGCAGCGCCGTTTTGCGCCAGCTCCTCCATGCCTTGCGCTTTCCACTGCGGATACTCGGCAAAAGCTTCATCGGGTGCCAGATCGTATTTCATGCGGGTCAATTCGTCGTCGGTCCATTCGATATGTACGTGTTTTGCTCCCGCTTCGTACGCTTTGCGCGCTACTTTGCGCACAAACGGAGCGGAGGAGAGCGGTGCGCTAACAACAAGTGTCTGCATCGGCTGTACGTTGACGCCGACTTTTACAGCGAGATCGGCATAGCGATCAAACATCACTTCAAAAGACATAAGAAAACCTCCCTTTCCTTGGCGATAAATTCTTTTCTATTATACCTGGGAATTTGGAATGGCTTGCTAGTTATTTTCGAAAGAATTTCCTCGGAAAGCGCAGGAAAAGACAGATTACGGCGGATTTCGCGTGCAAAGCGGACTTGTATATTTTCGCGAATTGGAGGAAAATTCAAATAGAATCAAACTTGAATAATCAAAAACATTTTACTGAGGGAATGACAAGGAGGCAGACAGAGTGAAAACGAGACTCATGCGTGACCAGGTGGCCGTAGAACATACGTGGAACCTGGACGATTTATTTGCCAGCCAAGAAGCATGGGAGCAGGAGCTTGACGAGATTGTCAATCAGCTGCCGATTGTCACCGCATTCCAAGGACAGCTACATACAGGAGCAGAGACATTGCTCGCATGTCTGGAAGCAAAAGAAGCAATGGAGGTGCGGGCGAATCTGGTGGCGACATACGCCCGCCTGCGTTCCTCCGAAGATGGCACCAATCCGCTCAATCAGGCAAATTCTGCGCGGGTGGGCGATGTCGTGTCGACGCTGAACGCAGCGCTTTCGTTTGTGCCTTCCGAAATTTTGGCGCTGCCAGACGGCACGATTGAGAAATACCTGCAAGAAGAGCCGGGACTTGCGCCTTTTGCCAGAAGTCTTTCCGATTTGCTGGAAACGAAGCCGTATCGACTGTCCGCGGATACGGAGTCTGCCATTGCCGCACTCGGTGAAGTGTTTGCAGCGCCTTACACGATTTATCAACGCGGGAAGCTGTCCGACATGTCCTTCGCGCCTGTCAAAGATGGGGCGGGGGCAGAACGTCCGGTTTCGTTTGCTTTGTTTGAAGCGGACTATGAAATGTCTTCCGATACGACATTGCGCCGGGCTGCCTACGAATCTTTTTCGAAAACGTTGGCGGCTTATCAAAACTCGTTTGCTGCCGTCTATGCCACAGAGGTGAAGAAGCAGACCGTCCTGTCCAGATTGCGCGGCTTCGACAGCGTCACCGACATGCTGCTGCATCCTCAACAAGTATCGCTCGAACTGTACCACAACATTCTCGATATTATCGGAACAGAGCTGGCTCCGCACATGCGCCGTTACGCCAAGCTCAAAGCGCGAGAGCTGGGACTGGAAAAGCTGACGTTTTGCGATTTGAAAGCGCCGCTCGATCCTGAATTTAGCCCGCCGATTACGATTGAGGAAGCGGGGCGCCTGATCAAGTCCGCTTTGCAGGTGATGGGACCGGAATACGCAGAGATCATGGACAAAGCGCTGTCCGAGCGCTGGATCGATTACGTCGACAACGTGGGCAAATCGACAGGGGCTTTCTGCTCGACGCCGTACAGCAATCACTCCTATATTCTGATCACCTGGTCGGGCAACATGCGCAGCGCCTTCACACTGGCTCATGAGCTGGGACATTGCGGTCACTTCACGTTGGCTACCCGTGAGCAAAGCTATACCAACTCGCGTCCGTCCTTGTACTTTATCGAGGCACCGTCCACGATCAACGAGCTGCTGCTCGCCCAGCACATCATGGAGCAGTCTGACGATCCGCGCCTCAAGCGCTGGGTCATTTTGCAACTGATGAACACGTACTACCACAACTTCGTGACGCATCTGCTGGAAGGCCGCATGCAGCGCAAAGTGTACGAAGCCGCGCAAAACGACGTGCCGTTGACAGCGAAAAAGCTGTCGGAGTGGAAAGGGCAAGTGCTGGCAGAGTTCTGGGGAGACACCGTGGAGCTTGACGAGGCAGCCAGCCTGACCTGGATGCGCCAGCCGCACTACTACATGGGACTGTATCCGTACACGTATGCGGCGGGATTGACCGCTTCCACTGCGATGGCGGCAAGCATTAAAGCGGAAGGGCAACCAGCTGTCGACCGTTGGCTTTCTGTTTTGAAAGCAGGGGGCACGCTGAAGCCGCTGGAGCTGATGAAAAAAGCAGGCGTAGATATGTCAGAGCCGCAGCCGATCCGCGATGCCGTGGCGTATGTCGGCAGTCTCGTAGACGAGCTGGAAAGACTGTTTGAAAAATAACCAGTTGCCCAAAGCTTAGCTGAACAGGAAAAAAGGCTTGTGATGACGAAAGCATCACGAGCCTTTTTCGACTTTTGGATGAAAGAGAACAGGAGAACGGGAAATGACCGAATTTACGAAGCGCGCCATTCAGATTATCGCCAGCATTCCAGCAGGCACTGTCATGACGTACGGACAGATCGCCGCATTGGCCGGGAGTCCGCGGGGAGCCAGACAAATCGTGCGGATACTCCACTCCATGTCGCAAAAGCACAAGCTCCCGTGGCACCGGGTCATCAATGCCAAAGGAAAAATCGGGTTGCAAGACTTCGATTCCATGACGCTGCAAAAAATGTTGCTGGAAGGCGAAGGCGTAACGGTGTCCAAGACGGGCGACATCGATCTGGAACGGTTTCAACACCACCCTGAACCTGGACTGGCTCGATTTCCTGATTAGTAGCCGACTTCCACCGAAGCGATCACGACGTACGCCAGATCGTTTTTGTCTTCCTTTTCCGCAATGACGACGCCACTGCTCGTCAGCATGCCGCCGTCCACGACTTCAAACGACACTTCTCCGTAAGGCAGCTCCGCCCGCACGGTATCGAGATCGAGCTTGTCGCGGTCGGCAGGCACAGCGAGACGCACGTTGACTTTCATTTTGTGAATATCATTTCCGGGCAGCACAGAGCGCAGACCCGGCATCGAGTTGTGATGGATGGCGTTTTGGACAGCGCGAACGGCTGCTTTGGTAACGTTTTGTCCATGGAGATCGATCCCCATGCCGATTTCGATAAACATGACTTTGTCCATTGTCGCATTCACTCCTACTATTTTCCTTCGTCGTTTCTCTCCCATCTTACCACGAATCGCGATTTTTTCCTGCCTGACGTATTGTGTTTATCCATGACTCGTGTCATCATTACACTTTGGCATCATTGCTCGACGATTCTTGGTTCATAATGGAGGCAGGTTTGAAGTGGAACGGTATCCTTTTGCCTACGATCCCGCCCAGCCGTTTATCTCGCAAGTAAGTGACTGGGTAGCGGACGTGTTTTACGATATTTTGCCTGAGGCTGGCTTCGAAGTGCGCGACGAGCAGATTTACATGGCTTTTCAGCTGGAGCGGGCCTTCCAGGAGAAACAGACGATTTTTGCCGAAGCAGGCGTAGGCACGGGAAAAACGCTCGCTTATTTGCTGTACGCCATCTGCTATGCGCGTTATACGAGAAAGCCGGCGATCATCGCCTGTGCCAACGAGTCGTTGATCGAACAGCTGGTGAAGCCGGAGGGGGATATCGCCAAGCTGGCCAAGCATCTCGACTTGACCATTGACGCGAGGCTCGGCAAGTCGCCAGACCAGTACATTTGCTTGCGCAAGCTGGACGAGGCGCGTTACAAGCTGGACAGCGACGAAGTGTTTATGCACATTTACGAGGAGCTGCCATCGTTTGTCCACAAGCATGAAGCGCTTCAATCGTTTACTCCATACGGCGACCGCAGCGCCTACTCCGCGCTGAACGACCAGCAGTGGTCGCAAATGAACTGGGACGCTTTCCAGGACTGTTTTGTCTGCGACAGACAGCATCGGTGCGGACAGACTTTGTCGCGCAACCATTACCGCCAGTCTGCCGATCTGATCATTTGCTCGCACGATTTTTACATGGAGCATGTCTGGACGTATGAGGCGCGGAAGCGGGGAGGACAACTGCCGCTTTTGCCTAATCACAGCTCTGTCATCTTCGACGAAGGGCATCTGCTGGAGCCTGCGGCGCAAAAGGCGTTGACCTACAAGCTGAATCATTCCGTGTTTGAAGAAATCATTACGCGCCTGCTGCAAGGCGAAATCAGGGAGTCGCTGGCGGTAGCGATTGAAGAAGCGATTATCCAGAGTGAAGATTTGTTTTTGCGACTGAACGCCGAAAGCAAGCCGGTTGCCGGTTCGACGCGCAAGGAGATCTCCTTCCATCCGCAGCTGATTGCCTCGATCCACCGTTTTACGAGCCTGATTGCTTCGATTGAAGAGGAGCTGGCGCTGGAGAGCGGCCTGTATTCTTTGGACGAGTTCCAATTGCGGATTGTGGAAGAGCATCTGGAAATGATGCAGCTGGCTCTCGGCTTGTTCCAGAAGCCTGATCACGTCATTTCCTGGATGAGCGAAGAATGGACAGGCCCTACGTTGGTCGTCATGCCGAAAATGGTGCAGGAAGTTTTGCGGGAACGCGTTTTCGCGCAAAACATGCCGATTATTTTCTCTTCCGCGACCTTGTCGGTAGAAGGCTCGTTTGACTACATCGCGGACAGTCTCGGCATCGAAGACTATTTGTCGTTCTCCGTCGCTTCGCCTTACGAATATGCGGAGCAGATGGAAGCTTTCGTGCCGCCGTTGTCCTGTACGCAGCCGTTTGCGGAAAAAATGGATTTGGCTGTGTCGCTGCTGCAAAAAACGGGCGGTCGTGCGCTGCTGCTGTTTTCGTCGATGGAGGAAATGCAGGAGTTCAAAGCGGCTGTGGGAGCTTACCCGGAGTGCGTTTCCATGCGTTTCTGGTACGAAGGCGATGCGGAAATCAGCCACCTGATCTCCTGTTTTCAGAACGACGAGGAGAGCATCCTGTGCGCCGTGACGTTGTGGGAAGGGCTGGATGTGCCGGGGCCGTCGCTGTCCAACGTGATCATCTGGTCGCTGCCGTTTCCTCCGAACGATCCGGTGTTTGCCGCCAAGCGGAAAAGCGCGGCGTCGCCGTTCGCCGAGGTCGATTTGCCATACATGCTGCTGCGTCTGCGCCAAGGGATTGGCCGTCTGATTCGGACGCGCGAGGACAGCGGCATCGTCTCGATTTTAAGCCCGGAGCTGTGGAACGACGAGCAGCTGCGAAAACATGTGCAGAGCGTCTTTCCCGCCGGGGTCGAGTGGCGTGATGCCTGGGCAAGCGAATTGGTGTAGACGTGTGCAGGAGACGGGAACGGGAGCTTGCACGCCGTTCTTCTGTTGTGGAAAAAAGGAAAGCAAAAAAGAGGCAGGAGCCAAGGCGGCGTCCTGCTTCTTTTTTATTCCGGCATGTTGCCGACAGTCGGATCGACGGTGAAATCGCGCTGAAAGCCTGCGTACTTGACTTCGGACACCATGCCTTTTGCCGCGTGCCCCAGATCGTGACAGTGGAACATCCACTCGCCCGGATTGTCGGCTGCAAAAGCGACGGCATAAGACTCGCCGGGCTGTACGTTCAACGTATCTTTCCGCAGCGGCGAGCCGGAAATAGGCTTGCCGTTTTTGCTCAACACCTGGAAAAAGTGTCCGTGCAAATGCATCGGGTGCACATCCTCCGGCGAGTTATTGACGAGTGTGACTTTGATCAGATCGCCTTTTTGCACATCGAGGGGAGGGACGTTCGGAAACGTTTGCCCATTGATCGTAAACGCCATTTGTCCATCGCGCGTGTCCGTGTTCAAATCCATCCGGTACGTCACGTCATAGGCTTGATCGAGTGAAAAGCTGCTTTTCGCTGCCTCGCCGTAAGTCGTGATGTCGACGACAGGCAGGGGGTTCGCCGATTCGGCTTGGCGTTGCGCGTGCTCCTGACCTTCGTAGACGATGGGAACGGCCAACGACTTGGCTCCGGGATTGCTGCTCTTTTCTTCCAGCAGCCACGCTCCCGGCTGGTTTGCGACAAATTCGAGGTCGTATCGTTCGCCAGGGGCGATGTTGAGCAGCTGATCTTTGACAAGCGGCGGATTGTGCAGCGGTTGCCCATCTGTGGAGACGATCTTGAACGCATGTCCTTGCAAATTCAGCTTGTGGGACAAATACCCGGCATTGATCAGGCGGATGCGCACCTTTTCCCCTTCCTTCACCCGCAGGGGTGCAATCGCCGAACCTGTCTTGCCATTGACGGAAAAGATCGTGTACATGAGCGGCATCATTTTCGCATCACTCATGCCATTCATATCCGGCATGTCGTGGCCGCTTCCGGCCGAGGTGCCCGGCGAAGCGGGAGTAGTCCCGTGATTCATGCCTGCCATCGCGCCTGATCCTCCGTGCATCTCTGCCATGCTGTCGTCCTGCATCCACTCGTCCAGGACGAGCGTAAAGTCTTTGTCCACTGGGGCGGACGTTTTCGGTTCGACGACGAGCGAGCCGTACAGTCCTTTGTCTACTTGCTTCGAGCTGTTCTGGTGCGAGTGGTACCAGTACGTGCCTGCGACATCGGCTGTGAAGCGGTACGTAAAGCTTTCGTTTGGCTTTACCGCATTTTGCGTAACGCCGGGGATGCCGTCCATGTTGTTGGGTACGGGCAGTCCGTGCCAGTGGATCGTCACAGGCTCCGGCAGTTCATTTTTCAGCGTGACGGAAACGGTTTCGCCTTGCTTGACGCGCAGCTGCGGGCCTGGAACAGTTCCGTTGTACGTCCAAGCCGTTTTCATCGTCTGGTCATCGAGATGCAGCATGCTTTCTTTTGCCGTCAAAGTGAACGCATTGCCAGTCAGCACCTGCATGGGACTGTCGCTTGCCGCTGCCATCGGCTGGGTCACAGGGGCGGTTGCCTGCGTGTTGTCCTGGGTAGCCGCCATATTGTGTCCGGCATGCTCTGTAGTGGAAGCTTGGTCCGGCGAGCAAGCGGCGAGAAGTACCAGACCGCCAAGCAACACGGGAAAAACGCTGCTTCGCAACATAGATTGATTCATGGATTTCTGCATCCTCCTCATAATGTTTTTCGAAAAAAGCGTAGCAAAGGAATGTGGAGAAACCATGAAGGCACGGCAACAGGAAGCAGCAGAGCAGGCGTCAAACACGCAAAAAGCCGATCTTCCCGCAACAGGAAAATCGGCTTGAAAGGTACAGCGGCTAGTTGCTACATCTGTCTGCGTGGCCTAGCGATTTTTGGGAGCGGCAAGTTTTTGGCTGACCAGCGACATGAGCAGTGCCAACGCGAAAAAGTACAGAGGCATCGTGACGAGCGAGCCGTTGTGCAAGTAGCTCATGCCAGTCGTAATCAGGCTGACCAGCACGTAGTAGCCTAGCCCCAAAATCGCGCCAGCCGTTCCAAGCACCGCGCCGTAGTCCACGAGTGCGAGACTCAGGCAATTGGGGATGGCGATGCCGATTCCAAGCAGCAGCATAAAAATTGCCGCGAGCATGAGGCACAGCGAGAGCAGATTCGGCTCCACGCCAGCCAAAGTCAAAACAGTCAAGCATGCTGCGCCGCCTGTCGCCACCAAAGAACCGATCAAAATGATCTTTTCCGCAGCAAACCGGGGCAGCCATTTTTTCGCTAACATGGCTCCGCAGATCGAGGACAGGGCGACAAGCACGCCCAAAAACCCGAACCAGCCTGGTGTCATCTGAAAAAATTCAATGAAGATGAACGGGGCTTCGGCATAATAACTGAACAAAATGCCGTTCGTCGCCCCGATCAAAAAGGCAAAGGCCCAAATTCTCCGGTCCGCAAGCATCTGCTTGAAAACGGTACGAACAGTTGTCTTGGCCGGGGACGCCACCCTTGTTTCAGGCAGCGAGAAAAAGGTCGCGAAGAACAGCCCGACACTCATCAAGACGAGCGTAAAAAATACCGCCGAAAACCCGAACCATTGGTCGACCCAGCCCCCGATCAACGGTCCGATAGCAGGGGTAAAAGCGAGCGCGGCGGAAATTTGCGCAAAAGCGGCATGCCGTCTGGGACCGTCCATGCACTCCCGCAAGATCGTCTGTGTGACCACAGAACCTGTACTTGCGCCAAAAGCTTGCACAAAACGGCTAACGAGCAGCCACTCGACCGAAGCGGACAAATAGCAGCCAAGGCTGCCCAATCCGTAGACGACGATTCCCCAGAGCATGGCCGGGCGGCGTCCGATGGCGTCAGAGAGCCTGCCCCAGCAAAACACACCGAAGGCGAATCCGAGAAAATATATACTGAGCGTCAGTTGAACCGTGCTGTTGCCAACGTGAAGCTGTCTGGCGAGATCCGGCAGCGACGGCGTGTAGATCGTCTCGCTGATTTGCGGAAAACCGACGAGCAAAATGAGCAAAAACAGTGACGGTGTTGAGATTTTGGTATGCAAAATACTTCCCCCTATTCGTTGAAAAATCTCAAACGGTCAGAGGGAAATTACGGGATCGGGGGTTTGCACTTCGTCAGTTGTGAGAATGCCATCATTTCATTTCACCAATCTTTTTTCATAGGGGGAGTTTTGTTAGCGCTGATTATAGCAAAAAACATCCTGGCGGAACTAGCAGAATGCGATCAGGAAGCGTTCTGGCCCAAAACATATGACACTTCTGTTACGATCTGAGTGAAATTGGCAAATCAAGGGGCGATCAATGTTATAATGGAGTATCCTTTATGCAAAAATGAAAGAAAAGTAGATTGGTACAGGGATGGTGTTCACTTTTGGGTAACGTGGATTTTGCGAGCCTGCCTTGGAATGTGTTTTGGGTCGGGATTTCCTATTTTTTGGTAACGGGTGTGTTTTTCTGTGTAGGCTTTATGCGTTTGCTCTCCCAACGGGTGCGCAGCGGCATCGTCTGTATGGCCATTGCCGTCATTAGTGGGGGATTTTTCCTGAACTATTTGTTTACTCATCACATTTAATAGACGATCCCATGCGGGCCTGATATGTAGCGGACATCCTTTTTTGATATCCAGGACAAAAGTAGAGCTGACGGTGGAAATTCCCCGTCGGCTTTTTTTGTCTGCAAACGGGAAGAGGAAGCTTTCCGCCTGTCTTTTGCCGCGTTTTTCTGCCCGGAAAAAATCGGGAAGGAATGTAAACAATTTGTAACGCGTTTTTACTGTTTTGCGTCTTATAATCAGGTTACAAGAAGTTGCCGGACACGACGCAAGACGACAGAAAAACATGACCGGGCAATTTTTTTAGGTCGATCAGAAGGAAGCCCATTTCCAGTCGGCCAAAAGGCAGGCCAGGCTCCTTTCATGCAAAAAGGAAAGCCGAGTGTGCCGAAAAAATCCAAGGAAGGAAAGAGGGGAAACAGCCATACATAAGAAGAAGGAGCACATTTCACAGGAAAAACGTTGGGCACCACATCCTGAATACGGGCAATGATGATTGGAACAATTCATTTTCCATAAAGATAATGAACGAGACCAACCCCCGTTTTCTTCAGCGGACCAAAGAAACCAGGGGTTTTTGCATTCATAAAGCACGCAATTCCCGATGTGTAATGACTGCCCCCGTCAACTCATGAACAAAACAGAACGGAAATTAAAGGGGAGAATGCAGATGAACTGCATGGCGAGCACGGTAAGCAAGAAGCAAGCAAGGAATGTTACGAATGGCAAGGATCTGACGAACACACGCAAGGAAGTACGGACTCGCCAAACAACAAGCAGAGGAGGCCGCCAGCATGCCTGAACCGATCAAGGCTGCCCACAGCCGCTACATGCCCGGGATCGACGGGCTTAGGGCTCTGGCGGTACTCGCAGTCATTATTTATCACCTGAATTACAATTGGGCGCCAGGAGGACTCCTTGGAGTCGGCATCTTTTTCGTCCTCTCTGGTTACCTGATTACGGATTTGCTGATTGCCCAGTGGAGCAGAAACGGGCGATTGGATATGAAAGACTTCTGGCTGCGCAGGGCCAGACGGCTTTTACCGGCATTGCTGTTGCTTCTGGTGGTGGTTGTCGCCAGTGTCGCGCTGTTTTCGCCCGAGCAGATGGGGCGCTTGCGCGGAGACGTCTGGGCCGCTCTTTTCTACGTCAGCAACTGGTGGCTGGTCTTTTCCGAAGTATCGTACTTCGAGAAGTTCGGTCCGCCTTCGCCGCTTGGACATCTGTGGTCTTTGGCGGTAGAAGAGCAGTTTTACCTGATTTGGCCGCTCTTGGTCGCGCTCGGACTTTCCTTGATCAAGCGCCGCGGCCCGCTCGTGATTTTGACGATCGGCCTGGCAGCCGTTTCCGCCGTGTTGATGGCTGTCATGTATGAACCGGGAGAGGACCCGAGCCGGATTTACTACGGGACGGATACGCGGGTATTCGCTCTGTTGATCGGGGCCGCCCTGGCGATGATGTGGCCGAGTCGCAAGCTGTCCACAACTATCTCCGGCAAAGCGCGGGCCACGCTGGATGTGATCGGATGCGTGAGCCTGGCGATTTTGCTCTTGGCGATCTGGAAGACAAACCAGTACGACGATTTTCTGTATCGGGGCGGACTTGTCCTGTTGTCGATTGTCAGTGCGATACTGGTAGCTGTGCTGGCTCACCCGGCAAGCTCCTTGGCAAAATGGATGGGCTGCAAGCCGCTCAAGTGGCTCGGCGTGCGCTCGTACGGCATTTATTTGTGGCACTACCCGGTGATTGTGTTCACCAGCCCGACTGCTGCGGCTGAGGAAAGCGGGGCGTTCGCCGTGTTGCGGGCGTGTCTGCAAGTGTTGGCGTGCATCGTGCTTGCTGCCCTGTCGTGGAAGTACATGGAGGAGCCGATTCGCCACGGCGCTTTGGGAAAACTGTGGGCGAAGCTCGGCACAAGCAAGCAGCAGGGCGCTCCCAAGCGTTCCAAAAAGATTCTCGCCTCAGGCTGCGCCTTCGCGCTGGCTGTGCTCTACTTCGGGGTGGCATCGCTGACCTCCGGAGCGACAGCGGGAGACACGTCTGCCATGCAAAAACTTGCGGAAGCGTCGGCAGCGGCCGAAAATTCGGGACAAAAAGACCATTCACAAGAGCAAGACGTGGATGCCAAACCGCACGGCCCGCAAGTACCGGTGACACAGAAAAAGCCGGAACCAACACAAAAGCCGAGTACGCAAACCGCGACGAAGCCGAAAACCGAGTCAAAACCGAACACTGGAAAGCCTGTCCAAGGCGGAACGGCTCCCGCAAAAAATCAGGACAATTCCGCTGCTTCCAAACAGCCAAAAGCATCAGAGGAGCCTGATGTTGCCGCTACTTCCGGAAAAGGAATTACCGCCATCGGCGATTCGGTCATGCTCGATATCGAGCCGTACTTGGCGAAGCTGTTGCCAGGCATCGTCATTGACGGCAAGGTAGGCAGACAAATGGCGCAAGCGCCCGATGTCATCAAGGCGCTGCGAGCGAAGGGACAGCTTGGCAGCCGGGTGATTATCGAACTGGGAACGAATGGCTCGTTCAGCAAGGGTCAGCTCGACAAGCTGTTGAAGGCGCTGGATGGCGTTGACCAGGTCATTTTGATCAACACGCGTGTGCCGCGACCGTGGGAGAGCGTCGTCAACGAGACGTTGGCAGAGGTGGCAGCTGCCCATCCGAACATGACGCTGATCGATTGGCATTCCGCGAGTGCCGGAAAAAATACGTATTTTTACAAGGACGGCGTGCATCTCAACTCGGAAGGCGCGCGGGCGTATGCTTTGCTCGTCGCGAAAACTTTTGCTCCGGTAAAAGCCGAAAAGCCAGCCAACGAGGCAACACCAGCGCCAGCACCGAAGCCGGAGGAGAGCCAAAAGCCAGCTTCGGACGAAAACAAACAGGAGACTGCCGCTCCAAAAGAAGCACAAGATACACAGGAATAAAGCAGGAGCCTGTAGGCAGGCCCGTCATCCGAAAGGGGAGCGGGCCTGTTTTTTTGTCGTTACGTCACCGATCAGGGGAGCATGGACAAGGAAAAGGGAAAAGCTTCGGGGCACCGGAGCGGTTGTGCACGCAAGGCGGATCGCGCTATGCTAGAGGGAACGAAAGAAACGGTTGCGACTAACAAACAGGTGGAATGCTTTTATGCCGATACAAAAATGGAGTGTGCTGGACCTGGCGCCGATTTATGAGGGCGTTGATCCAGCTTGCGCCTTGAAGCAAGCAGTCTTGCTCGCGCAAACTGCCGAGCAGCTCGGGTATTGCCGTTATTGGGTTGCCGAGCATCACGACATGCCTGGACTGGCTTCGTCCACACCGGAAGTTTTGCTCGCCCATATCGGGGCGCAGACGCACCGTATCCGAATCGGGTCGGGAGCGGTGCTGCTGCCTCATTACAAGCCTTACAAAGTGGCCGAGGCGTTTCACTTGCTGGCTACCTTGTATCCGGGGCGAATCGATCTGGGCGTGGGCCGCGCTCCGGGTGGCTCTGCCCATGCGACGCTTGCGTTGAACGATCGTTTTTTGCAGGACGTTGGCCGCATGCCGGAGCTGGTGCAACAGTTGTCTGCCTTGCTGCGTCAGGAGTTTACCGTAGAGGGCGAGTCGGTGGTGGCTCGCCCGATCCCGCCGCTGCCGCCCAAGCTGTGGCTTTTGGGCACGAATCAAAAAAGCGCGGGCTACGCCGCAGAAAACGGGGCCGGATACGTCTACGGCCTGTTCATGAGCGAAGCGGAGGGGGAGGAAGTCGTTGCTGCCTACAGGCGAGACTACAAGCCGTCCGTTCATCAGCCAAATCCGGAGGTAATCGTCGCCGTCGGGGTTATTTGCGCGGAAACGATGGAGGAAGCAACCGCCTGTGTCCGGTTGAGCCAAAAAGCTTTCCGCAGGCCGCCAATTGTCGGCGACCCGTCGCATGTTCGCGAAAAGCTGGAAGAAATTGCGTGGCGCTATCAGGCAGAGGAAATCATGGTCATTACCGACTTCCCCGATTACGCCAGGAGACTGCGTTCGTACGAGCTAATCGCCAATTCCGTGTTTGACCGTGGTTCGTCAGGATGTGGAAAGACATAAATTAGTTCAGAGTATAGCGCATCTTCACATGGACTTTTTCGGGCTTCTCATGTACGATTGCATACGTGATTCTATCATGTAACGGGTGAAAGAAGGAAAAACAATGATTCGGTCGTACTTGTTGTTGCTTTTTTGTGTGACGCTGTGGGGGAGTAACTTTGTGTTCGGGAGCATGCTCGTCAAAGAATTTCCACCGCTTTTTCTGGCTGATGTCCGGTTGCTGTTCACGTCGCTGTTTCTCGTCCTGTACGCGTGGGTGACGAGAAAGTTCGTAAAAATCAAGCTGCGTGAGCTGGGACTGCTCGTTTTGCTCGGGCTTGTCGGTACATTGGCAAACCAGACCGCTTATTTCAACGGCCTGTTGACGACTGACGCCACGACCGCCTCGCTGATTTTGTCGCTGGCTCCGATTGTGACAGCGGTTTTGGCCTCGATGTTTTTAAAGGAGCAGTTTACGCTACGCATGAAAATCGGTTCGGGGATCGCGCTGCTCGGCACCTTTTTCGTCGTCGGGATCGGAGCGGGCCTTTCGATCTCCAAAGGCGTGCTGCTGATTGTCATTGCGATGGTGACTTTCTCGGCGTCGATGATCATCATTCGCAAGCTGACGCAGACGATGCAGCCGTTTATTACGACGGTGTATTCGACGACAGTAGGGACGCTGTTTTTGACGCCTGCGGCCTTGCTGACGCTCGACTCCTCGGCGCACATCAGCCATGAAGCGTGGGCGTGGGGCATGCTGATCGTCACGGCTATCCTTATGCAAGGGGTTTGCGGGATCGTCTGGAACTCGCAACTGCAAATCGTCGGGACGGGCAAAGCGGCGATTTTCCTCAATTTGCAGCCGTTCGTCGCGATGCTGGTCGGCTTTTTGCTGCTCGGCTCGCAAGTCACCGCGATTCAGGCGGGCGGTTCCCTGCTGATTGTCGCAGGGGTGGTCGTCGCCAGCATGCGGAAAAAGCAATCGGTTCAGACGGCGGCAGCACAGCGGATGGCAGATGGCCCGAATCGCTGCAACGTTTAGAATGTTGTGCGCCACACAAAAAAACCAGTCCGACACGGCACTTCCGAGTGCGTCGTGTCTGCGACTGGTTTTTTTTGCGTAAAAAACGAAATGGCTTGCTGTTTTTTCTGAAAAGGGATGTGGCTGTCTGCGCAGGGCGCCATGGTCGTGCCTGCGACTGGTTTTTTGCGTGAAAAACGAAATGGCTTGATGCTTTTCCTGAAAAGGGAGGTGGCCGCCTGCGCAGGGCGACGTGTTCGTGCCTGTTTGGTATGATGGCGCAGGCCACCATGGCGTTGCC
This sequence comes from Brevibacillus sp., assembly GCF_003521185.1. Lineage (NCBI taxonomy): Bacteria > Bacillati > Bacillota > Bacilli > Caryophanales > Paenibacillaceae > Brevibacillus > Brevibacillus sp. The sequence goes on from NZ_DOTK01000013.1 coordinate 92,111, forward strand.
CGTATGGTTTGCTGGCGCAAGGTGGACATGTCAGATGGCAGGCGTTACGGACTTTCGGACAAAGCGGGGAGCACGCGGTATATTTTGCGTGGCCGCCCGCGGTTGGTCGGCGTCTCCTCGCCAATTTGCTCGATGACGTTGTGCTCCGCCAAATCGCTTAAAATTCGCCGGGCATTGCGCGGTGTCATGCCCATCCATTCCGCCATCTCCGCTGCGCTGATATAGTTTTGGCCCAAAGCTTTTTGCACCGAGATAATTTTGTTCAGCGTCGTGATGCTGACGCCCGCCTTTTTCAGCCCCTCGCTGATCTCCTTGTCTTCTGTCCAATATTCGTAGCTGATGCTTTTCGCCTGGCGCAGCGGGCCTTCGATCGAGCCGTCGTGGTCGACGAGGACAGCGGCGTTCCCGTGTTTCTTCGCATGCACGAGAGCCAGTTGCGCATTGCGTTCTGCCGCCAGAGCAGAGACGCCGAACCCGATGCCCATATTGGCCGAAGAGCTGGTGAGCAGCATGATTTTTTCCAGCAGGGTAGTGGGGTGAAACGCCGGATTGTCCTCAAAAGAGCCGCGAGTCGAAAACAAAATGAACTTGTAATTGCCCAAGGAGACAAAGCTGCCGGAAATCGACTCGGCATAATCGAGCACAAGCTCTTGCAGCTTGAGATCGAGGCGACGCAAATCGTAAGCGTTTGCAGGCTCGCTGGCGAGCTTCTCCACTTCTGATACTTCGAGCAGCTGAACGGCGATTTGCGAGCGCTTGAAGTGCAACGTCTCGCCTTCCTGCAAAATTTGCTTGAAAATCTCGCGGAACGTCAAGCGGGTGAACCCCATCCGATACACCTGGATGCCTTGGCGTTGCAATTCTTCGGTGACAGAGAGCATCCCGGTGACGCAAGCGTCTACTTTTCCTTCCCGCACGAGCGCGGTATGGTAAGCCACCAAATGGTTGGTCAGGCGAAATTCCTGGTACGGATTGAGAAAAGGCTGGTCGCATTGCAGGCCAAGCTCTTCCAGCGTCTCGCGGAAATGCATTTCGGACACCGTATCGAAGCTGACACGATCAAGTGACAGGCCATCGCGGTATACCAATTCCAAAAGAACTTTCGTAAGCACGCTGGCGTTGATCTGCGGATAAAAAGCTTTCTGCTTTTGCAAATGCTGTCTAGCCATGGAATAAGGGCCAATCCCGGAGAAAAACCAGATGTCTACATCCATTTCGTTTTCTGCGACAATGGTGGCGGCTTCCTCCGCACGCTGGTATATAAACGGAATGAGCACGATGCGGTCTGCGAACTCTCGTCCGACCCTTTTCATTAATTCCACGGAATCTTTTGGACCAACTATGCCGACTCGTATGATCATTATGTCCTCCAACTAAACGGTAAAGTACGGGTTTACTCTATTCGTCGCGAAGCGGATCGATCCTCTTTTCGGCATCATAGTATGTTTTGATTTCTTATGCAAATGCCATATATCGCCGGTGAGAGAAAAGGAAATCCAACAGGCAACGAAAAAGTGTTTAAGGGATGTTTTAGGGAAAAATTCCGTATTAGGGTAGTTTACTATGGAACCGGCATCATTTCAATTGTTGCAAAAATAGTCAGTAAAATAAAAAATCAGAATTGACATTAAATACAGACAGGTCTATATTGTTGATTTAAGGAATGTTTTAGGTTAATTTCCGTTAAAGAAAACAGCGGGCGAAGCATACGTCGTTTTTGCGAGCCTGGATAGGGGGGATAAGTAAAACATGGCGCGTTATCTGCTAAAAAGAATTTTGATGATGATCGTGACTTTGTGGATTATCGTGACGCTGACCTTTTCGCTGATGCATATGATCCCGGGCGATCCGTTTGCATCCGAATCCGATCAACTGCCGGAGCAAATTTTGCTGAATTTGCGCGCCAAGTACCATTTGGATGAGCCACTGCCGATGCAGTATTTGTCTTATCTGAAAAGTTTGGCGATGCTCGACCTGGGGCCTTCGATCAAGTCTGAGACGCGCGGCGTCAACGATATGATCAAGGACGGTTTTGGCTCATCAGCGCTGATCGGGATGCAGGCAATCGCTGTCGCACTTTTTTTTGGACTTATATTCGGAATAATTGCGGCATTAAACCGAAATACCTGGATTGATTACATGGCAATGGTCATGGCGGTGTTGGGAATTGCTGTACCAAGCTTCATTATGGCGCCGCTGCTCATCAACTATTTGGCGATCAAGCTGCCGCTGTTTCCGGTTGCGACGCTCGCCAGTTGGAAGCACTCCGTGTTGCCGTCGCTTGCGCTCGCTTTCGGGCCGCTCGCGATCATCACTCGCTACATGCGGACGAGCATGATCGAGGTCATGAATCAGAACTACATACGGACTGCCGAGGCAAAAGGGATTCCGACTTTTCTGATCGTGGTCAGACACGGCATTCGCAATGCGATTCTTCCAGTCGTTACTTTTCTCGGGCCGCTGGTTGCGGGATTGCTGACAGGAACGTTTGTCGTCGAGAAAATTTTCGCCGTCCCTGGCGTTGGCAAATATTTCGTCGATGGCATTTTCAACCGCGACTATCCGGTTATTTTGGGAACGACCGTCTTTTACAGCGCGATTCTCGTACTGATCATTTTCTTGATTGACCTGGCTTATATGTTCATTGATCCACGCATCAAATTGTCGGGAAGGGGGAGGTAGCCAATGGCGGCAGAACAATCAGCGAATGAGCTGTTTCGACCAAGATCACAAAAAACAGACGGACAAGTCGTCGCGATGCGGCCGAGCCTGACTCATTTTCAGCAAGTGACCCGCAAGCTGGTCCGCAACAAGCTCGCCATGGTTGGCTTTACCCTCATCGTACTGATGGTGCTCATGGCGCTCATCGGGCCGCATCTGGTGCCGTACAGCTATTCGGATCAGAGCCTTTTGACAGCCAATCAGGAACTTTCCGCCGAGCACTGGTTTGGGACGGACGAGCTGGGACGCGACATGTTTTCCCGTACGTGGTACGGAGCGCGCATCTCGCTCATCATCGGAATTACGGCGGCACTGATCGACCTGGTGATCGGCGTTACCGTCGGAGGAATTGCCGGATATATGGCAGGCCGGGGAAAACGCGGCGATCGGATCGATACGATCATCATGCGTCTGATTGAAGTGTTGTACGGACTGCCGTACTTGCTCGTCGTGATCATGCTGATGGTTGTCATGGAGCCGGGGATCGTGACGATTATTATCGCCTTGTCGGCCACAGGCTGGACAGGGATGGCCCGTCTCGTACGCGGGCAGATTTTGCAGCTGAAAAACCAGGAGTTCATCATGGCTGCACAGGTGCTCGGGGCAAAATTTCCGCGCATTCTGCTGCGCCACCTGATTCCGAACACGATTGGCGTCATTATTGTCAACCTGACTTTCACGATACCGTCTGCGATTTTTGCCGAGTCGTTTCTGAGCTTCCTCGGCTTGGGCGTCCAGGCTCCCATCGCAAGCTGGGGGACGATGACCAACGATGCGTTAGGCGTGATTTTGACAGGCGACTGGTGGAGACTGTTCTTCCCGGCCCTGATGATCTCGCTGACCATGTTCGCCTTCAACGTTTTTGGCGATGGCTTGCAGGACGCACTCGACCCGCGGATTCGTGAGTAACCGCGCCCAAGGATAGGAGGAACCAGACATGACAGAGCATTTGCTGCAAGTAGAAAACCTCCGCGTTCATTTCAAAACGTACGGGGGAGAAGTACAGGCGGTCAGGGGCGTCACGTTTCACGTCGATCGTGGCGAGACGCTGGCTGTGGTCGGAGAGAGCGGCTGTGGCAAGAGCGTAACCGCCCAGGCGATCATGGGGCTGATCCCGAATCCGCCGGGCCGGATCGTCGACGGACAGATTCGTTTTGACGGACAAGACATTACCCGACTGAGCAAAAAAGAACTGCTTTCGCTGCGGGGAACCGAGATCGGGATGGTGTTTCAAGACCCGATGACAGCGCTGAATCCGACGATGAAGGTCGGAACGCAGATCGTCGAAGGCTTTGTGCGGACTCACCACGTCTCGAAGGAGGAAGCGCGCAAAAAAGCGATGGAAATGCTGCGGCTGGTCGGCATTCCCGATCCGGAAAAACGGGTGGATCAATACCCGCATGAATTTTCCGGCGGAATGCGGCAGCGCGTGGTCATCGCGATTGCGCTGGCGAACAATCCGAAGCTGGTGATTGCCGACGAACCGACAACCGCCCTCGATGTGACGATTCAGGCGCAAATTTTGGACTTGCTGAAAGAACTGCAAGAAAAGCAACAGCTTTCCATCGTCATGATCACGCACGATCTGGGGGTCGTAGCTGAAATCGCTCACCGCGCTGTCGTGATGTACGCAGGAATCGTCGTAGAGACGGGAAAAGTCGAAGATATTTTCAAGAGTCCCAAGCATCCGTACACATGGGGCCTGATGCGCTCGATGCCGCGAATTGACGGCGAAGAAAAAGAGCGGCTGGTGCCGATTGACGGATCGCCGCCAGATTTGTTCCACCCGCCAAAAGGCTGTCCGTTTGCAGCGCGTTGCCAGTTTGCCATGGATATTTGCGAGCAGCAAATGCCAGAGGTAACCGTGTTCGAAAATGCGCACCAGGCGGCATGCTGGCTGCATGATCCGCGGGCGCCGAAGCTGGATGAACTCGTGGCGGCAGGGAGGCAGACGTAGATGAGAGACACTTTAATAGAAGTAACAGGGTTAAAAAAACACTTCGAGATCGGTAACGGCATCCAGCTCAAGGCGGTGGATGGAGTCACGTTTACGATCAATCGGGGGGAAACGCTCGGGCTGGTGGGTGAAAGCGGCTGTGGCAAATCTACGCTCGGCAGGACGATGATTCGCCTGTACGACCGTACAGATGGAGAAGTGTTGTTCAAGGGCAAAAATGTGCATCAGTTGAAAGGCAAAGACTCTGCGCAGTTCAACCGCGACGTGCAGATGATCTTCCAGGACCCGCAGGCCAGTCTCAACCCGCGCATGACGGTGTTGGACATTATCGCCGAAGGGCTGGACATTCACGGCTTTCCTCGCAAAGATCGCGCAGACCGCGTCAAGGAGCTGTTGGAGCTGGTGGGCCTCTCCAAGCAGCATGCGAGCCGGTTCCCGCACGAATTTTCCGGCGGGCAGCGGCAGCGGATCGGCATCGCACGCGCTCTTGCCGTCGAACCGGAATTTATTATCGCCGATGAGCCGATCTCTGCGCTCGACGTCTCGATTCAGGCGCAGGTCGTCAATTTGCTTGAAGATTTGCAACAGGACAAAGGGCTGACGTATTTGTTCATCGCCCACGACCTGTCCATGGTCAAGCATATCTCCACGAAAATTGGCGTCATGTATTTAGGAAAAATGGTGGAAATGGCCGACAGCTTCGAGCTGTACGCCAAACCGCTGCATCCTTATACACAAGCATTGTTGTCTTCCATCCCGATTCCCGATCCTACGATCAAGCGGGAGCGGATCATTTTGCAAGGCGATTTGCCCAGCCCGGCCAACGCTCCGAGCGGCTGCGTCTTCCGGACGCGTTGCCCGAAAGCAACGGCGCAGTGCGCCGAGCAGGTGCCGGAATGGATGGAAGCAGCGCCCAATCACTGGGTCGCCTGCCATCTCTACAGGTAGTACGATTTTATATCTTTATATACAGGGGGAACCATTGTGAAGAAATTAGCTGCATTTGCCCTGTCCGTCTCGCTCGTAGTACCAGCGCTTGCTGGCTGCGGCGGAAGCTCAGGGACAGCAACGAACAACCCGGGTACGGCGTCCAGCACTCCTGCTGCTGCCGTCAAACAAGAAGTCGTATTCAACGCCAAGTCCGAACCACCCGATTTGAACCCGCTCACTTCGACGGATACGACATCGTTCTGGATCATGGATCACTTGGGCGAAGGCTTGTACACGAAAGACAAAGAAGGCAATCCGGTTCTCGGGGTAGCCAAAGAAGTGAAGCTGTCTGACGACAAGCTCAAGTACACCTTTATTTTGCGCGACGATGCCAAATGGACAAACGGCGAGCCTGTAACCGCAGAAGATTTCGCCTATACGTTCATGAAGCATATCGATCCGGCGACAGCCTCTACGACAGCGTATCTCCTCTATTATATTAAGGGAGCAGAGGCGTACAACAAAGGAACAGGCAAAGCAGAAGACGTCGGAATCAAGGCTCTCGATGCGAAAACATTGGAAATCGAACTGGTAGCCCCAACTTCTTACTTTGACAAGATGCTTGCTACCCGCTACTGGCACCCGATCAACAAAAAGCAGGCGGAAGCCGATCCGAAATGGGCAGCCAACGCCGAGACGTATATTTCCAACGGTGCTTACAAGCTCGTTTCCTGGAAGCATGACTCCGAACTGGTGATTGAAAAGAACGAGAATTATTGGAACAAGGACGACGTAAAAATGGAGAAGATCACCTGGAAAATGGTGAACGATGCCACAACGTCCTACCAGATGTACAAGAGCGGAGAGCTTGATTTCAACAAAGAGATGCCATCTGACATTCTCGCTCAGGAAAAATCAAGCCCTGACTACAAATCCGTTCCTTACTACGGCACGTACATGTACATGTTCAACGTGACGAAAGAGCCGTTCACCAACAAAAAAGTGCGCCGTGCATTCGCTATGGCGATCGATCGCAAAGCACTGACCGAAATGGTGAGCCAAGGCGGCGAAACTCCGGCTTACTCCATGGTGCCGCGCGGAGCGATTACGCCAACAGGCAAAGACTTCCGCGAAGAAGGCGGCGACTACTTCAAGGAAGATCCGGCAGAAGCGAAAAAACTGCTGGCAGAAGGCATGCAGGAAGCAGGCTGGTCTACGCTGCCTGAAGTAACACTTATGTACAACACCGATGAAAGCCACAAAAAAATAGCCCAAGCCCTCCAGGAAATGCTGAAGAAAAACTTGGGTGTAGATGTGAAGCTGACCAACCAAGAGTGGAAAGTATACCTCGATACAACGAGACAAAAGAACTACCAAATGGGCCGCATGGGCTGGGTAGGTCAAATCAGCGATCCGGCGTTCAACCTCGATTACTACTTGGGTGACAGCCCGAACAACCGTACAGGCTGGGTAAACAAAGAGTACGACGACCTGAACATGGCAGCAAAAGTGGAGCAAGATCCGAACAAGCGCATGGAACTGTTGCACAAAGCAGAGGCTGTTTTGATGGAAGAAATGCCGTTCATCCCGATCTACCACTATCAACAAAACTATCTAGTAAAACCAGGTTTGGAAGGATTGACGTATCCGGTCAATGCATTCCCAAGCGCACGCTGGGCAACGAAAAAATAGAAAAAAGAGGAGTCTCTCCTCTTTTTTCCCTTTTCACACGGAACAGTCAGCTGCTTTTGGCTGTTCTTGGCGATTCGTCAACCATGAATTACTATACATACACTTCTTGATGACGAGGAAAGGGTGATGGCACATGATTATGGACTATTTGCAAGTCAAGTCGGCCTATCAGCTGAAAGTGGTGCCGAAAACGAACGGGCTGACTTTTTTGACGAAGCTCACAGGCATTGCCCAGGTGTGGAGTTGGGATGAGCAAACCGCGAGCGTACGTCAGGTGACTTCTTTGCCTGACCGGGTTGTCGAGTTCGCCCATTCTCCATGCGGGACGAAGACCGTTGTCGGCATGGACAACAAAGGAGACGAGCGCCAGCAGTTTTTTTTGTTGAAAGAGGGTGGAGCAGTCGTCAAGCCATTGACGGATGCGCCCGAATTTTTCCATTACTTCGGCGGCTGGTCGCCTTGCAGCGAGAAAATTGCCTGGTCGAGCAACCGTCGCGAGCCACGCTGCTTCGATATTTTTGTGCAGGACGTAGAGAGCGGCCAGTACGAGGAAGTGTACCGTCATGACGGGCGCTGCGATCCGATTGCCTGGCTGCCGAACGGCACAGGGCTGATTTTCAGCGTACAGGAAACGAATATCGACAATGCCCTGTACCTGTTGGATTTGCAGACCAGACAAGCCCGGAAGCTGCCGATTTGCAGCAAGCAAGCGCGCTTTCACTCGTTGCAGTTGACCCGTGACGGACAACACGGCTACATCGTGACCGATCGCGATGACAACACGATGGCGCTTTGCCGCTTTGCGCTGGATGGCGCCGAACTGGAAAAGCTCGTCCAGATCGACAAGTGGGACGTGGAGGAAGCGAAACTTTCGCACAGCGAGGAAGTGCTTGCTTTCGCCATCAATGAAGGCGGGCGTTCGGCTCTCGGCTTTTACTCTTTGACCGAGCAGCGTCAAGTAATGGCAGAGAACATCCCGGGTGGCGTCATCAGCGGACTCGCGTTCCGCTCGGATGAACAGCTTGCCTTTGCCTTGAAAAGCCCGACATTGCCCGGCGACATCTGGACGTATTCGCTTGCGGAAAAATCGAGTGAGCGCGTGACTTATGTTGGCGTGGCAAAAGAAATTCAAGACAGCCTCGTGGAGCCAGAGCTGTGCAGCTTCCGTTCTTTTGACGGGCTGGAGGTGCCGTATTTTCTCTACAGCAAAAACCATTCCGGCAAAAGTCCGGTTGTCGTCTACGTCCACGGCGGGCCGGAGAGCCAGATTCGCGCAGAGTACCACCCGGTCTTTCAATATTTGGTCAACCAGGGCTTCACGGTAGTGGCACCGAACGTGCGCGGCAGCATGGGCTATGGCCGTACGTACGTGCAACTCGACGATCGCCGCAAGCGGATGGACTCTGTCGCCGACCTCGCCTGGCTGGTCAAAGACTTGTCGCAAAAGGAAACGGTCGACCCGCAGGCAATCGGGATTATGGGCCGCAGCTACGGCGGTTTCATGGTGCTTGCCGCCCTCACCCATTACCCGGATTTGTGGGCAGCCGGAGTCGATATCGTCGGCATCTCGCATTTTGGCACCTTCCTGAAAAACACGGGAGAGTGGCGGAGAAAGCTGCGCGAAGTCGAATACGGCTACTTGGGCGAGGACGACGATTTCTTCGAACAAATCGCGCCGCTGAATCACTCTGCCAAAATCAAGGCACCGTTGCTCGTCTTTCACGGGCGTAACGATACCCGGGTCCCTGTCAGCGAGGCGGAGCAGCTTGTGGCAGACATGCAAGACCGGGGGCAACAGGTGGCTTTGCACGTTTTCGAAGACGAAGGCCACTTTACCGAAAAACTGGACAACCACATCACGCTGAATCAGGGCATTACCCGCTTTTTCCTGGAGCATTTGAAAACGGTCCACAGTGAAAAGGAGTGAGTGACAAATGAACAGCCAAAAAAGAAAAGTCGCAGCAGAAGATTTGTATCAACTGACGTACGCAAGCGACCCGCAGCTTTCCCCGCAGGGAGATGCGGTTGTTTACGTGAAGACGATGATCGACGAAGAGCGGGCGTATCGCAACCACTTGTTCGTCCGCGACTTGCAGACAGGAGAAACGGTGCAACTGACGAGCGGTGCTGTGCGTGACACGTATCCGCGCTGGTCGCCGGATGGTACGCGCATCTCTTTCGTCTCCAAGCGTTCCGGGACAGCACAAGTTTGGCTGATTGACGCCAAAGGTGGCGAGCCGCGCCAGTTGACGCACTGCAAAACAGGGGTGAGCACTCCGCTCTGGTCGCCGGATGGACAGCTTATCGTCTTTTCTTCCTTGATGGATCGCGGCGAGACGTTTGACGATCAGGAAGGCGAAGCAAAAGAAGCAGTCGTGCCGAAAGTAATCCATGTCGAGCGGATGAAATACAAATCGGACGATTACGGCTATTTGTACGAAAAAACACGGCAACTCGCCCTCGTGCATGTGGAAACGGGAGAAGTAAAAGCGCTGACAGACGGGCCTTACCATCACACGATCGGCTCCTGGTCGCCGGACGGAAAATGGCTGGCGATCACAGCCAACCGCAACGAAAATCCTGACATGCTGCACACGGTCGATGTGTATTTGCTGCGGACAGCGGGAGGAGAATGGAAGAAGCTGACGAGCAGTAACGGGACATTTTCCAACCCAACCTGGTCTGCTGACAGCCAAAAGCTCGCGTTCATCGGCAGCTTGGCGGACGGAATTTACTTGAACGCAACGCAAAAGCGAGTATGGACATGCGATCTCGAAAGCGGCGAGCTGACTTGCGTGACCGCTGATTGGGATGTGCAAATCGGCGATTCGACGATTGGCGATGTGCGCTCGCCGGGCCACCCGACTCCAGGAGCGGTCTGGACGGAGGACGGAACCGCGTTGTACGTGATTGTAAGCGAGCGCGGCAATTCCGGCATTTACCGCGTAGCTCTGGACGGACAAAAAGAGCACATCGTTAGCGGCAACCGCAACGTGTACGGATTCACGATTGACGAGCAAAAGCAGACGCTGATCGCAGCGATCAGTGATCCGCTCATTCCGGGAGACTTGTATCACTTCAACCTGGAAACGAAGGCAGAGCAACGTTTGACCGAACTGAACCGCGACTTTTTTGCGAATGTGGAGCTGGCTGTGCCGGAAGAAATCGAATTTGCAGCGCAAGACGGCTGGAAGGTGCACGGCTGGATGCTGAAACCAGTCGGTTACAAGCCAGGTGAAAAATACCCGCTCGTCTTGCAAATCCACGGCGGACCGCACTCCATGTACGGCAATACGTTTTTCCACGAGTTTCAGATTTTGGCGGCAAAAGGCTACGCGGTGCTTTACACCAATCCGCGCGGCAGCTACGGGTACGGCGAGCGCTTCATGCAGGCGTGCTGCGGAGATTACGGCGGCAAGGACTATCTCGACCTGATGAGCGCAGTCGACTACGCGTGCCAGCAGTTTGATTTCGTGGACGAGTCCCGCCTGGGAGTGGCAGGCGGAAGCTACGGCGGCCTGATGACCAACTGGATTGTAGGGCAGACGAACAGATTCCGCGCAGGTGTGACGGACCGCAGCATTTGCAACTGGGTGAGCTTTTACGGCGTGAGCGACATCGGCTACTACTTCAGCGCCGAAGAAATTCAGGCCAATCCGTTCACCAATCCGGAGAAAATGTGGCAGCATTCGCCGATTCGTCTGGTCGCAAACATCGAGACGCCGCTTCTGATCATGCACGGGGAACAGGATCACCGCTGCCCGATCGAGCAGGCTGAACAGCTGTACATCACGCTCAAACACCAAGGCAAGGCACCCGTGTCCTTCATTCGCTTCCCCGGAGCCGGACATGAGCTGTCCCGCAGCGGAGATCCCGAGCAGCGCGTGCTGAGATTGCAGTATACAGAGGACTGGTTCGCGACGTATATGGAGCCAAAAGTGCCAAGCTTGCAGCAGTAGTAGTCGTATCGATGCCAAATCCAAATCCGCCAAAGAGCGCTCACGAGGAGGAACGAAACATGAACAAGGAACAAGTATTGGGCTGCGTACAGGAGATACTCCCGGAGGCGATTGACCGCCTGAAGCAATACTTGAGTTACCCCACCGTTTCTGCCCAGCACAAAGCGATTCCGGAAACAGTCGACTACGTCGTGCAGATGATCCACGAGGCTGGCGGCGAGACGAAGGTGCTCGACGATCTTGGCGGCAACCCCGTCGTCTATGCTTTTTTTGCAGCAGGCAGCAATGGCGATGCCAGCAAGACGCTGCTCTACTACAACCATTACGATGTCCAGCCGCCAGAACCGTTCAGCGAATGGCATACCGAGCCGTTCACGCCGACTGTGATCGAGGGCAAGCTGTTCGCACGCGGCGCAGCCGACAACAAAGGCGACCTGGTAGCGCGGCTGAGCGCGATCAAAATTTTGCAAAAGCAGGGCGGCTTGCCGTGCAACATCAAGTTCCTGATCGAAGGGGAAGAGGAGATCGGCAGTCCGAACCTGGAACCGTATTTGCGCCAATATAAAGACCTGTTCGCAGCGGATGCGTGCATTTGGGAATTTGGCGGAAAAGACGAATCCGAGCGCATCAGCATGGTTGCCGGAATCAAAGGCATGGCGTATTTGGAGCTGACCTGCACAGGCGCGGACATCGACATGCACTCTTCTGTCGGCGCTTATGTAGACAACGCAGCATGGCGTCTGGTACAAGCACTGGCGACGATGAAAAATGAGCAAAACGAAATTTTGGTCGAAGGCTTTTTCGACGGCATCGAAGAACCGACAGCAGATGAAAAGAAATTCGTGTCCGAGCTGCCGTTCAGCGAGGAAGCGACGGCAGAACTGTACGGCCTGAAACGCCCGCTGATCACGAAGGCAAAAGGCGTGGACCCGCGCGAGGCGATGGTGTTCCACCCGACGATGACGATTTGCGGACTGGACAGCGGGTATACCGGAGAAGGCGCGAAGACGGTGCTGCCGAAAAACGCCAGAGCCAAAGTGGATTGCCGTCTCGTGCCGGGACAAGACCCGCAGCACATCTTGCGTTGCATCGAGGCGCATCTGAAGAAGCATGGCTACGACGACATTACGGTGACGATGATCAACGGGCAAAAAGCGTACCGCTCCGATTTCCACCATCCGTTCGTTGCCCATGTGCTGGATACCGCCCGCGTCATCTACGAGAACGAGCCTGTTCTCGCACCGAACTCGGCAGGGACAGGCCCGATGTACATTTTCGGCGAGCAGCTTAAGCTTCCGGTTGTCAGTACGGGAGTAGGCTGGGTCGGTTGCAAGGTGCACGCGCCGAACGAGTCGATTCGCCTGAAAGATTTCGAGGAAGGAATCGCCCACATGGTTGTGATGCTTTCCGGATTTGCCCAGGCGCTTTCCCTGGCCAAATAAATGCTCTGCCAACAAAGACCTCGACACGATGCGGGGTCTTTTTTTCGGTTAACTGTTTTTGCGGCAGCTACGGAGTGGACTTTCATTTTGCAAAACATGTACAATCGAGGGTATCGAAGCTTTCGTATAGATCAGGAGGCGAACTGCATGAACAGCGAAATTTCACGATGGGAAACCGCAACCTTTGCCGGCGGCTGCTTCTGGTGCATGGTCAGTCCGTTTGACAAGCTGCCAGGAATCATCAAGGTCGTCTCGGGCTACACAGGCGGCCACGTCGAAAATCCGACCTATGAACAAGTGTGCTCGGATACAACCGGACACTATGAAGCCGTGCAAATCACCTACGATCCGGCGCTCATCTCGTACGAGGAGCTGTTGCAGATGTTTTGGAGACAGATCGATCCGACAGATGCAGGCGGCCAATTCGGCGATCGGGGGCAATCGTACGCCCCGGCGATTTTCTTTCACACGCCAGAGCAGGAACGCCTGGCGATTCGCTCGCGTGAGGAACTGGAGCAAAGCGGCATTTTTCAAAAGCCGATAGCGACCTTGATTTTGCCTGCCAAGCCGTTTTACCCGGCAGAGGATTACCACCAGGACTATTACAAGAAAAACCCTGTGCGCTACCAGTATTACCGGGCGGCGTCGGGCAGAGCGAAGTTCGTGAAGGAAGCGTGGCGCGACAAAAAGAAGCAGGAAGAACTGAAACAGGTACTGACGCCGATTCAGTACGAAGTGACGCAAAACAGCGGCACGGAGCGCCCGTTTGCCAATGAGTTCTGGAATCACAAAGAGGAAGGCATCTACGTGGATATCGTGTCGAACGAGCCGTTGTTTTCTTCCTTGGACAAATTCGATTCCGGCTGCGGCTGGCCGTCGTTTACCCAACCGCTGGCCAGCGAGAATGTCACCGAGCAGCTCGATTTGACCCACAACATGATTCGGACAGAAGTGCGCAGCAAGCACGCAGACTCGCATCTGGGGCATGTGTTCGAAGACGGACCGGGAGAAAACGGCTTGCGCTACTGCATCAACTCTGCGGCGCTGCGCTTTATTCCGAAAGACAAGCTGGAAGAAGAGGGCTTCGGCGAGTACAAGTCGTTGTTTGATAAACAAAAAGACTGACCTGTCCTTAGCGCGTTGCCAGCATCGGGCCGCCGTTCTCTGTGAATCATTCGGGAAGGCGGTCTTTTTGTACAAAATAGGCGTATATCTCGCGAAAGAAAGGATGCGACAGAGTCCACGATGATACAGAAGAGACGTTTTGCCAGCTTGATTGGACTGCTGCTCGCCGTGACGATGCTTGCGGCCTGTTCCATGGCAACGGAACCGCCTGCCGAAAAGGAAGACCTTCCCGCGAAAGCGGTGGAAGGAGGGACGCTGACGATTGTCAGAATGTCCGATGCTGGCAATCTCGATCCGCACTTCATCTCCACGATCAATGCCGCGAGTGTCGTCCATCAAAAAGTGTACGAAGGGCTGGTCAGACGGGATGCCAACATGGTGATCGTGCCGCAGCTCGCCCTCTCCTGGCGGCAAGTCAGCGATCTTGTCTGGGAGTTCAAGCTGCGACAGGGCGTTTTCTTTCACGATGGCACACCGTTTGACGCCACCGCAGTGAAGCGAACCTTGGACCGGGTCATGGACCCGAAGATCGCTTCGCCGCGAGCTGCGATGTTTGACAAGATCAAGCAAATCAAAATCGTCGATCCGTACACCGTACAGTTTATTTTGGAGCGGCCGTTTACGCCGCTGCTCTCTATATTAGCCAGTCACGAAGGCAGCATGATTAGCCCGAAAGCGATCGAGCAGTACGGGCGCAAGCTGGCGGAGCATCCGGTTGGAACCGGGCCGTTTGTGTTTCGCTCCTGGGAGCCGGGAAATCAGATCGTGCTGGACAAAAACCAGCAGTATTGGGGCGACAAGCCGAAAATCGATCATGTGATTTTTCGCGTCGTGGCGGACGATCAGAAGCGTATTGCCATGGTCGAAAACGGCGAGGCCCACGTAGCCGAATCGATTCCGGTGCAGGAGATCGATCGGCTGTCCGCATCGAATCGCTTGCATGTGTATCGCAGCGAAGCGTTGGGAACCGAGTTTCTCGGGTTCAATGTGGCGCAAGAGCCGCTCAACGACATTCGCGTCAGACAGGCTATCAGTTCAGCCATCGAAACAGGAGCCATCATCAAAGGCGTCTACAACAATGTAGGCACGCAGGCCAACTCGCCGCTCGGGCCAAAAGTATTCGGCTACAGTGCGTCCGTCCAAAGCTATCCGTACGACCTGAACAAGGCGCGCGAGCTGCTCGCCAAAGCAGGATACCCCAACGGCTTTTCCATCCATATGCTGACCTACGACCGCAACGATCGGGTCATGGTTGCGCAAGTCATCCGTTCCCAGCTCAAAGGAATCGGGATCGACGCCAAAATGGATGTGGTCAGCTACGCCGATTTCGTCACGACGATCGAAAAGACGCGGACGCACCAGATTTTCGTCAGCGGCTGGGGGAACGCGACGGGTGACGCGGACTACAACCAGTACAACCTGTTTCACACGATGGGCGGCGGAGCCGGAAACAGCTTTCAGTACAGCAACCAGGAGCTGGACAGGCTGCTCGAAGCCGGACGAGTCGAGTCAGACCCGGCCAAGCGTCTCGCCATCTACGCGAAAGCGCAGGAGCTGGAGATGCAGGATGCGCTGCTGGTGCCGATTCGCAATCTGGAAAATCTCGCCGTCATCAGCATCGACGTTCAAGGCTTTTCCATCAGTCCGGCTGGCTATCTCATGCTCGACCAGGTCAGCATTCAAAAATAAGCGGACAACTGCTGCCGGACGGGCGCTGCACTCGCTGGTGCTTGGGTGACGAACAAGATCATAAGGGACAGACGCGCTGGTGTATACGGCGCGTCTTTTTTACTTGTTTGGCTCAGACTATAGCTGTATAGGTTTTTGGTATAGACGGAATTGCCGAAAAGCATAGAACAATGCAAAAACGTGCAGTATAATCAAAAATATTTTAAATAGACATAAAACGAAAAACAGGAGAGAGAAACATGAATACTGTGGAGAGAATCAGCAAGTTTGTTGGCAGCACGTTCTCGTTGTGGGTAATTTTGTTTGCCATTCTCGGCTTTTTTGTGCCGGAAGCGTTCGTCGGCGGAAAAGGCTACATTTCGTTCCTGCTCGGCGTCATCATGTTCGGAATGGGGCTGACTTTGTCTTCGGAAGATTTCCGCGAAGTGTTTCGCAGGCCGGTCGATGTGTTGATCGGCGTAGTCGGTCACTACCTGATCATGCCTTCGCTTGCGTTTGTGCTCGCGATCACGTTGCAGCTTCCGCCGGATATTGCGGTTGGTGTCATTTTGGTCGGCTGCTGTCCGAGCGGGACGGCGTCCAATGTCATGACGTACTTGTCAAAAGGCGATGTCGCTCTCGGGGTTTCCATCGCGGCTGTGTCCACCTTGATCGCCCCGATCGCTACCCCTGCACTCATCTCGCTTTTGGCTGGAAAATGGATGGCGATTGATACGAAGTCGCTGTTTCTCGATATTGTGATGGTCGTCATTGTCCCGATCGTACTCGGTGTGATCGTCAAAGCGTTTTTCGGCAAGCAGGCGGAAGCGAGCGCCAAGGCATTGCCGCTCGTGTCTACCATTGCTATCGTTTTGATCGTGGCGATTGTCGTTGCTCTGAACAAAGGCAAAATCGTCGAGACAGGCATGATCATTTTTGCTGTCGTCATTTTGCACAATATTCTCGGCTACGTGCTCGGCTATTTTTTCGCCAAGCTGTTCGGCTTGAATCTGGCGAAGCGCAAAGCGGTGACGTTGGAGACAGGCATGCAAAACTCCGGTTTGGGCGCGGCTTTGGCGGCGGCTCACTTCAATCCGCTCGCAGCGGTGCCGAGCGCCATCTTCAGCGTGTGGCACAACCTTTCCGGCTCTGTGCTCGCCACCTATTTTGCCAAAAAAGAAGAGTAGGCGACTGGCATCCTCCCGGCAAAGGCGCGCTGATTTTTTGCCAAAATGGCACGTTCCTGTAACGAAAAAGGCCCGATTTATGTCATAATGGGTACGTACTTCCATGCTGGATAAGTACCCAACACCCATGCGGGCTGACTGTACAGCCGGGCCCGATTCGAAAGGACGTCATGATGAAACGTTTTGCCAATCGTACGAATCATTCCATCATACTGGTAACAGCCGCGATTCTCGCGCTGTCTGGATGCAGCAGCATGGCTGCGCCAAACGAAGAACAGGCAAAGCCGTCGCAGGAGACGACCCAGCCTGCTCCAGCAGAAGTGCCCAAACCTGCCGAGGAAGCCAAACAACCGGAAACCAAGCCAGGCGAGACGGCGAAGCCGGAAGAAACGAAACCGGAAGAAACCAAGCAGCCAGAGGCCCAACCGCCGAAAAAGCCGTCTGCCGAAGGGGCAGGCAAGTACGAAGAGCTGCTTGCGGATATCGAGGTAGTCGCTGAACCGCAAAGTGTAGCGGTCCTGGTCAACAAACAGCGCAAGCTTCCCGAAAACTATACGCCAAACGACCTGGTATTCCCGAAAGTCCCGTACCTGCTCCCGGAAAAGAGCGAGAAGCGGAAAATGCGCAAGGAAGCGGCGGCTGCGCTGGAGGAATTGTTTGCAGCGGCAAAAGCGGACGGAGTAGCGCTTGCAGGAGTATCGGCCTACCGCTCTCACGCTTACCAGAAAGCGCTGTTCAACCGCTACGTGCAAAAAGACGGCGTGGAAAAAGCGCGCACTTACAGCGCCGTGCCAGGTACGAGCGAACACGAAACCGGGCTTGCGATCGACGTATCCGGCGTAGACGGCAAATGCGCGGCGACGAGCTGCTTTGGCGGCACGAAGGAAGCATTGTGGCTTGCCGAGCACGCGGCAGAACACGGCTTTATCATCCGCTATCCGGATGGAAAAGAAGCGATCACAGGCTATATGTACGAGCCGTGGCACTTGCGCTACGTCGGCGTGGAGATCGCCAAGCAAATCAGCGAGCAAGGCATCACGCTGGAGGAGTATTCAGGTGTGGTTCCCGCCTCGGCCAATGAGACTGAGTCAAACTAAACCTAAGCTTTTCGGAAAAAAGGAGACGCCGATTTTTCGCTACGGAAGAATCGGCGTTTTTCTTGGTGCGCCCAGCATG